>NZ_JARVSW010000014.1:0-324315 GCF_030208985.1 Pseudomonas sp. MEJ108
GCAGGCCGCCAAGGCAGCGTAGGTGGATAATTGTCCAACCTTCGGGGGTCACACCACTCCGCGTGGGAATGCCTGTCGTGACGCTCCGCGTCACAATTCTGCGCCGCACCGCCTGCTCTATAGTTAAGCCGTGCGTCCAGAAGCCCAGGTCTGGCGTAACATTTGTATCACCCTGCAACTCCTCTATAAGTCAGTGCTCATGAACATCACTATCACTGAAGTACACCCCGCCGAGATCCCGCACACCGTCGATTTCGTCATGCGTGCCCGCGCCGGGATCTTTCCCTTGCTCGACACCGTCACCGTTCCGCCCGATCTGGCCGGCTTCGAGCAGGTGTATCTGAACGGTGAGGACGGCAAGTTTCTGATCGCCCGCAGTGAAGGGCAGATCATCGCCGCTGTGGGCTACCTGCCATACGACCATCGTTTCCCGCAGTTCGATTACCGCGGGCGCAGAACCGTCGAGATCGTACGTCTGTTCGTCACTCCGGAGTTTCGTGGCGACGGGCTGGCCAGCCGCTTGTGTCAGGCGCTCTGGGAATATGCCGAGGCGGGTGGCATCGAGGTTCTGTACCTGCATACCCATCCGTTTCTGCCCGGCGCGATTCGTTTCTGGGAGAAACAGGGCTTTGCCGTAACCGATGTGGAGAGCGATCCGGTGTGGAACACCACTCATATGGAGCGCGCTCTTTAAGAGGGCTTTATCAGAAGACAGAAAGGGGCTGGCAGGGCGCCAACCCTTGTACCGATCAATGCGGAGAACGCTGGCGCGCAGTCTTGAGCAGGTCTTCCGGGGTGATGTGGCCGACCACCGATTTGGCCGCCGCGCTGCCGGGGAGCGGCAAGTCGAGAATGTGACCTTTCATCTTGCCGATCACGTGCATTTCGCAAGGCTTGCAATCGAACTTGAGGGTCAGCACTTCATCACCGTGCACCAGTTGCATCGGCGCGACCTTGGTGCGCACGCCTGTCACACCTTTGGCCTGTTTCGGGCACAGGTTGAACGAGAAGCGCAGGCAATGCTTGGTGATCATCACAGGTACTTCGCCGGTCTCTTCGTGGGCCTCGTAGGCCGCGTCGATCAGCTGTACGCCGTGGCGATGATAGAAGTCGCGGGCCTTCTGGTTGTAGACGTTGGCCAGAAAAGACAGATGCGACTCCGGGTACACCGGTGGCGGGGTGGTCTCGGCCTTGCGGCCACCACGTGGGTGAGCCTTGATACGGGCTTCGGTCAGCGCCTCGATGGCGTCGCGGCGCAGGGTCTTGAGCTGCGAGTTGGGTACGAAGAACGCCTGTGGCGCGTCAAGCCTGACATCCTGGGCATGATAGATCGTGGTGCCCAGTTGAGTGAGCAGGTCACGCAACTGATCCAGCGCCTGCTCGGGCTTGTTGGCCGCACCGAATGGCCCATCGAGGCCGACGGTGACGCTCACGCTTTCTTCGCTAGTGGCTCTCAGGCTCAAATGATCTTCGCGCAGCGTGACCTGCCACTGAACGCCGATACGACGCTCGGCCGAGGTCTTGAGCAGCGCCTGTTGCCAGTTGTGGTCCAGGTTGCGGTTCAGCGGATGATTAGGGCGTAGGCCGGAAAGGCCCGCGGGCATCTCGTTGGGCTCTACGCGATAGCGCCAGCGCTTCTGGCCGTCCTCTTCGAACTCGCCCTTGAGCTCGGCGATGTTGGCACGGAAGCCCACTACTTCACGCTTGATCTGCACATTGAGGCCATCGCCGTTGGACAGCGGCTCATGGGTCACGGCTATCAGGTCGCGCTTGCCGAGCTTTTCAACGGTGCCCACCGCCAGACCGGTGAAGGTCGGCGTATCGAACGCGCCGATGTCGATCTTGCGGTCGCTGACGAAATAATCGGTGCTGCCGCGATGAAAGGTCTTTTCCGGGTCCGGCACGAAAAAGTGCGCGGTACGGCCGCTGGAAGCAGGTGCGAGGTCCGTGCGGTCTTCGAGAATCTCGTCCAGACGCTGGCGATAATAGGCCGTGATGTTTTTCACGTAGCCCGCATCCTTGTAACGGCCTTCGATCTTGAACGAGCGCACGCCGGCGTCCACCAGCGCACGCAGGTTGGCGCTCTGGTTGTTGTCTTTCATGGACAACAGATGCTTCTCGAAGGCCACAACGCGACCCTGATCATCCTTTAGCGTGTACGGCAGGCGGCAGGCCTGCGAGCAGTCGCCACGGTTGGCGCTGCGGCCGTTTTGCGCGTGGGAAATATTGCACTGCCCGGAGAACGCCACACACAGCGCGCCGTGGATGAAGAATTCGATGGCCGCGTCGGTCTCGTCGGCGATTGCGCGGATTTCCTGCAGATTCAGTTCGCGGGCCAGCACCAGTTGCGAGAAACCGGCCTGATCGAGAAACTTGGCCCGGCTCAGGGTGCGAATATCGGTTTGCGTACTGGCGTGCAGTTCGATGGGCGGAATGTCCATTTCCATCACCCCGAGGTCCTGCACGATCAACGCGTCCACGCCGGCGTCGTAGAGCTGGTGAATCAGCTTGCGCGCAGGCTCCAGTTCGTCGTCATGGAGGATGGTATTAATGGTGGTGAAGATCCGCGCGTGATAGCGGTGCGCGAATTTGACCAGCTCGGCAATATCACTGACCTCGTTGCAGGCGTTGTGCCGCGCACCAAAGCTCGGCCCGCCGATATAGACCGCATCGGCACCATGCAGGATGGCTTCACGGGCGATGGTCACATCCCGTGCAGGGCTGAGCAATTCCAGGTGGTGCTTGGGTAACGACATGGCAACGGGATCCGGCTGCGGGCAAAGCGCGCATTGTAGTGGCAGAGACCGCGCGGTGCACCTGTTGCAGATTGCAGCAGGTGCCGGACTGACCATCGGCGTGGTTTCAGCGCGAGCGCAGGCGCAGAATCTTCGCCCCGTCACTGGGGTCGGTCAGCCAGTGCGCCACCACGCCGAAGGTGCTCAGCAGGCGTTCCGGGGTCAGCACCTCGAGCGGCGCACCCAGCGCGACCAGCCGACCCTTTTCCATGACCGCCACACGGTCGCAGTCCAGCGCCTGATTCAGGTCGTGCAGGGCAATCACGGTGGTCACCGGCAAGGCTCTGACCAGGCCGAGGATGGTCAGTTGATGCTGGATGTCCAGATGATTGGTCGGTTCGTCCAGCAGAAGGATCTGCGGCCGTTGCGCCAGCGCCCGGGCGATGTGAACGCGTTGCCGCTCGCCACCGGACAAGGTGTGCCAGGCGCGTTTTTGCAGGTGCAGCATGTCCACATCCTGCAACGCCTGGCGAACGATCGCGTCGTCCGTTGCGCTCCACGGCTCCAGCGCCGACAGCCAGGGCGTGCGGCCCAGTTCGACGGCATCCAGCACGGTCACGGCGTCGCTGGTTTCAGCCTGCTGCTCGACCACCGCCAGCAGGCGCGCCACGTCCCTGCGGCTCAACGCTTCAAGTGCTTGCCCGCCCAGGCTGACCGAGCCGCTGACCGGCTTCTGAATACCGGCCAACAGCTTGAGCAGGGTGGATTTACCCGAGCCGTTAGGACCGACCACGGCCAGGGTTTCACCTGCGGCAATGCTCAGGTCGACATCGCGCAGCAGCGCTGCGCCACGTACCGAATAACCCAGACCGGCACAACCGAGCACCGGTGCATTGAGCGAATGGGGTAAGGCGTTCATCGCGTGCTGTTGCCCCGGATAAGAATCAAAGCGAAGACCGGTGCACCGATCAGTGCGGTAATGACCCCGATCGGCAGCGCCTGCCCCTTGATCAGCGTGCGCGAGAGGATATCGGCAGCGATCAGGAACAGTGCGCCGCTCAAGGCACTCAGCGGCACCAGCCGAGCATGCCGGACACCGACCAGCATCCGTACCGCGTGCGGGATCACCAGCCCGACAAAACCGATGGAGCCGACAATCGAGACCATCACTGCGGTGACCAGCGCGGCGGTAGTGATCAATATGATCTGCACGCGGCGTACCGCGATCCCCAGTGACGCCGCCGAGTCGCTGCCGAAGGTGAACGCGTCCAGCGCTCGCCGGTGCCAGAGGCACACCAGCAGACCGACCAGCACTGTCGGCACTGCCAGCCAGACCGAGTGCCAGCGCACGCCGCTGAGGTTACCCAGCAGCCAGAACATGATGCCGCGTGCCTGCTCGGAGCTTGCCGATTTGGTGATCAGAAACGAGGTCAGGGCATTGAACAGTTGCGAACCGGCGATCCCGGCCAGAATGATCTGCCCGGCTGCCGTGGTGCCGCGTGAAGAGTGCGCCAGCAGGGCGACCAGCGAAAATGCCGCCACGGCACCGACAAAGGCGCCGGCCGACATCGAGATTGCGCCTGCACCGAAGCCCAGAATGGCGACCAGTACCGCGCCGGTCGAGGCCCCTGCGGAAATCCCCAGCAGATACGGGTCTGCCAGCGGGTTGCGCAATAACGACTGCAACACCACGCCACAGATCGCCAGCCCGGCCCCGCAGGCGGCTGCGACAATGGCGCGGGTCAGCCGGTAGTTCCAGACGATGCCTTCGTCGATAGGGTCGAGCACATAGCCGGCGGCCCAGAGTTTGTTGGCCAGCACCTGAAAGACCACGTTCAGGCTGATCGAGGTTTCGCCGATCGCGGCCCCGATCATGATCGCCAGCACCAGCACGGCCGAAACCCAGAGCACATGACTCAATGCTATCGGCAATCTCATTTGGCAGCGTTGAAACGGTTGGCGGCGTCAGCCAGTTCCTCGAACCCGGTGAACAGACGCAGGCCAGCCTGCATGCCCTCGGCGTCGATGATCACGATCCGGTCATGCTTGACCGCGTCCATGTTGCGGGTCACCGGGTCGGTCTTGAGGAATTCGATTTTTTTCAGGTAATCGTCGGCCGGGAAACGGCGGCGATCCATGCGCGCGATGACCAGAATGCTCGGGTTGGCCTTGGCGATGGTTTCCCAGCCCACGGTTGGCCACTCTTCGTCGGACTGAACGATATTGCGCATGCCCAGGCTGTTGAGCATGAAGTCCGGAATACCTTTGCGGCCTGCCACGAAAGGGTCGCTGGCAAGGTCGGAGCTGGAGAACCAGAACAGCGCCGAGACGTCGTTGGCCTTGTTCTGCCTGACGTTGGCAATCGCCGCGCTCAGGCGGGCCTTGAGGTCAGTAACCAGCGCGTCGCCGCGATCCTGCACATCGAAGATCTTCGCCAGTTGCCCGATGCTCTTGTAGATGGTCTCGATGCGGAATGGCTCCAGACGTGTGCCATCGGCACCGACCAGATTGTCCTTGCCTTCGCAGTCGGACGGCAGGATGTAAGTGGGTATCTTCAGGTCATGGAACTGCTCGCGGGTGCCGACCACGCCCTGTTTGCCGACCATCCACTCCAGCTGCACGGCCACCAGTTCCGGACGCTTGCCGATCACTGCCTCGAAACTGGGCTCGTTGTCGGCCAGGCGTTCGACCTTGTCGTTCTGCGCCTTGAAGCGTGGCAATACGTTGTTGAACCACAGCGAAGTGCCGACCAGTCTGTCGCCCAGGCCCAGTTCGTAAAGCATTTCGGTGCCGGCCTGGCCAATGGTCACAGCCTTGGTTGGCGCATGCGTGAAGGTCAGGGTCGCGCCACAGTTTTCAAGGGTCAGCGGGTACTGAGTGGGGGCGGCGAGGGCCAGGGTGGACAGCGTCAGGCTGGCAGCGAGTGCGGCGAGGCGGGGCAGCGACATGGAATGCGGTCTCCGTTGGAGCAGGTGCCAGGGCGCAATGCACATCAGGAAACACATCCCCGGATGATGACCGGGCACGGCGGGAAATGCCGACGCGTGCGGATGTCCTTCCCGGACACCCCGCCGGTTAGTGGGTTGAAGCGGGTCGGCAGGTCTCCTGACTGACACGTCATCGCCAGGCTCCGGCCTTCCCGGATCACGATCCAGTGGCAGTCATGGAGCAGGCTCGGTGCCTACAGTTGCGGGGGCAGTTTCGTTTTTCGCCTGGTGAGAAAGGCGTGCGAATTCCCTGTTAGTTCCTCTCGGAAACCGACGCGCGGCATGGTAAACGATAAGCGTTTTAGTGGCTAATCCTTTGCGCGCCGCAGCTTCAGCAGACGGTCGGCCAGGTCAAAATTGTCCGGATGGACACGGAACTTTCCGGAAAAACGCTTAATTTATCTTCATGTTCACGCCCGTAAAACCGCAAAGCCCCATTCCAGAGGGCTCGCGTGAAAAATGTGGCGCTGGGCCACAACACGTTTTTCACATCTTCTTCACTGCATCGGGACGATGCTGAACCTATCTTGCCTGCATGGGAGCGGCGCAGACCTCGGGCACTCCCTGGGTCAACGCCAGACATAGGTTCATGGCAGGAGTGGTCCCTTGACCGACACGATAATCAACAAGAATGTACTGCCCCGTTCGGGCATCAGTCAGCGCTACAAGTTGCATCGGCACATCGTATCGATGTCTGTTGCCGTCGTGCTGACGGCTATCTGCGCGTGGTTCTACTCGGCCTTCTCGGGCGTGCACGTGGTGGACCTGGGGGTGGGCAGCAACCTGAGCGTTTCCGGCCTCCGCGAGCACTGGCGACAAGGCGATGTGGTGGTGATGATTCGCCATGCCGAACGCTGTGACCGCTCGAACAACCCGTGCATGAGCGACGCCGACGGCATTACCTCCAACGGCCGCGACGCCGCTCTGGCGGTGGGCGCCGGGTTGCAGAAAATGGGCATGGATCACGCGCGCCTGATCGCCAGCCCCAAGACCCGCACGCAACAGACTGCGCAACTGTTGGCCGGGCACGCGGTGGCTGGCCAAGACTGGATCAACGACTGTGACAGCGGCTTCATGAAGGCTGTGCAGGCTCACAAGGTCAGCGGCGAGAACATGGTGCTGGTGACCCACAGTGGCTGCATCGACCAGTTCGAACGCAAGGCCGGCGTACCTGGCGGCGAGCGCTCGAGTGAGTACGCCCAGGCGTTTTTCGTACAAATAGACGGCACCCACCCGCCGAAAATTCTCGGCTCTCTGAATGCCGGGCAATGGGCAAACCTCAACCGCGAGCAATTCAATTGACGACCTCTTCCAGCGCCAGGCTGCGGTTTTACGGCATCAACCTGGGTGTACCGGTGTTTTTCGCTTTACTGGTCTTCGTTACTTTCGACCTGACCACGATCGACCGGCAACTGAGTGACCTGTTTTTTGATTCGACGGCCGGGGTGTTTCCCGTCGGCCAGAGCCATCTGTTCGAGAACATCACGCACAGATGGGCGCGGATTCTTCCGAACTGGACCGGGGAACTGGCGATCATCGGTGCGATGCTGTCCTTTGTCTGGCCGTTGCTGGAAAAATATGATGATTCGCGCCTCGCAAGGCGGCTGACGGGCTCTCGGTTGGGCACCTTTCTACGCTTTGCACGCAGGCACCGGCTGGACTTCTTTTTCGTCATCGTTGCCTTTGCGCTGAGCACCGCCATGATCCATTACCTGAAAAGCCATACCAGCGTTTACTGCCCCGTCGAGACCACCTTGTACGGTGGCAGCCAGGCGCACATCGAGTGGTTCAGGAACTTCAACCTGCTGCATGAGGCCGGCGCCGGGCGATGCTGGCCGGGCGGTCATGCGTCAAGCGCATTCAGTCTGCTGGCCCTGTACTTCGTGGCTCGTCGCTACTGCTGGCGGCATTCGAACATTCTGCTGGCGGGCATTCTCCTGCTCGGGATGATTTACGGCACCACGCGGGTACTGCAAGGCTGGCACTTCATGTCACACACCTTCTGGGCGGGTATCGTGGTGTGGCTGAGTACACTGCTGGTCGCCTTGTGCTTCTATGGTCGATCAAGGTTGCAACAGCCGATTCACCGGGCGGTGGCCGTCAACAGACTTGATGCATTCGTCACGCAGCCTGCAGACTCATTGGTAACAGGTTCCCGGTCGGCCGGGTAGAAAGACAAGAAGGCGCGGCAATGAACATTCTGGTTATTGAAGACCACCGTGATATTCACGATAACCTGCTGGAATTCTTCGAACTCAGGGGGCATGCGGTAGAAGGGGCGCTGGACGGCCTGAGCGGGCTGCACCTGGCCGCCTCGAAACGCTTCGATGCGATCATTCTCGACATCATGCTGCCCGGCATCGACGGCAATCAGATCTGCCACAGCCTGCGCCAGTATTCGAAGTCGGAAGTCGCGATTGTGATGCTCAGCGCGCGCGATGAACTGGATGATCGGCTCACCGGTTTCAAGGTGGGGGCCGACGACTACATCACCAAGCCGTTCGCGATGTCCGAAGTGCTCGCCAGAGTCGAAGCGATCGTCAGCCGACGGCAGCGCCAGGACAACCGGATGATGGTGGTCGCCGACCTGCAGTTCGATCTGGACACCCTTGAAATCACCCGCAAAGGCGTGCCCTTGAAGCTCAACCCGACCAACATGAAGCTGTTGGAACTGTTGATGCGCAAGAGCCCGCATATCGTCAAGCGCTCCGAACTGGAAGAGGCGCTTTGGGGCCGTGATGCCCCGAACAGCAGCAGCCTGCGCAGCAACATTCATGTGCTCAGGCGGGTACTGGATGGCGGGCACGACACGCCGTTGCTGCACACCGCCCATGGCCTGGGTTACAAGCTGTGCGTGCAGCGCTGAGGCGCGTTCAGTCGGCGTTGAACAGGCGCCTGACTCATTGCGATCAGGGTTCGGGGTGAAGAATACCTTTCACTACCGGATCAAGCAGGTGAGCGTGTGTTATGAACTGTGCCCCTGTCTGGCCGGAAATGACATCCGGATGAACGAGCAGGATTTTTTTCTGCTCTGCTTGACTTCCTTTTCCGAATCAGTAACATAGCGCTCATTCCGCGATAGCTCAGTTGGTAGAGCAAGTGACTGTTAATCACTGGGTCCCTGGTTCGAGTCCAGGTCGTGGAGCCAGACAATACTTCAAAGGCAATGTATAAGGCCTTTGAACAAGAAAAACCCGCCTAATGGCGGGTTTTTTCGTTTTGGCGGTAATGCAACGCGGCTTCAGTATTCCTGGCTCGCGGCGCCTCAATATGGCGAAATAGTCCCCAACAAACCCACCGCGATTGCCAACAATAAAAAACCTATCAAAGAAAGTCCGAGCTTGCCCATGAGCGTCTCCTGCTGATCGATCCGTCTGTAACGAGCCGCAGGCGTCGCTCTTGGCGGTCATCCTGCGCGTTTGAAAGCGCTGCCATTATCGTGCTCGGACTGATTCTGGTACAGATTCAGAAACGGCTTAAAAATACGGATCAGTTGCCTTTGTGAAGGCATGAAAATGCTCAGAACGACGCGAGGATACGCCCCAGCATCGCCATGGCCTGCTCGCTGCGTTCATCCCAGGGTGTGCCGTAGTTGAGACGCGCGCAGTTCTTGAAGCGCCTGGACGCGGAAAAGATCGGGCCGGGTGCCAGGCTGATGCCCTGCGCGAGTGCGAGTTGAAAGAGCTGCAGCGAATCAACCTGCTCGGGGAATTCGAACCACAGAAAGTAGCCGCCGACGGGGCGGGTGACGCGTGTCGCCGCCGGGAAATAGCGGGCGGCAGCAGCGAGCATCGCGCCTTGTTGCAGTTCGAGGGTGTCACGCAGTTTGCGCAGATGGCGGTCATAGCCACCGTGCTTGAGGTAGTCGGCGAGCGCGGCCTGGGCGGGGACCGAAGGGGAGAGGGTGGTCATGAGCTTGAGGCGGTCAATCTGTTCGGTGTAACGACCGCCTGCCACCCAGCCGACCCGATAGCCGGGCGCGAGGGTCTTGGAAAACGAGCTGCAGTGCATCACCAGTCCGCTGCGATCCAGGCTTTTCACCGGGTGAGGCGCGTTGGCGCCGTAATACAGTTCGGCGTACACATCGTCCTCGATCAGCGGGATCTGCTGCTGTTCCAGCAGGTCGTAGAGCCTGATCCTGTTCGCCTGAGTCATGCTCGCGCCCAATGGGTTCTGAAAGCTGCTCATGAACCAGCAAGCCTTGATCGGCAGGCGTGTCAGGCTGTCCTGCAGCGAGTCGAGGTCCACGCCGTCACGCGGATGCACGGGGATTTCGACGGCTTTCAGCTTCAGACGCTCCAGCACTTGAAGGCAGGCATAGAACGCCGGGGCTTCGATGGCGACCAGGTCGCCGGGCTCGGTGACGCACTGCAGGCACAGGTTCAGGGCTTCCATCGCGCCATTGGTAATGACCAGTTCGTCCGCCGGCAAGCGCACGCCACTGATCATGTAGCGCAGGGCGATCTGTCGGCGCAGCTCGGGATTCCCGGTGGTCATGTCGCTGACGATGCCTGCAGGCGTCAGCGCACGCACAGCTGACGCCATCGACTTCGCCAGGCTCGCCAGCGGATACAGGTGCGGGCTGGGAAACGCCGAGCCGAACGGTACGGTGTCCGGGTCCTTGAGCGAGCCGAGCACTGAAAAGATCAGGTCGCTGACGCCCAGTTCGGTACCTTCGCTGGTATGTCTGACCAGTTCAGGTTCGGTCAGTGCGTTGGCGGCATGCTCACGCACGTAATACCCGGAGCGTGCGCGGGCCTGAATCAGTCCCTTGTCTTCCAGCAGGTAATAGGCCTTGAAGACCGTTGCCGGGCTGACGGACCAGGTGCGACTCGCGACCCGTACGGACGGGACTTTTTCCCCGGCGGGCAGGACGCCGCTGCGAATCATTTCCGAGATGTCGGCGGCGAATTTTTCGTAGCGTTTCATAAGCGGCATCGAATCGACAAGGCTGCATCATGAGCGAAACCGGCCATAACGAACAGAGACACAACAGCTGTAAAAAACAGTATCAGATGGCTTGTTCACGTGTTTCAGGGGGTTGCGCCATCCGTCACTCAGGTCGTTCGGAGAGATGACTTACGCTTGAACCCCTCAAACGGATAGGTCTATGATGCCAGCGCCTTACGACCCATCGAAGGAAATAGACGTGCCCCGTTCCAACTGGCTGCCTACGCCGCCTTAGCGCTACGCCCCCCTCGCAACACCTGACTGCCTTCTTGCTGCAGTCGCCCGTTGCTGCGCCCGTTTTTTGGTCGCCGCCACTCCCAATCTGACTACTCAATCGAAAACCGATGCTCCTGCTCGTCCGGCAATCGCTGCCGTGCGTCTTGCTGCGTCTGTCACAGGTATTCCCATGTTAGAAAAAATCAAAGCTACGTGGTTTTCCAACGTTCGTGCCGATGTATTGGCCGGGCTTGTTGTTGCATTGGCCCTGATTCCAGAGGCCATCGCGTTCTCCGTCATTACCGGGGTAGACCCGAAAGTCGGGCTTTACGCGTCGTTCTGTATCTGCGTGGTCATCGCTTTCGTGGGCGGGCGCCCGGCGATGATTTCTGCGGCCACCGGTGCGATGGCCTTGCTGATGGTGAATCTGGTCAAAGAGCACGGGCTTCAGTATTTACTGGCCGCCACCTTGCTCTGCGGCGTACTGCAGATCATCGCCGGCTATCTGCGCCTGGGTGAATTGATGCGCTTCGTTTCACGCTCGGTGGTTACCGGGTTCGTGAATGCACTGGCAATTCTGATCTTCATGGCCCAGTTGCCGGAATTGACCCATGTGACCTGGCCGGTGTACGCCATGACCGCAGCGGGCCTGGCAATCATCTACCTGTTCCCGCGTGTGCCGGTGCTGGGAAAGCTGCTGCCTTCGCCGCTGGTGTGCATTCTGGTGCTCACCGCGATTTCCATTTGCATGGGGCTTGATGTACGAACCGTGGGTGACATGGGCGCAATGCCCGACAGCCTGCCGACCTTCATGTGGCCGGACGTCGCGCTCAACCTCGACACGCTGTTGATCATTCTGCCGTATTCCGCCGCGCTGGCCGTGGTGGGCCTGCTGGAGTCGATGATGACCGCGACCATCGTCGATGACCTGACCGATACCACCAGTGACCGAAACCGTGAGTGCAAAGGGCAGGGCATTGCCAATATCGCCACGGGGCTGATCGGTGGCATGGCCGGCTGCGCCATGATCGGCCAGTCGATGATCAACGTGAAGTCTGGCGGCAGAACACGTCTTTCAACCCTCAGCGCAGGTTTGCTGCTGTTGATCATGATGCTGTTTCTGGGTGAATGGCTGGCGCGTATTCCGATGGCGGCGCTGGTGGCGGTGATGATCATGGTGTCGATCAGTACCTTCAGTTGGGGGTCGATCCGCAACCTCAAGGAATACCCGCTCTCGACCAACATCGTGATGGTGGTCACCGTGGTGGTGGTCGTGGCGACCCACAACCTTGCCTATGGGGTGCTGGTGGGGTCTCTGCTTGCCTCGATGTTCTTTGCCAGCAAGATCGCTCATTTCCTGGAAGTCACGTCGCATCGTGATCCGTTGCACAGCCATCGCACCTACTACGTGACCGGCCAGGTATTCTTCGCCTCCGCTGACCGTTTCATGGCCTCGTTCGACCTGCGTGAAAGCCTCGATACACTGGTGATCGATCTGCGCGAGGCGCATTTCTGGGACATCACCGCTATTGCCGCACTCGACAAGGTGGTTTTGAAACTGAGAAAAGCAGGTATCAGTGTGGACGTTATCGGCATGAACCGCGCCACCGCTACGCTGGTGGACCGGTTTGGTGTGCATGACAAGCCGGACGGCATCGACTCGTTGATGGGGCACTGATCTGCGGGGCCGGGCAGACAGGCTCAGCCCGGAATCTCCAGGCGGGTGACGGATCCTCCGCCTGGTCTGTTGCGGACCTCGATAGTGCCGTCATGCTCGAGGCAAATGGCCCTGGCGATGGACAGGCCAAGGCCGCTGCCTCCCGAATAGCGCGCCCGCGAACGTTCGGCACGCCAGAAACGGTCGAATACCTGTTCGAGGTTCTCCGGGCCGAAACCGGGGCCACGGTCCGAGATGCTCAGTTCCATGCGCCCTGCGCTGGCTCTGCCGACAATCAGCAGCTCTCCGCCCATCGCCGAATAGCGCAGCGCATTATCGACGAGAATATTCACCACCTGACCGATCCGGTCACGGTCGGCGTTGACGGTCAATTTCCGCGGAATATCGATCGTCACGACGACACCGGCCTCATCGAGCGGTGCGGCAAACCAGCCCAGCCGTTCGACCACCAGTTTCTCAAGGGAAAACTCCGTCTTGTCCAGGGTCAGCTGACCCGCGCTGGCGAGCGAGAGCAGGTGCAGATCACTCACCAGTTTGTTCAACTGGCCGAGCTGGCGGTGGACCATTTCCAGTTGTGCCAGGTCACGCGGGAACACTTCGTCGATCATGCCTTGTATGCGCCCCATGGCGGCATTCAGAGGCGTACGCAGCTCGTGGGCAATCATGGCGCTGGATTCGCTGACTTCCAGTTCGTAACGGCCGAGCTGGGTGGTCATGGTGTTGAAGTCGCTGACCAGTGCCTGTAGTTCGTCCGGGCCGTTGGTGCTCATCGGCAGGCGTGTCTTGAAATCACCCTGGGCGACCTGACGTGCGCCTCTGGCAATCGAGGAGAACTGGCTTGAAAGCGGACGGGAAAACAGAAAGCCGAAGAATATGATGATCGGGATCGCGATCGACACCAGCGCTGCCAGTACCCACCATTCCTTGTTGGCAATGCCCGGCAGCAGGTTTTCGATCGGGTAATACTCGACGAACAGTTCGCGCAGCTTGGCCATGTCCAGGGTGGGCTCGGCCTGCAGTCGAAGGAATTCCATGCGCACGTCGGCCGGCATTGCCTGCAGGGTGAGCCAGTCAGAGACCGTGACGTGCAGCCACATGCAAAACGCGATGACGATGACCGCACCGACGGCGAGCATGCTCATGCGCATGCCGACCCAGTGCCACAACGGTTTTTGTCTGTGCCTGAAAAAATGTCGCATGAGGATTACCTGAATCGATAGCCGACCGAACGGACGGTGACCAGCACGTTTTCCACGCCATGGATCTCCAGCTTGCGCCGCAGGTTATGCACATGCGCATCGACAACCCTGGCCAGCGCCTCGCTGTCGGGCAGGCAGATTTCCAGCAGTTCTTCGCGAGTGAAGGCCTTGGACGGCGTTTTCAGCAGCGTTGAAAGGATCTTGAACTCGGTAGGTGTCAGGTCGAGTACGGTCTCTGCGCCATCCTGACCTTCAATGATCGCGGTGACGGCGTCCAGCTCCACCAGCAGGTTCTGGTAGCGTAAATGACGCTCGTTGTTGCCGCTCTGCTGGGAGCGCCGTAGAACCGCATGCACGCGGGCCACCACTTCCCGCGGATTGTAGGGCTTGACCACATAATCGTCGGCCCCATAGCGCAAGGCACCGAGCTTTTCCGGTTCGTCGCCCATGGCGGTGACCATGATCACCGGCGTGTCGCTGCAGCGCCGGACTGCCGAAAGCACGTCCGTGCCACTGACAAGCGGCAGCATGACGTCCAGCAGAATCAGGTCGGGTTTCCACTGACGGTGCATATCGATACCGCGCTGACCGTTTTCGGCCAGCCCGACGTTGAAGCCGTCACGACGCAGGTAAGCCTCAAGAATGCTGGCACTGTCGGCATCGTCTTCAACGATAAGAATGCGTTTTCCTGACACGAGCGCGCCTCTTGATCAAGTCTTGATAATTCACGAACGGTTTGTTGAAAGTCGACGTTCAGGATGCTGCCCAGAGCCCACTGTCGCGGACAGATCCTATGCCGATGAGTACACCGCTGTCCAAGCGTATCCGCAACCGCCGCCGGTATGGCCTGGCCATGCTCGCGAGCCTGGTTCTTTCGGGCTGCTCGTTGATACCGGCCTATCAGCGTCCAGCGTTGCCGGTCCCTGTCGATCAGGTGTCTGCTGTTGTCCGGGCCTCGAGTACTTCCGCCGACCTGACGCTCACTGCCGACGAAGAAGCGCTCGCTGCCGAGTTGTCGCCAAAGGGAGAGCTGCGCGGGCTGCTGCAATCGGCTCTGGCGTTCAATCGCGATTTTCGTGTGGCGGTGCTGCGTGTGGAGGAGGCCAGGGCAATGCGCGGCATCACCCGTGCCGATCGTTTTCCGACCCTTGCTGCAGGTGTCGAGCGCGATCGTCAGCACTTCGATAATGCGGCCGCCGACGAGCGTTATGGCCAGGACATTTCCATCGCGTCGGTGGGCGTCTCTGACTTCGAACTGGATTTTTTCGGGCGCGTGCGCAGCCTGTCAGAGGCGGCGCGGCACGATTATCTGGCCAGCACCTACGGCCAGCAGGCGGCACGCAGTGCGCTGGTTGCGGAAGTCGCCCGCGCCTGGCTGGCCGAGCGTCTGGCCGCCGCCGTGCAGCAGGATGCGCAGGCGGTTCACGAGGCGCGGCTGATGCTGGTCAAGGCGGCCGAAGAGCAGCAGCGTCAAGGTGCACTTTCGCTGGACGATCTGATGGTTCAGCGCCTCGACACTCTGACCGCGCAACAGCAGGTACAGGATGCGGCAAGCGATCACGCCAACGCGTCGCAGGCCTTGTTGTTGCTTACCGGCTATTCGACAGCGTTGCCCGCGACTAAGCCAGATACCCCTGCGCTGACCGCCGCGCTGGTAGAGACGCCGGCCTGGCTGTCGAATCTGCCGTCTCAGCGTCTGCTGGAGCGTTTTGACATCCGCCAGCGCGAAGAAGCGCTCAAGGCCAGCAATGCCAACATTGGTGCTGCCCGTGCGGCGTTCTTTCCGTCCATAAAACTCAGTACCGGCGTGGGCTTGCAGAGCGACAGCCTGCGCACCTTGTTCAGCAACGGCAGCGGTGCCTGGCTGTTCACCCCGCAATTGAATCTGCCGCTGTTCGACGGCGGGCGTAATCAGGCCAACCTGGATCTTGCCAAGGTGCGTCAGCAGATCGCGGTGGCCGAGTATGAAAAGGCCGTGCAGAACGCCTTCCGTGAAATGTCCGCCGTGCTGACCCGCCGTCAGCAGGCCCTGAACCAGGTCCGCAACGAGGTCGAGCGGGTGGCGCTGGTCCAGGAAAAAGTGCGGCGCCTGTCCTTTGAACTCAATGCGGGCGCCGTCGAGCGTACTGCATTGCTGGTTTCCACTCTCCGTATTGCCGAAGCCGACGCAGCCGCTCGCAAGTCCCTCGATGCGCTGCAGCAGAACCGCATCGATGTGTTTCGAGTGCTGCGCGGAGCAGAACCGACAACCCCACCCCAATCCTGAATGAAACCGGAGTATCCCCATGAGCCCTGCAATCTCTCGTACTCACCTGCGCTCTGCGCTGCTTAAACCTGTGCTGACCGTGTTGATCACCTCTGCGGCCATGACCCTGGCCGGTCAGGCCTGCGCGCAGGACAGCACTGCTCAAGGCCAATCGATTCTGGGTGACCGGTTCAACGTCAATTTCGGACTCGGCATGGCCGTGCTGCCGCGCTACATGGGGGCTGATGAATACCGCAGTCAGGTGGTGCCCATGCTGACGGTCCAGCGTGGCATCTTCTTCGCCGATACCACGCGCGGTCTGGGGCTGCAATGGCAGTCGGATTCCGGGTTCGGTGCCAGCGCTGCACTCAATTACGATTTCGGTCGTACCGAGAAAAACAGCACGAATCGGCCGGGTTCCAACGAGCTGATAGGGATGGGTACCGTCAAGGGCGCGACCGTTGGCGACTTCATGGTTTCTCAGCAACTGATGCCGTGGCTGTCCGTCAGTGCCGAGGCCGAACTGCGGGTGGCTGGCGAACAACGTGGCAATCGCTATCGGTTGGGCTTCGAGGGCATCGCTTATCACAGCCAGACCGACACGGTGACCCTCGACATTGATGCGCACGCCGGTGACGGTCGTTACAACCAGACCTATTTCGGCGTGAGTCCGATTCAGAGTCAGCGCACCGGCTTCTCCCGTTTCAACGCAGACAGCGGCATTTACGCGTACTCGGCGGCGCTCGCCTGGCAGCATACCTTCGACGCCCACTGGTCAACCGTCGCAAGCGTCGGGGTGACGCACTACACCGACCAGACCCGGGGCAGCCCGTTGGTCGAGACCGATGCCGAAGGCAGTGGCCTGATTGTCTTGAATTACGCTTTCTGAAGGGTTGAAGCCTGCCATGCGATTGAATCCTGATGCGTTTCTGGCTCTACGGCGGTGTGTGTCACGCGCTTGCGGCGTGGTGCTGATCACTCTGATGATCAGTGGTTGCGGTGATAAACAGACGGCCAGTGCTCCGCCTGTCCGGGCGGTCAAGGTTGAGACGGTGCGGGCAGGAGAGGGCGCTGCGCTGCGCTTCATCGGCACTGTTCGAGAGCAGGAGCGCGCCAGTCTGGCGTTTGAATCGGCAGGCACCCTGACAGAGCTGCGGGTCGACATTGGCGATAGCGTCAAGCCGGGCCAGGTGCTCGCCCGCCTTGATCCGCAGCCTGCGCAATTGCGTCTGCAGGAGGCGCAGGCCGCTTTGCGGCTGGCTCGGGCCCAGGCGCTGGAGCGCCAGCGTAACTTCCAGCGTCAGCAAAACCTGCTCGCAGCGGGCAGTGTCGCCCAGAGCGTGGTCGAGTCGGCCCAGTCGTCCAGTGAACAAGCCAGCGCCGAGCTGATCCGCACGCAAGCCGAGCTGGACCTGGCCCGTCGCGAACTGGATCGCACCCGCTTGATCGCCCCCTTTGCCGGGCGCGTGGTGGCCCGCCATGCACAACCGCAGAACTTGTTGCCCGCCGGGCAGGTGCTGCTGGATGTCGAATCCGCTGCAGAGCAACAAGTGGTGGCAGCTGTTCCGTTGGCACTTGCCGATTCGCTTCAGCCTGGCGACCTCGCCATGGCCTCGAATAGTGCAGACGGTACGGCAGGGTTTGATCTCGCCCTGGAAGGCATTTCGCCCCGAGCCGATGACGGGCTGGTCAGAACGGCCGTGTTCCGAGTGCTGCGGCCTGCCGGCAGGCTGCCCAGTGGCGTCACGCTGCTTGTGCAAATGCATCCCGCTGCCGACGCACAGGCACTGTCGGTTCCGGTGCAAGCATTATGGATGGGGACCAGCAGCCACCTTGCCGAAGTCTTCGTCTACCAGTCAGGAGGAACAGTCGCCGTCCGCTCTGTCACGCTGGGTACAGTCAGAGAAGGCCGTGCACTGATCGTCAGCGGGCTGGTCGCAGGTGAGCAGGTGGTCACCGCCGGCGCCGCCTTTCTGCAGGACGGTCAGCCCGTCACGCTGTTTCACTCAGACACTCGCCTGAGCGGTGCCACGCAATGAACCTTACCTCCCGCGCCATGGGCGCTAGCCGTTTGACGCTGTTTGCCGCCTTGCTGATTTTGCTGGCTGGTGTCGTTAGCTTTTTGAGCTTTCCTTCTCAGGAAGAGCCGTCGGTGACCGTTCGCGACGCACTGGTCAGCGTGTCTCTGGAAGGGCTGCCCGCAGAGCGCACCGAGGAACTGCTCGCCAGGCCGCTCGAAGAGCGTATCCGTGAACTGGCCGAGATCAAGAACGTGCTCACCACGGTCCAGCCTGGCCGAGTGATCGTGCAGGTCACGGCGTATGACAACGTCAAGGATCTCGGGCTGCTGTGGCAACGGCTCCGGGCGAAGGTGAGCGAAACGAGCGGTGCTTTTCCGCCTGGCACCCAAGGGCCTTTCGTCGATGATGATTTCGGTCGCGTCGCCGTGGCTTCGGTCGCGCTGACCGCGCCGGGTTTCACCATGAGCGAGATGCGCGGCCCGATCAAACGCTTGCGCGATCAGCTGTATGCGCTCAAGGGCGTCGATCAGGTCCAGTTGTATGGACTGCAGGATGAGCGCATTTACCTCGACTTCAATCACCAGACGCTGGCCGCCGCCGGACTTTCCCCGCAACAGCTGCTTCAGCAACTGCAGGCCCGCAACCTGATCGCAACGGGAGGCAACCCGGTCATCGGGCAGCAGAGCACCACGCTTTCGATCAGTGGCGAGGTGCTTTCGCCGGAGCAACTTCGGCAGTTCCCGGTGCAGTTGCCCAGTGGTCAGAAGGTCGAGTTGCAGAACCTGAGCAGGGTATCGGTGAGCCCTGTCGACCCGCCTGAAACCGAAGCGATCTATCAGGGACAGGACGCCGTGGTATTGGCCGTTTCGATGCAGCCAGGCCTCAATGTGCAAACGTTCGGTGATGCCTTGCGCAAGCGACTCGGTGAGCTGGAGCAGCAACTTCCGACGGGCTTTACCTTACACGTGGTGACCTTCCAGTCCAGCGTGGTCGAGCACGAGATGAGCAAGATGTATCACGTCATGGCCGAGACGGTTGTGATCGTGATGTGCGTGGTCATGCTGTTTCTGGGCTGGCGCACCGGGCTGGTGGTCGGGGTGATTGTGCCCTTGACCATCCTCAGTACGCTGCTGGTCATGCGCGCCCTGGGGATCGAGCTGCAGACGGTGTCGATTGCCGCGATCATCCTGGCCCTGGGGTTGCTGGTGGATAACGGCATTGTCATCGCCGAAGACATCGAGCGACGCCTGCATGCGGGAGAGGATCGACGGCGCGCCTGTGAGGAGGCAGGGCGCACCTTGATGGTCCCTCTGCTGACCTCTTCACTGGTCATCGTGCTGGCGTTTTCGCCCTTCTTTCTGGGGCAGACCAGCACCAACGAATACCTGCGGTCGCTGGCGGTTGTGCTCGCCACGACGCTGATCAGCTCCTGGCTGCTCAGCGTCACGGTGACGCCTCTGTTGTGCTTCTATTTCGCCAGGGTGCCGGCCGTCACGGCGTCGGCGGATGAGGCTGATGAGGCTGATGAGGCTGATGAGGCTGATGAGTATGCCTCGGTGTTCTACCGTGGCTATCGCAAGGTCATCGAGGGGTTGCTGAATCACTCGCTGCTCTTCATTGCCTGCATGATGGGGTTGCTGGCGTTGGCGGTCGTGGTGCTGACCCGGGTGCCGTACGATTTTCTGCCGAAGTCGGACCGCATGCAGTTCCAGATCCCGCTGGTGCTGGAGCCCGGCAGCAGCTCGCGTGACACGTCGCAGGCGGTGCGTGATATCAGCCAGTGGCTGAGCAGCGATCAGGATGTGGAACACAGCATTGGCTATGTCGCCAGTGGCGGGCCGCGTATCGTGCTTGGCCTCAATCCCCCGTTGCCCGCGCCGAATATCGCGTACTTCACTGTCAGCGTGCGCGAAGGCGCGAATCTCGATGCGGTGATCGAGCGCACACGGCATTTCATCCTCGCGCAGCACCCCGAAATCGAAGCGCAGCCCAAACGATTCTCGATGGGCACCACCGAGGCGGGGATTGCGGTCTACCGGGTCATCGGTCCTGACGAGAACGTGCTGCGCGGTATTAGCCGGCAGATCGAGCAGGCGTTATCGGCGTTGCCCGGAACCCTGGACGTCCACGATGACTGGCGGACCCGATTGCTGCGTTACGACGTTGTCGTCGATCCGTACAAGGCCTTGCAGGCCGGTGTTGCCACTCAGGACATCGCCCAGGCCCTGCAACTGAGAAACAGCGGGCTGTCCGTGTCGTCGCTGCAGGATGGCGATACTGCTGTCGCCGTTGTGGCGCGCGAGCAGAGCACGCTGAGCAAACCGGGCAATGATCTGGACAGCACATTGATTTACCCGGCTTCCGGGGGCGCGCCGTTGATGTTGTCGGCCATTGCCACTGTCGAGCCCAGGGCCGAGGCATCGACCATCCAGCGGCGTAATCTGCAACGCGCGATCACGGTGGTCGGACACAATCCGTCAATGACAGCGACCTCGATCGTCGAGCAGTTGGCCCCGCAGATGGCTGCAATCAGCCTGCCGGCGGGTTACCACATCGAACCGGGTGGCGAAATAGAAGACTCGGCCGAGGCCAATCAGGCGCTGCTGCAGTACATGCCACACGCGCTGGTCGCGATGCTGTTGTTGTTCGTCTGGCAGTTCAATTCGTTCCGCAAGCTGCTGATCGTCATCTCCAGCGTGCCCTTCGTGCTGATCGGCGTGGCGCTGGCATTGGTGCTCACTGGCTATCCGTTCGGCTTCATGGCCACCTTCGGGCTGCTGTCGCTGGCCGGCATCATCGTCAACAATGCCGTGCTGCTGCTCGAACGTATCGAGGCTGAGCGCGAGCAAGGCCTGGCGGTGCGTGACGCAGTGGTCCATGCCGCGATCAAGCGCTTGCGGCCGATCGTGATGACCAAACTGACCTGCATCATCGGTCTGGTGCCGCTGATGCTGTTTGCCGGTCCGCTCTGGGAGGGCATGGCGATCACCATCATGGGTGGCCTTGCATTGGGCACGCTGGTGACACTGGGCCTGATTCCGATCCTCTACGCGCTGCTTTTCGACCGCTTCGAGCGCTGGCGCAAGGCGAGCTGAGCCATGACGGCCGGTGCCTGTGTAAGGTATGGTCTTGAAAAACCTCGACGAACCGAACACAAGGATGGAACACATGCGCTCATTTTCCCGCTCGCCACTGGCTGCTCATCTCGCTCTGGCGCTTGCGTTGACAGCTCTGGCACCGGCGGCCATGGCCGAACCGCACAAGGCCATCCAGGCCGATGCCGAGCAATACAAGGACGAAGCCTTGAAGCTGCTGGAGCGCCTGGTGAACATCGACTCGGGGTCCGGGTATGTACCGGGCCTGACCAAGGTCAGCGACATCGCGATCGAAGAACTGAAAAAGCTCGGTGCCACCATCGAGCTCGTTCCAAATACGCCAGAAGCCAGCAACCACGTCATCGCCACCCTGAAAGGCACCGGCAAGGCGAAGATTCTGCTGATGGCGCACATGGACACCGTGTTCAAGGAAGGCTCTGCGGCCGAGCGTCCGTTCCATATCAAGGACGGGCGTGCCTACGGCCCAGGCGTGATGGATGACAAAGGCGGCATCGTTGCGGCTATCTATGCGCTGAAAGTCTTGCACAACCTGAAGTTCACCGACTACGCGCAGATCACGGTGCTGCTCGACGCCAGTGAGGAGACTGGCTCAGGCGTCGCTACCGAGCTGATCAAGAAAACCGCGAAGGAGCATGACGTCACGCTCAACCTGGAGCCGGGACGTCCGGCCGACGGTCTGGTGGTGTGGCGCAAAGGCTCGGCAACCGCACTGGTCGAAGTCAAGGGCAAGGCCTCGCATGCAGGCGTTGCGCCTGAGTTGGGACGTAACGCCGCGACCGAAGTTGCCCATCAGATCCTGCAACTCGGCAAGCTGGGTGACGAGGAGAAGAAAACCACCATCAACTTCACCGTGCTCAAGGCGGGAGACCGCACCAACGTGATTCCTGATCAGGCCAGCGCCAAGGCCGATGTGCGTGCTGCCGTACCGGAGGAGTTTGACCGCGTCGAGCAGGATCTGGCCAGGGTGTCGGCCAACAGGTTGGTGCCTGATACCGAGGTCAAGACCAGTCTGGTCCGTGGCCTGCCACCGATGCCGCAGACCGCGCAGTCCGATGCATTGGTCGCGATGGCACAAGGCATCTACGGCGAACTGGGCCGCACCCTGACCATCGAGGGCAGCGGCGGGGCGGCTGATTCAAGTCTGTCTGCCAGCGTGGGCACACCGACGCTGGACGGCTTCGGTATTGTCGGCGGCAATATCCATACGCCTGAAGAGTATGCCGAAGTGGGCAGCGTGGCGCCGCGGATCTACTTGCTGTCGCGAATGATCATGAAGTTGTCCGGGCAACAGTGATTCGACAGGCCTCCCGTGCGTGGCGCGGGAGGCTGTAGAGTCGATGACTCGCTTTTAAACAAATACAGGGCTGCCCCCCCCCCCCCCGAACCTGCTGACTCTGTTTTACACCCTGGCCATGCAAAACGGACCGTCGTCGCGGATCCAGAGCCCTGGAAGGTCAGCATGATTTCGCCTGTTTCCTTAACCCATAGTCATTTTATTAGTGTGTCTGCGGCCTTGAGCCGAGCCGGTTTTTGCGTAATAGCCGATTAGCATTTCTGCATATATTTAATTATGACCTTAATGCTATATCGAAAAGATACGCTGCCCCCTATCAATACTAAGCAGATGAGCCTTGGGCACGGGCTAGAGGTCAGTAGCCCCAAAATTAAACTCAAAAAAAGTTCAACAAATCGGATACAAGGTCGATACAAATAATTGACGCCGCCATAATGGCGTTCTAGTATTGCCCACCTTTTTGATATCAATATGCTACCGCAAGGACGCGCCGTGTATCCTCATGCCCTCAAACTGGCTTTGCTGTTCCTGCTCACCATCGCGTTGGCTCCCTCGTTTGCAGCGCCTGCCACCGTCAATTTGCCAGGCGATCAGGGCGTTGTTCATGACCGCCGGGATCTGCTAAAGCGCCACGCGGATCTTTTAGATGTTTATAAAGCCGCCTTTTTCAACGATGCGCGATTGTCCGCAGCGCGTCATGCTTACAGGGCACAACGCGAAGGCGTGCCTCAGGCGCGTGCAGGCCTGCTGCCGAATCTGACCGCCGGGGCAACGTCAGAAGTAACCCGTCTGGAGCGAGACGAGCCTTCCCTAAGCCGAGAGCGAAGTGGCACAACGTTTCGTGCCAACCTCAGTCAGCCGTTGTTCCGCATTGATCGCTGGTTTCAATTGAAGGCTGCGCAATCGAGCCTGGATCAAGCCGGGCTTGAGCTGTCGGCCAAAGAGCAAAACTTGCTGCTGACCGCTGCCCAGGCCTACTTTGAAACACTGCGCCAACTGGACGCGTTCGCAGCCGCCCAGGCTGAAGAAGCTGCGCTATTGCGTCAGCGCGACCAGGCTCAAGGGCGTCTGGAGGATGGTGCTTCAAGCATCACGGACGTGTATGACGCCCAGGCGGCCTATGACAATGCCCGGGCCAACCGGCAACTGGTGCAGCGAAAAGTAGATGATGCCTATGAAGCGCTGGAGCGCCTGACCAAGCACAGCTACACGTCAATTGCAGGCATAAGACACCAGATGCCGGTAGAGGCGCCCATACCCAATGATGCCCGTGCCTGGGTCGATATTGCCCTGCGGCAAAATCTTGAGCTGCAAGCCAGCGAGCGTGCAGTCAGTGCTGCCGAGCAAACGCTTAATCAGCGTAAAGCCGGGCATGCCCCCACTGTTGACGCTGTTGCTTCTTATCGCAAAGGTGATAACGACAGCTTTGGCTACAGTAACCCGACTGACTTCGGCAGTAACGGTTATCGCGACCAGGTCGCGCAAAGCAGCATTGGCATTGAGCTCAATATCCCTCTTTACTCGGGCGGAATGACCAACTCCCAGATCAAGGAGTCCACCGAGCGTCTGTATCAGAGCCAGGACGAACAGGAAGACCGCCGCCGCGAAGTGGTGCTCAATACACGCAATGCGTTTCGCGGCATCAATACGGGCATAGAGCAGATTGCAGCCCGACGCCAAAGCATCATTTCCGGTCAGAAATCCGTGGAAGCCAATCAGGTGGGCGTGGACGTTGGCTCTCGCAATATTGCCGATGTACTCAATGCTCAGCGTCAGTTGTACGCTGCCGTGCGCGATTATAACGATGCCCGGTATGACTACATTCTCGATAACCTCAAGCTCAAACAGTCTGCTGGCATCCTCAGTCCTGATGACCTGAAAGCACTTGCGTTATATCTCAAGCAAGACTACGACCCTGCTCGCGATTTTCTGCCGCCAGGAGTCTGATATTCGTCACATCGGTAGTTAACGCAGTAGCGAACTGAACCCGTCGGTTATGCAAATCGCATATCCAATAAAGTGAATGCTTACAGCTAATTAGTAAATTGATCAGATTTGCCCATCAGTGGCAGATCGGCAGGGACGCGCTATGAATGATTCGGAAATGGGCACTCAAATGCCTGACAATGCCCCTCGCCTGGACACCGGCCTTGCCTCGCTGGTCATGCTTGCGCGCTTTCATCAGGTGGCGGCTTCGCCAGAGCAACTTGCCCATGAGTTTGGCAGCCCTGACCAGTATCTGTCGCAGGACAGCCTGTTACTGGCGGCCCGTAAACTCGGCTTGAAAGCCAAGGCTGCGAGGACCACCACCGAGCGTTTGGACCGTACACCACTTCCCGCGATAGCAGCGGACAATAACGGTGGTTTCTTCATCATCGCGCGTCTTGATCAAGGCAAGGCGCTTATCCACGACCCTTTTTCTCAACGCCCCGAGGTTGTTACTTTCGAGGCCTTGCAGGAGCGTTGGACAGGCCAGTTACTGCTCATTCGCTCGGAGGCCGGAACGCCGGGCGAGTCTTCAAGTTTCGATTTCACCTGGTTCATTCCTGCCATCGTCAAGTACCGGAAGTTGCTGGGCGAAGTGATGCTGGTTTCCTTCGTCCTGCAAATTTTCTCGCTGATCACACCGCTGTTCTTCCAGGTAGTGATGGACAAGGTACTTGTCCATCACGGATTGACCACCCTCGACGTTATCGCCATCGGCCTTGCCGGGGTGATGCTGTTCGAGTCGGCCTTGTCTGGCTTGCGCACCTACGTGTTCGCACACACCGCCAGCCGCATCGACGTAGAGCTGGGTTCGAAGCTGTTTCGTCACTTGATCACGTTGCCGCTCTCGTACTTTCAGGCTCGCCGCGTGGGCGATTCGGTAGCACGGGTGCGTGAACTGGAAAACATCCGCAACTTCCTGACCGGCAATGCCATCACCCTGTTGCTGGATGTGCTGTTCTCGGTGGTGTTCATTGCGGTGATGTTTTACTACAGCGGTTGGTTGACGTTGATCGTGCTGTTGTCCCTGCCGCTCTACATTCTGGTGTCGGTGCTCATTACTCCTGTGTTGCGCAAACGCCTTAACGACAGTTTTGCCCGAGGCGCTGAGAACCAAGCGTTTCTGGTCGAAACGGTTAACGGCATCGACACCCTTAAATCGATGGCAGTGGAGCCTCAAGCCATTCGCAAGTGGGATAACCAGTTGGCGGGCTATGTCGCTGCCGGATTCAAAACTCAGAACCTGTCGACCATTGCCAACGAAAGTGTCTCTCTGATCGGCAAACTGGTGACTGTTGCAACCCTGTGGTTTGGCGCGCGTCTGGTGATTGACGGCCAACTTTCGGTCGGTCAGTTGATTGCATTCAACATGCTCGCCGGGCGTGTTGCCCAGCCGATCATGCGCCTTGCGCAACTGTGGACCAACTTCCAGCAGACCGGCGTATCGGTGCAGCGCCTGGGCGACATCCTCAATACCCGTAACGAACTCTCGCAAGTCAACCGCAGTGCGTTACCGCCGATCAAGGGGCGCATCGAGTTTGATCAGGTGCATTTCCGCTATCGCCCAGACGGCTCGGAGATCCTGCGGGGCATCAATCTTGTTATCACGCCAGGCCAGGTCATCGGTGTGGTGGGGCGTTCCGGCTCTGGCAAAAGCACACTGACGCGTCTGTTACAGCGCCTTTATGTACCGGAGCGCGGTCGGGTGTTGGTAGACGGCATGGATCTGGCCCTGGCAGACGTCTCTTCCCTGCGCCGCCAGATCGGCGTGGTACTGCAAGACAATATGCTGTTCAACCGCAGCATTCGCGAAAACATCGCCTTGAGTGATGCCGGAGCGCCTTTGGAAGCCGTGATGCAAATGGCCAAACTGGCTGGCGCCCACGACTTCATCCTTGAGCTGCCGGAGGGCTACGACACAATGGTCGGTGAGCACGGTGCGTCGTTATCCGGCGGTCAGCGCCAACGTATCGCTATCGCCCGCGCCCTGATGGGCAACCCGCGCATCCTGATTTTCGACGAGGCCACCAGTGCGCTGGACTATGAGTCCGAGCGCATTGTTCAGCAGAACATGCAGGCCATCTGCAAGGGGCGCACGGTGATCATCATCGCGCATCGGCTGTCTGCCGTTCGCGATGCCAACCGCATCGTTGTAGTCGATCGCGGGCAAATTGTAGAGCAGGGCACTCATGCCGAATTGCTCACACATCAAGCAGGTCATTACTCGCGCCTTCATCGCCTGCAGCAGGGAGGCAGCCATGTCTAACGCCGAATCGACCGGACTACTGCAGCGCTACCGCCGCGTGTGGCGCCAATCTTGGCGTCACCGTCGTGAGATGGATGCCCCCAAGCGCTTGGCGCATGAAGTTCAGTTTCTGCCCGCTGCGCTGGAACTCCAGGATAAACCCAGTCATCCCGCGCCGCGTGTTTTCATGTGGGCGATCATGTTTTTTGCCGCTCTGGCGTTGCTATGGGCATGCCTGGGCAAGATTGACGTGGTAGCGACAGCCAGCGGCAAAATCATTCCCAGCGGCAAGACGAAAACCATTCAGTCCAGTGAAACCGCTGTGGTCAAGGCGATTCATGTGCGTGACGGGCAATCGGTCAAGGCCGGTCAGTTGCTTTTGGAGCTGGACTCCACATCTGCGGATGCTGATGTCGGACGCGTCCGCAGTGATTTGCTGGCTGCGCGAATCGACAGCGCTCGCGCGGCTGCCATGCTCGACGCAATCAATCAGCGCAAGCCACCTCGGGATCTGACCGGCACCATACTGGATGCCGACCCGATGCATGTATTGGCGGCTGAGCGCTGGCTGCAGGGCCAGTATCAAGAGTACCGCAGTAGCCTTGACCTGGTAGACGCCGAAATTCAGCAACGCCAGGCCGACATTCAGGCCGCGCGTATTCAAGTCATGAGTTTGCAGAAAACTTTGCCTATCGCCACCAAGCTGGCAAGTGACTACGAAAACCTCCTGAAAAAGCAGTACATCGCCCGTCACGCTTACCTGGAAAAGGAACAAGCGCGCCTGGACCTCGAACGCCAACTGAGCGTGCAGCAAGCCAGCGTCCTGCAGTCCACCGCCGCCCGCCAGGAAGCAGAGCGCCGCCGCGAAGGCGTGGTCGCCCAGACCCGCCGCGCCATGCTTGACCTGTTGCAGCAAGCCGATCAAAAGATCGCATCTTTCAATCAGGACCTGACCAAGGCTCGCTATCAGGAAGACCTCACCACCCTCGAAGCGCCGGTAGACGGCACCGTCCAGCAACTGGCCGTGCACACCGTCGGCGGCGTAGTCACCCCCGCACAACCGCTGATGGTATTAGTCCCCGACGGCCAGCCCGTGGAAGTGGAAGCCATGCTGGAAAACAAGGACGTCGGCTTTGTTCGCGCCGGGCAGGCCGTTACCGTCAAGGTCGAAACGTTCACCTTCACCAAGTACGGCACGATAGAAGGCGAAGTCATCAGCGTCTCCAACGACGCCATCGAAGATGAAAAGCGCGGCTTGATCTACAGCAGCAAGATTCGTCTTAACAGCGATACGCTGAATGTGAATGGCGTGGACATCAAGTTGTCGCCGGGCATGGCGGTGACGGCGGAAGTGACGACGAACAAGCGGCGGGTGATTGAGTATTTCCTGAGTCCGTTGCAGCAGCATGCGTCGGAGAGTTTCAGGGAGCGGTAGTAAGTGGAAATCTGGATTAATAACAGTAACTCAATCGGTACTGACTCATGGGCGATACAATGGCAACTATTATCAACGGGCAGAGTGGCGATGATTGGCTTTATGGCACGTCGGCCAATGACATACTGGATGGCGGTGCGGGCAACGACAGGCTGTCTGGCGGCCTTGGCAATGACACCTATCTTTTTTACCGAGGCATGGGGCAGGACACGGTCACTGATTTCGACTGGACCGTTGGCAATATCGATACGATCAAGGTAGCAGCCGATATTGCGCCCGCCGATGTGACGGTTAGTCGCGATGGTACCTACCTGTATCTTTCGATAAAGGGAACGACTGACAAAATGTCGGTCACGTTCTTCAATAACATCAACTATCAGGTGGAGCGTGTCGAGTTTGCCGATGGGACGGTATGGGATATCGATACCCTGAAAACCATGACTCGTGGCGTGGCCAGTGATACGGCTGATACCTTGTATGGCGATGTCGGGGATGATGTGCTCGATGGCCTCAATGGTAATGACAAGTTGTATGGTGAGGAAGGCAATGATTTGTTGAGCGGAGGTGAGGGTAACGACACCTTGAATGGAGGCACAGGCAACGACACATTGAACGGCGGGGCAGGCAACGATTCCCTCAGTGGTGATGATGGCGATGACACCCTGGACGGCGGTGCCGGTAATGATTACTTGTCGGGGTCTCGTGGCAATGACACTTATCTGTTCTACAGAGGGATGGGGCAGGACACGATCAGCGAGTTTGATACGACCGCTGGTAATGCAGATACCATTAAAGTGGCTGCCGACATTATTCCTGACGATGTCGTCGTGAGGAGAGAGAACACAGATCTTTATCTCTCCATAAAGGGCACCACTGACTGGATGAAGATCTACAGTTATACCGATTCCGGTTATCAGGTTGAACGAGTCGAATTTGCTGACGGGACAGTCTGGTCGGTTAGCGATCTCAAGCGTCTTTCGCGGGTCGTGGCCAGTGAAGGAGCAGAAACAATCTATGGAGACGAGACCAGTGAGCAGCTCGATGGGTTGGGTGGTAACGATCAGATCTATGGTCTTGCTGGCAACGACGTGCTTCTGGGCGGCGCAGGCGATGACTTGCTTGATGGCGGAATGGGGTTAGATACGCTGGATGGTGGCGCTGGTAATGACATGCTTTATGGCGGCTCCGGCAATGACACGTATCTGTTTCAGCGTGGCGGCGGTCAGGATGTGATCAATGATCGCGACTGGACCGCTGGCAATATCGACACGCTCAAACTGGCACCAGGTATTGTTTCAACCGATATCAAGGTTTCGCGCGCAGGAAACAATCTTGAGCTGGCGATTATCGGTACATCGGACAAGATAACGGTTCGTGACTGGTTTTATTCTGCCGATTCGCAGGTCGAACAGGTTCAGTTTGCGGATGGCACACTCTGGGATGTAGCCACCCTGAACGCGATGGTCAAAGGCGTTGCAACTGAAGGCAACGACGTCCTGCAAGGGGAGGAATCTGTCGCAGATACCCTGAACGGATTGGGGGGGGACGATACACTTTACGGTCTGTCGGGTAATGACACGCTCAATGGCGGTGCCGGCAACGACACGCTTTACGGTGGTGCAGGTGCGGATACCCTTGATGGTGGCGCCGGCAACGACACGCTTTATGGTGGTGCAGGTGCGGACACCCTTGATGGTGGCGTCGGCAATGACAACCTTTATGGTGATGCTGGCAATGACACCTATCTTTTCTATCGTGGGGCCGGGCAGGACTGGATCAGTGATTACGACAGTTCTGCAGGCAATCTGGATGTCATCAGGGTCTCCGACAGTCTCACGCCTGCCGATATCCAGCTCAGCCGCAGTGCGTACGACCTGTATGTAGGCATCGCTGGGTCAGCCGACAAGCTTACGGTGTCTGGATGGTTCTCAAATACGTCGACCCAGGTCGAACAGATTCAGTTCTCCGATGGAACAACTTGGGGCATTGATGCGATCAGGGCGATGAGCAGTGGTACGGCCAGTCAGGGCAACGATGTTCTTTACGGCAATGATGCGCTGGCGGATTCGTTGAGCGGTCTTGATGGCGACGATGAAATCAACGGGCTGGGCGGCAACGACATCCTGTCGGGAGGGGCTGGTAATGACCGGCTTTACGGTGATGCAGGCAACGACACTCTGACAGGTGGAACCGGCAATGATCAGCTTGATGGCGGTCGGGGTAACGATCTCTACCAATTCGAGCGGGGCGACGGTCAGGATGTAATCAATGATTTTGATCCTGATGCAAACACCGACGTGCTGCAATTCGGTGCCGGTATCGCTGCTGATCAACTGTGGTTCAGCAAAAACGGTTGGGATCTGGAAGTCGGTGTCATCGGCACGGCTGATAAAGTGACGGTATCCAACTGGTCATTCTGGGGCGCTGGCAGTTGGGAGAAGGCTCAGCAGATCGAGCAGTTTCGCACTGATGATGGCAAGGTCCTGCTGGGAGGGCAGGTTGATCAACTGGTAGAGGCCATGGCGGCTTTCGCACCGCCTGCTGCCGGTGAACTTAAGCTGTCTGAGAGTTACCAGGCTTCGTTGAACGTGGTGATTGCGAGCAACTGGCAATAACAGTAATTCAGGCTGTCGTACCCGGAGGTGCGGCAGCCTGAAGCGTTTTCTATCATTAATACGTTGCGCGAGTGAGCTAAACACTCATACAGCTAGTTATAACCTAAAGAAACGACTCCGGACACCCCCGTCCCCAATCATCCGAACCCCACTCCGCAATACCCACCCCTCAATAAACTAAACTACCCAGCGGCACCCGCTCGCTATTCGGGCCTGAGGAAGTTGTCAGCCTTATCCTTATCGTTCCACGCACCTGCCAATGCTCGGTTTAAAACATAACAGAACTACCTATTCGCACGAACCGCATAAGGATAAGGCTTGGATGACAATGACTCCAGTGGATGGATCGGCTACCTTCGAGGTTAATAACCTGTTCAGAAACCCCAGGATCTGTTTTGACTGGGAGGACCTGCGTTACTTCGTGATGTTTTCCACGGTCAGCTCCCTGAGTGGCGCTGCAAGGATGCTGGGTGTGGAGCACGCCACTGTGTCACGCCGTATCGCTTCGCTGGAGAAGTCTCTGAATGTAAAGCTTGTCGATCGTCGCAAGCGGTTGTACGAACTGACGGATGAGGGACGGCGTGTGGCGGCGATCGGGCGACAGATCGAGGCGCAGACTCAGGCTGTTGGCCGTCTCGCGGTTGCGGCTCAGGTGGTGCAGGGTGTGGAGGTGACCATCAGTGCGCCGCCGTCGGTGGCGGTCGAGAAGTTGGTGCCGCAATTGGGGGCGTTTCGGGCGATGCATCCCGGTATTGTGTTGCGGTTGTTGGGCGATCATCAGTATTCGTCGTTATCCAGCTGCCAGTCTGACCTGTGTATACGGTTTTCCAGACCTGTTGAAAGCGGTATCGTCGCGCGGCGGATTGGCACGGCTTCCTTTTCATTTTATTGCGCACGTTTTTATCTGGAGCAACGCCCTCCGGAGCATTACGAGTTTATTGCTTATGACAATGAACTGATGAGTGACAGTCAGAACGGTTGGTTGAGGGATATCGTCGGTGATCGACCCTTTGTGCTGGAGGCCAAAACGGTGGAGTTGCAAATTCGTGCTGCGGAAACCGGTGTGGGCATCGCGTTACTGCCCAGTTTTGCCGTAGAGGATAATAATCGTCTGTGCCGGGTGGAGTTGTCTGCTCCGCTGGAAGTCGATGTCTGGCTGGGCGTGCATGAAGACCTGCGCGCGGTGGCTTCCATCCAGGCTGCCATGAACTATGTGGAAAGCTGTTATCGCTAGCCAGGGCTGAGTTCACGCTGATTGTGTTGGCGGAAAAACAGTCTTGCGGTGAAAAAATTCACATCCCCTCATCAAATATCGACAGTTTACAAGTTGGACTGTTTTGACGAGGATCAATATCGAGTGGAGCAGTTCATGACTCGAAACTCCGAGACGTTAAGGTGTCGGCTCGGCAAGGTTTGTTAGATGGCGCGCTGTTGGATAATTATAAAAACTCATGCAGTGGCAAGATCATCTCAAGCACCCTGGTGACACCCTAAGGACAGCCGGAGATTCTCATGGCCGACGTAAAAATTCTCGACGTTACCTTGCGTGACGGTGGTTATCGGAACAACTTCAATTTCACAGAAGATCAGGCACAGGTTATCACCACTGGCCTGGCCAATGCGGGTGTGGACCTCTGCGAAATTGGTTATTGCAAAGGATCCTTCGCGCCGAAAGGCGAGCACGGTCTGACCAGTGATGTAGGCGCAGTCTTCATTGAAAAGATTGCACAGGCCGCTAAAGGCCGCATCGAACTGGCCGTCATGGTTCATCCCAGAAACATCACCACCGATGACTTGGCCATGCTCAAGGAGCAGGGCGTTTCGATGATCCGTGTCTGTTTGAGGCGCGATCAACTGGATGAGGGGCTTGTGACCTTGTCGCTGGCTCGTGATCACGGCTTTAGCGTCAGCGCCAATGTGACGCATGTGACCTCGCAGACGCCAGGCTCCGTGCTCGATACGGCCGTGCGCGCAGAGGGGGCCGGCGCGGATATCGTTTGTTGCGCGGATTCCAATGGTCATATGGTGCCGACCGATGTAGATCGGCTGTTCAGTCGTCTCTCAAGCCGATTGTTGGTGCCGCTGGGCTTTCACGCGCATAACAATCTGTCGTTGGCGCTGGCGAATGCAGCGGCGGCTATAGAAGCCGGCGCTGAATACATCGACACGTCCATATGTGGCATGGGCAAGGGGGCCGGCAATCTTCACCTGAGTATGCTGGTTGCCTATCTGGAGCGTACCGGCGTCAGTCATGGTTATGACCTGGTGAAAGTGATTGAACTGTCGGAAGCCACAGCCCGCGCGATCCCGCAAAATAATATGCCCAGCCCGCTGATGGATATCATTCTGGGCACTTACAACTTCCCCTATGACAGCAGTCAACGCATGCGCGACACCCTCGAGCGCTTTCAGTTGACCTCCGAGTACCGAGCGATCGAGGTCATGTATCAGCAGGACAAGGTGGCGCGCCTTGCGCCGCGAGCGGTGTTGTCGACCATCGCCACCGGCTTGCCGAACGGCGCGAAGGGAGTCGCGCTATGACCACTCAAATGCTCCGAAAGCGCATATGTGTCTTGCCCGGTGACGGGATCGGTATTGAAGTCATGGAGGCGGCGCTTCCGGTGATTGCGGCGCTGAACCTGCCGTTCGATCTGGTACCGGCGGACATAGGTTGGCAATGCTGGAGGGCCGAGGGGGAAACCGTTCCGGCCCGGACCTGGGAGATCATGGCCAGTTGCGACGCGACATTGCTTGGCGCAATCACCAGCAAACCTCTGGCAGAGGCCGAAGCAGAGTTGCCACTGACGCTTCAGGGCCAGAACCGCCGCTATGTCAGTCCGGTCATTCAGCTCAGGCAGAATCTCGACCTGTACGCCAATGTACGCCCGGTCACTGACATGACTGGCGAAAACAGATTTCGCTTTGTCGTGATCAGGGAAAACACCGAAGGGCTTTATGCGGGGCTGGACTTCGGTTGTATCCCGGATGCACTGGTGCCGCTGCTTGAAGAGCGGGAAGCCCTCGGCGCGGCGTGGCAGCGAGAAGGGCAGGACGATGCGACGGTGACGTTGCGCCTGCAGACGCGAAGTGGCCTGATGCGTATTTTCGAATACGCCTTCGAGTACGCCCGCAAGAACCACTTCACGCGGGTCACGTTTGTCGACAAACCTATGGTCCTCAGGCACAGCAGCGCGTTTGCACGGGGCATCTTCGAAGCAACAGCTCAGCGTTATCCGGACGTGAGCGGGGTCATCGAAAACGTTGATGCGGTTGCCCTGTGGATAGTGCAGCGCCCCGAGCGCTTCGGGGTGATCGTTGCCGAAAACATGTTTGGCGATATTCTGTCCGATCTGGGCGCCGGAGTCATGGGTGGCCTGGGGTTCGCGCCCAGTGGCAACTTCGGCAATTCAGGGGCTTATTTCGAACCGGTACACGGCAGTGCGCCTGCCCATGCCGGGTTGAACAAGGCCAACCCCGGCGCGATGTTCATGGCCATCGCGCTGATGCTTGAGCATCTGGGGTTTCCGACCGAGTCGGCATGCATCAGCCAGGCCGTCAGTCTGGTTTCGCGCACATCCACACGCACGTATGACCTTGGCGGTTCCCATACCACGGCCCAGGTGGGCGAAGCGATCGTTCAGCAGTGCATCGAGTTGCAGTCCCGCACGTTTGGGTATCGCAACGAGCAGGCTTCGGCACCGGGAGAACGTCATGTCAGCGCACTTTGAAGCGGTGCCCATTGCGCAAGCCGTGCTGGACGCATGTGAACATCTCGACACTGCGTCCTTGTCTGATGCGCTGGACAGCCTGGGGATCGACGGCGGGCTTTCGGGTATTGCCTCGCAAGTACCGGGCACTCGTTGCGTGGGTATCGCATTTACCGTGCAGTACGAGCCGGTTGGTGCATCTGCGGTCTTCAAGGGTGCTGCCAACTATATCGATCATGTACCTGCCGGCGCGGTGATTGTTTCCTCAAACAACGGACGCCAGGACTGCACGGTATGGGGCGATATCATGACCCGCTTCGCGTTGGCCAATGGCATCAAGGGCACCGTGATCGATGGCGTGGCACGCGATATCGATACGGTCATCGAGTGCAATTACCCATTGTTCAGTCGCGGACGTTTCATGCAGTCAGCAAAGAACCGCGCTCGACTCCAGGCTGTACAGGTGCCTCTGCTCATCGCGGGCGTGGCGGTCCGGCCCGGCGACCTTCTGGTGTGTGATGGCAGCGGCTGCGTGGTGATTCCACAGCAGCTGGCCGTCGAGGTCGTACGCCGTGCCCAGGCGATCGAGCACACAGAGCGCAGCATCATTGAAGCCATATCGGCTGGCTGGCCCCTGGAAAAAGCCCGCAGCACCTATCGCTACGACCAGCCCTGGCTGACTGACGCTGAAAAAGTCAGCGTCGCTGTGCCTTCACAGGCGTGAACCGATCTGCCTTCCCACTTGAATGGAAATGATGATGAAAATGGAATTGTTCGACGCTCAATCCGTCAGCGATGACAGCGCGGTCTATCTGGTCAATGTCGTACAGGTAAACGAGGGGGCTCAGGATCTGGCCATTCAGATTCTCGAAGAAACCGTCAGCTACGTGGCACGCACTTACAGTGCCTTCAAATGGAGCCGATTGATGAAAAGCACCGACGGCAAGACCGTCATCAATCAGGCGCAATGGAGTGATCGCAGCCAGTTCGAGTCGCTGTTTAGCGACGCAGAGTTTCTGTCGCGCTACTCGCGGTTGAAAGAAACCGGCACCTGGGAATATCACCTGTACAACGTGGCCGAGTACATCACCCCTGAAATTGCCTTACAAAAGGCCGGCTGAGCCAGGACCGACAGAAGAGGGCGGCGCACAGGCCGCCTTCGTCTGATATTCACTCGGATTTGCACAGGGATTATGCGATGACCACGATCAATACAGCACTGACCTCACTTCTGGACATTGACCACCCGCTGATTCTGGCGCCCATGGGCGGCGCGTCCGGTGGGCGTCTGGCGGCTGCGGTTTCCCGTGCCGGTGGCCTCGGCCTGGTGGGTGCCAGTTACGGCGACCCGCAATGGATGGCGCGTGAACTGGAGATGATGCGCGAGGTGCAGCAGCCTTGGGGCGTAGGCCTGGTCATGTTTACCGTGGCCAAACAATTCGAATTGCTTCACCTGGCGCTGGAGTATCGTCCGGCGGTGGTTGCCCTGTCGTTTGGTGATGTACGCCCTTTCGTCAGGCCCATCCATCAGGCCAATGCCAAAGTCATCGTTCAGGTGCACGACGTCGATCAGGCGCTTGAAGCGCTGGACGCCGGTGCCGATGCGCTGATCGTACAAGGCGCCGAGGCGGGGGGGCACAGTTTGCGCCGCTCTTCATTGCCGCTGTTCCCGGCGGTCCGCGACGCGGTGGGTGAGCATGTCGTGCTGATCGGTGCCGGCGGGATCGCCGATGGGCGCGGCATGGCTGCTGCTCTGGCGCTGGGTATGGACGGCGTGATGATGGGTACGCGTTTTCTGGCTTCGCAGGAGGCACTGCCTTCCGAACGGGTAAAGCAGCGACTGCTGCAGGCGGTTGCGAGCGATACGGTGCGAACCCGGATCTTTGATCAGGTGCGCGGCATCGACTGGCCGGAGGGCTACAGCGGACGCGTGATCGGCAATGACTTTTCCGCTAGCTGGGTGGGTGAGGAGCAGGCTTTCGCTGCCTCAGCCGGTCAACTGCGCCTGGACTATGAAGCCGCATTGGCGGCCGATGATGTCAGTATCCGGGCCATCTGGGCGGGCGAAGTCGCGGACCTGATCAAGGAGGTGCTGCCCGCGCAACGGATTATCGAGTCGACCCTGCGCGGGTATGCCGCCAGTGTCGAACGCCTTCGCACGCCCCGCTGAGCCTTCACGATTGAGCCCTCACGATGGAGCAACGACCGGACCCGCTCACAAGGCGGGTCTGGTTCTTTTTGCAGGAGCAAAAGCCATGAGTCATTGCATGACCTTCCGGACCTTTGGTGTCGGGCATTCGCGCGTCTTTATTCTGTCACCGGTGATGCCGGTCTGGGACGAGGGTGGATTTGCCCAGCCGCTGATCGAGCACTTCACCGCCGCCGGTTTTCAGGTCACGGTGTTTGATTCCCTGTCGCTGCCCGTTATGCAGGGTGAGGACTTTGGTGTCTTTACCGAGCGCTGGGCCTGCGCGCTCGAGCCATGGGGTGTGCCGGATGTACTGGTCGGCGTTGCCCTGGGCGGTGCATTGGCGCAGGCACTGGCAGGCACTTCATTTCTGCAGTCGACACCTGCCTTGCTGCTGCTGTCTTCCCCGGCCAAGGCCGACGGGTTACTCGATTCCAGGCTGGGACATATGGCAGACCTGGCCGAACAGGGGCATGTCGAGCAAGCCAGGCATCTGCTGGACAATCTGGTATTGCCTGACGGGCAGTCGCATGAACGAACGGACCCATCCGAAAAAGAGAGTGACGCGACGCTTTCGATGCAAGGGCAGCGCCTGACAGTGGGTTTCCGGTTGCTGGCTGGTGTCGATGTCAGTGAATGCCTGCTCGATTACCAGGGCCGCGTGTTGAGCGTGTTCGGTGAAAAGTCGCAATTGGTGAGTGCACGCCATGTACTGCGTACCCGTGGCCTGCAGCAGCGCTCATTGTGCATAGATGGCGGCGGGATGCGTCCGCTGGCGGATGACTTGCAGCAGGTTCTGGACAGCATCGACACGTTCCTGATGACCCGCCAGGAGTGCGTGCAATGAGTCAGGTCGATGCGCTGAACTTCATTGATGTGCATTACCACGCCAATCCTGACGCGTTCATTCGTCGTCATGGTGCGATCGAGGCGGGCAGGTGCTACGCGCGGGCGCAGGGCAGGGTGGTGCTGAAGAATCATCTGGGGTGTACGGCAGCCCAGGCGTGGGAAGCGCGCGATCAGGGGTTTCCGGTCAGCGGCTCGGTGGTGCTGAACGAGATTGCCGGCGGCATCGACTACCGTGTGGTCGAGCGCAGCCTGTGTTTGCGTGGCGATGAGCCCGGGCGTTTCCTGGTTCACTTGCCAACCGTGACCGGCAGGACGCATGCCAGTACGCTGACCCGCAACCTGAGCCATCCGCTGTTGCGGGACAAGCCCATCAAGCCTGCCAGAGTGACATCGGACAACGGCCGGCTGACGCCACAGACGCTGGATATTCTGAGAATGGCGCGTGACTATCCGCTGGTGATCTCGACCGGGCATGCCGATGCCAATGAAGTCAGGACGCTGATCGACGAAGCGCTGCGCATCGGTGTGCCAAGGTTGATGCTCAATCAGCCTGCCAATCCGTTGACCGGTCTTGACGCGGCCGAGCTGGCGCTGATCGGCACAGAGCCATCGGTCTACATCGAGCAGACCGCACTGACGTACTTGCTGGGTTATCAGGACCGGCAGGATTTCAGCGATGTGTTGAGCCATGTCGGCAATGTGGTCTACAGCTCGGACCTGGGGCAGACCAGTCAGATCGATGTCCACCAGTGGCTGTCGCTGAGCGGGCAGTGGTTCGACGCGTTCGGCTTGAGCGACGAGCGCCGCACCGAGGTGACGCTGCTGAATCCGCAACGCATGTTGGCCCTTTAAGCTGTCCGGATAAGCGCCTCCCTGGCCAGCACCGCCAGGGAGGCCCGGCCATCAGGCTACTTCTGCGGACACCTTCGAAGTCATCGCCTCCACAACCCTGGATTCACGCAGGCCCGCGTCCTCCATCAGTGGCAGTGTTTCCCTCACGAAGTCCTTTATACCCTCATGGTAATCGAGCCACGTCAGGGCAATGCCGTCGATCCCCCAGTCAGAATATTTCCTGAACAGCTCCACGATCTTCTCGGGTGTGCCTACCAGTGGCACCCCGGCGAATCCGGCCTTGAAATGGAAACGGAAACGCACGGCGTCTTCGGGGGTGAAAATGCCGGTCTGGATACCCAGCTCGCCGGTGATGATGTCGCAGCCCTCATCGTCACCGACCTGGTTGGCGTAATAGTCCAGGTAAGCGTCTGCTTCCTCTTGCGTGTCCTTCTGCACCACATAGCCATAACACCATATCTTTATGTCGCGGCCGAACTTCTGTTTCGCCAGGTCCTTGTAGGATGCAATCTGCTCACGCACGGCCTGTTCGCCGTCCAGATGTTTGACGATCAGGAACGCGGCGTCGCAATGTTCTGCACAGAAGAGTTTGCCGCGTGGCGACCCCCCTGCGTTGATCAGGTAGGGTTTATTCAGAGGTTGTGGCTGCGAGATTGCGCCGCAGATGTTGAAATACTCGCCTTTGAAGTCGAACGGGGTCTGCTGCTCCCAGGCATTTTTTGCAATGTGCAGCCACTCTTCTGCGTAGTCGTAGCGTTTGTCGTGCTCCATCATATGGCCGTTGAACATGCGCATTTCCGCGCCATACCAGCCGCAAAGGATATTCAGCCCGAAGCGCCCGCCGCTGATGTGGTCGATGGTCACCGCCTGTTTGGCCGCGAACAGCGGGTGCACGGTGGGCAGGTGCGAGGTGGTGAACACGGCGATCTGACTGGTCAGGGCTGCAATCCCGGCAGCCCAGGTGTAGGTTTCGAAACAGACACCGCCGGTATTGTTGGTGCCGCCGAAACCTTTCCAGCGGCCGACCGGTATGAAGGCTTCAAACCCTGCATCGTCGGCAATCCGGGCGATTTCCAGGTTGCCTGCCCAATCGTCTCCGCGCAGGCGTTCAGGCGCGTTGGTGACGGTGCAGCCGCCCTCGGTATTGGTGGAGAAAACACCCAGCTGTATCTTGTTCGCGCTGCTGCGCATCGGGTTGGTTTTTATCGGATAGGATTTTTCAGCGCGCATCGTGACCTCCCAGGTCGATAGTTGGATCGTTCGTCCTTGCTACATCCTGAACCTGCGGTGGCCGTGCCGACGAAGTATTCGGTCAGGCATGATCACCCCGGCGGGTCGGGAAGTACGGCAGCACATACTCTTCCAGCTCTTGTAACACTTCTGTGGCCGGACGCCTCAGTGGCTTGAGGTTCAGCGCCACATGCGAAACACCCTGTTCCCGCTGACGCTGCCACAGGGCGATGAGGGCGTTGCGCCCGGTACTGATTCCACGGCCGACTTTCATCGGCGCGTCCTTGTTCTCGTCCAGGTCGAAGAACGTCGCATAGCCGTAGGGCTTGAACTGCATCTGCTCATTGGCGCTGCGCCAGTGATTGATCACTTCAGGCAAGGTGTCGAAGCCGCTCTGATGCCATATCCAGCCGTCCATGTTATTGGCCAGCCATGTGATGTCCTGCTGACAGCGGCCGATGGCAAGCATCGGCAGCCGCCCGAAAACCGGTTTCGGCAGTAGATCCAGCGTGCCATTGAGTTGCCCGTAATGACGCGATTTGAACACTGGAAAAGACTGCTCGGTCACCGCGTGCAGCAGTTCGACGCCGTCTCTGAAGCGTTCTGCGCGGGTCTCGAAACGCTCGCCGAACGCGGGATATTCGCCGGGCCTGTCCCCTGTAGACACACCCAGCAGGAAGCGTCCTTCGAGCAACACGTCGACGCTGCACGCCTGTTTGGCAACCATCAGCGGATTGCGCAACGTCAATATGATGCCTGCCGTGCCGATGCAGATTTGCCGGGTGACCGCAGACAGTAGCGCGGCGTAGACAAAAGGATCGAACACCTGACCGGCGTCGCCGAACCCCGGATCGAGAAGCGGTACGTCGCGCAGCCACAGCGCGGCGAAACCGGCCTTGTCGGCCTGAATGGCGAGGGCCAGATGGTCTTTCATGGTCGGTGCTGCGGAGTCCGGGTAGCCCTCCAGTGGCGCGATCAGACCGAACGTGAGATGTCCCGGCGCGAACACCTTTGCAAAGGCGGGATGGCGCTTTGCGCCGGGTATTTCATAGGGACTCACTTGGTTTCACCCGCCAGTTCAAGCGTGTCGGAGGGCTCTATGGGCGGTTCTTCATGAGCGCGTACGCGACCAAGCAGGGCAAAGACCGCCACCGCCGTCAGCACGGTGGCGGCGCTGAGAATGAACAGCAGATTGCGGAATGCATTGACGTACTCTTGGTGCAGCAACGCTGACTGACCGGACAGCAGGCTTGTCGCATTGTGCAGATCGCCCAGGGCAGCGCGGTTGGCCGCTTCGGTGACTGCATCAGGTGAGACACCCTTGAGTGCGTCGAAAAGTCCCCATTGAATGAACGTAGCCAGCAGGGCACCGGCGATTGCGATAGCGATCCCGTCCGCCGAAACGCGCACCGCATTGAAGATGCCGGTGGCCATGCCGGCGCGTTCCTTTTCGACGACGCTGATCGCCATGCCATCCATCAGCCCCCAGGGCAGGCCGATACCGATACCGATCAAGGCCATCGGCAGCAACGCTGTCCTGATCGCGCCGCTGTCCAGTGCCAGCGCCAGCCATAGCAGTCCGGCCGCCACCAGCAGCAGCCCGACGCCGGACAGCAGTCCCGACGTGAAACGACGTGCCAGTTGCGCGGCAAGCAGGGGCACGATCAGCAGGGGCGCGGCCAGCGCGGTCATCATCTGCCCGGTTTCAAGGGCGCTGAGGCCGTCGATGCCAATGAAGCGCGCCGGCAGCATGATGATCAGCACGACAAAGAAAAATGCGGGAGTGGCTGCAAGAATCTGCACGCCGACAAAGCGCGCGCTTTTGAACAACGAGAGATCCAGCATGGGACGGGCGACGCGTCGCTCCACCGCAATGAATACCCAGAACAGCAGCAGTGAGCCGATGATGCCGCCCATCACCAATGGATCGGTCCAGCCCTCTTCAGGGGCGAGCAGAATTGCATAAGTGAACAGGGTCAATGCTGCGGTAAAACTGATTGCGCCCGGCCAGTCCATGCCCGTGGCGTCGGGATCCTTTGACTCGGTGGCGCTGAACAGCACCAGCAAAAATCCCGCGACGCCGATGAGTGCAGTCGCATGGAATGACCATTTCCAGCCAGCCGAATCCACCAGCGAGCCGGCTGCCAGAGGGCCGAAGGCCAGACCTATACCGAAGGTGGTGCCCAGCAGGCTGAAGACTCGGGTACGGTCGGCGCCATGAAAGGTCTGGGCAAGCGACGACATCGCCCCGGCGAACGCTGCCGCGCCGCCCAGGCCTTGAACCAGTCTGAGCAAATCTATCTGGACGACGGAAGAGGCCGCCGGAATGGCGAAGGTGGAGAGCACGAATATCGCCAGCCCGATCAACCAGACGCGTTTTCTGCCGTAGATATCCGTGAGGCTCCCGGCGGCCATCATCGCGCTGCCGTAGGTCAGGATGTAGGCGTTGATGACCCAGGTCAGCTCGACGGCTGATCCACCCAGCGCCTGGTTTATCGACGGCAGCACCACGGCAGGACCTGTGAAGCATAACGGGATCAGAATGCCGGTCAGGCAAGCGGCGAGCAGTTGTCCCCATCGCCCGGCGGTGGGCTGTGTTGGAACCTGGCGTGCTGTGGTCATGTGCAGTGTCCCTGTGAAGCGTGCCCGGGTTTTGCCGTGGTGCACGCGGTTATCCAAGAGCGATCGCCCTGCCGGGAGATTAGGGCTTGCGCCCGCAAACAAAAACAGGCTTATGTTCCGAACGTATGGGACAAGGTTGTCCTGAATAGGAGTGGGTATTGGAATCGCTCGGAAGCATCGCCGTGTTCGTTCTGGTTGCCGAAACACGGAGTTTTACCCAGGCCGGAAAGCGCCTGGGCATCTCTTCGTCGGGGATCGGCAAGAGTATCGGCCGTCTGGAGGAGAGCCTCGGCGTCCGCCTTTTTCATCGCAGTACGCGCAGTATCGCCCTGACGCTGGAAGGCTCGATATTCCTGGAGCGTTGCCGACGGATCCTGTCGGAGCTGGATGCGGCGGAAATGGAGTTGAGCAATGCCAGAGACTTGCCCAAGGGCAGGTTGCGGATCAGTTTGCCGTTGGTCAGCGGACTGGTGATGCCGGTGATCATCGACTTCATGCGTACCTATCCCGATATCGAACTGGACATCGATTTCTCGGACCGCATGGTCGATATCATTGAGGAGGGCTTCGATATCGTGTTACGCACCGGCGATCCCGGTGACTCTGGGCTGATGTCGAAGCGGATGGGCAGTTTCCAATTGCGCATTGTCGGCGCTCCGGACTATTTTGCCCGGCACGGTATACCCCGGCATCCTGGGGACCTGAGTCAGCACGCCTGTCTGTTGCACAAGTTTCCCTCCACGGGAAGGTTTGAACACTGGCCGCTGCGTCGTGAAGCAGGCGTCGACGATCTCGAGTTACCCCAGGCCATGGTGTGTAATACCACCGAGATTCTGGTGGACGTTGCGCGGGCCGGGTTGGGAATTGCCTGTCTGCCGGACTTCATGATTTCATCGGCCATTCGCAACGGCGAGCTGATACCTGTCCTGGATGACTACACGGTGCATACCGGAACGTTCAGATTGCTCTGGCCGTCCAGCAAGCATCTTTCGCTGCGCCTGCGAGTCTTCATTGATTTCATGCACGCCCATTTGTTCGCTCCCCCGACGGTGTAACCGCGCGGAGTGAGCCGGCAGCACCTGGCAAGGAGCACTGGTATGTATACGCTTTTCGGCACGCAAGGTTCGGGTTCGGCTGCGATCGAGATAGCGCTTCGGCGCTGCTCGGTGCCTTTTACCCTGTGCGAAGCCTGTGGTTGGGAGGAGGGGGCTGGCAAGGAGGCGTTGAGGCGGGTCAACCCGTTGATGCAAGTCCCCACGCTGGTGCTCGCCGATGGCGCGGTCCTCACTGAAAGTGCGGCGATCCTGATTCATCTGGGCCTGGAGCACCCCGACTCCGGACTTCTGCCTGGCCAATCCGCCCAGCGTGCTCAAGCGCTTCGCGCGCTGGTTTACATTGCAGCCAATTGCTACGCCGCCATCGGCATCATTGATTACCCGCAGCGCTGGCTGGCAAGTTCCGACGATGCGCAGGAGAGGCTGCTCGAAGCGGGCGCCCGGACGCGGTTGCATGAACACTGGGAGACGTTTGCCGACCTGTTTGGTGATGCCGGGATCTGGCGTTGCGATGCGCCCGGCGCAGTGGAGATTCTGACCTCTGTCGTGACGCGATGGAGTGGCGCGCGCGAGCACCTGCGTAACACCCGGGCGGATTTTCATGCGCTGTTGCTACAGGTTGACGCCGAGCCGCTGGTCAACGAGGTCATACGACGCCATTGGCCTTGAGGAACCTGGCGACAGGATGAAGCAGGTCAGAAAATAAAAAAGCCGAACAGTGAATGTCCGGCCATTTTTATTTAACGGGTATCTTAAGTAACCACGCCTCGCTGGCGATGAGCCGTTGTTATTGTTCGGTTATATGGGCTGGTGCATTCGTTGCACTGATCGGGCCCAGTATTCTCAAGTAGAGATGCACGGTAGTGCCACTCCCCGGTGCTGTTTCAACGCGTGCGCCTCCGCCGGCATTTACCGCAAACTCCTGCACCTGAACAAGGCCAAGCCCGGCACCCGGGTCCGAACTTCTGGTCGTGAAGAAAGGTTCGAAGATTTGCTCCTTGAGCTCGGCTGTCATGCCGGGACCGTTATCTTTCACGCTGAGTACCAGATAATCGCCTTCCGGGAATTGCGGGTCGTCCTTGACGGATTCCAGCCGGGTCGAGATATGCACCTTGCCGGGGCCTGAAATTGCATCACGCGCATTGCTCAGGAGATTCAACAAGGTGGTATGCAATTGCGCTTCGGCGCACAACACGCCCCAGCCCTGGGCGGATAAGTCGAATGACAGATCCAGCGTGTCGCCCGCCGAACGCAACAGAAGATCACGGGCTGCATCGATCCTTTCGCTGACATCGATGCAGATCAGTTCGGAACCGTCCTGGCGAACGCTGTTGAGCAGGCGAGTTACCAATTGGCGACCGTGATCCACTGCCCGCAGTCCGGTATCACTGAGCGTTTCGACGTCCGTCGGGCGGCGTGAGCGCATGCGGATCAGTTGCAGGCTGGCGCTCAGTGCCTGGAGCAGGTTGTTGAAGTCATGAGCGATGCTCGCCGTCAGCATGCCCAGCGATGACACCCGTTGCGACTGGCGCAGGTTGCGCTCCAGCGCCAGGCTTTGGCTCTGTGCGCTTTCGAGTCCCAGTGCCAGCTCGGCGGCGTGCTGGTCACGTTGCTCCGAGACCAGGCGGTATTGCATCAGGGCTGCGGTTTGCCGCGCCAGTGCCAGCAGGGCACGACGTTGCTGTTCGCTCAGTACGCGCGGCCAGATATCGATCACGCAGACGGTGCCCAGTGCATGACCGGCCTCGGTACGAATCGGCGCACCCGCATAAAAGCGGATGTAAGGAGGCCCCAGCACCAGCGGGCTCTCTCTGAAGCGAGGATCGGTGGTTGCATCTTCCACCACCAGCACATCGGAGGGCTGCAGGATAGCGTGGGCGCAGAATGCCAGGTCGCGATGCGTCTCCTGCACGTCCAGGCCGATGCAGGCCTTGAACCACTGGCGTTCTCGGTCAACCAGCGAGACCAGCGCAATGGGCGCGTCGCACAGTGTTGTCGCGAGCAGCACAATGTCGTCGAAGTCTTGCTCGGGAGCACTGTCCAGTATCTTGAGATGCTCAAGGGACAGGACACGTTCTTCCTCGCTGGCGGGAAGTGGCGCAGGGTGGTGGGTCATGGGGCGCACCGCGATCGGATGAAATAGGTCTTATGATGCCTATGATCCATAGAGCGCAGCAAGGCATACGCTGCATAAATCAGCTCGGCGTGCCGGTGTCCCCTTTATTCAGGTTGCTCGTTCGACACGCAGTGAAGCAGTTCTGCGCAATCGAAGGGCGTCAAGATCGTGTTCGAACTCTCTCGGAACAGTCATTTCTTACTGTCATCGCCGGTGCTTCCAATCTATATAACGGCGCGCCATTAAATGACGCCTGCCATAAGAATTAAAGTTCACTCATCATAAGAAGTTGCCAGTGTCGAGAGCAATGAGTCGGCCTTTCAGAGTACTGTTTTTGTAACTTATTATGTCCATATTTTGCGTGCCGTGTAATAAACTGTCTCCGGTTTTTGCCTTGGCAAAAGTCGTGAGCCCATTAATAACGTCCGTATTCTTCTGGAGCAACGCCGATGCCCGGCCCAAATGAATCAAGTCCTGCCGAACTTCTGCCCGAGGGAGCTCCCGACGACCGAGTCACCAGCCTGTTATGGGGGCCATTCTGGCTTGGGGATTCGTCCGGCACCCATCTGACTTACAGTTTTCATAAGGCCGACTCGGTCTACGCCACTGATTACAGTCGCTCTCAGGAGCCCGGCGATGCCTATTCGCTGACCGACGCCCAGGCGGCAGCCGCAAAAAACGCACTGGATGCCTGGAGTGCGGTGGCAGATATCAAGTTCACCGAGGTTCAGGACACCCCCGATAATGTCGGAGACATCCGTTTCGGCGGCTTCAAGGGCCTGCAAGGTACAGAGTTTGGCCAGGCTTATGCGCCGGGTACGCTGGGCCGCTCCGGCGATGTCTGGATCGGGCCGAACGTCAACGCGGCCGATCCTGCCAAGGGCACGGATGATTACCTCACGTTCATGCATGAAACCGGTCATGCACTGGGGTTGAAGCATTCGTTCGAAGCATCGCAGTACAACGATGTTCTGCTCGATGCCAAATTCGAAGATGCGCGTTACACCATCATGAGCTACACCAACAATTACAGCTTCAAGCCCACCACGCCGATGCTGCTCGATGTTGCGGCCATGCAGTTCATATACGGCGCCAACACCCACTATCACACCGGCGACGACGTCTACAAATGGGCACCCGGGCAGTCGGTATTCGAGACCATCTGGGACGCTGGCGGCAAGGACACCATTGATGCCAGCAATCAGGAAGCATCGGTGAAAATCAACCTCAACGAGGGTGAGTTCAGCACCATCGGCAAGGCGTTTCTCGATTACAACGCGAACCCTGACGCGCCGACGTCGATGAATTCCGGTCTGGCGATCGCTTACGGTGCGCACATTGAAAACGCCATAGGTTCTGCCTTCAATGACACGCTGATCGGCAACGATCTGGATAACGTGCTCAATGGCCGCGGCGGTCTGGACACCATGATCGGCGGGCTGGGCAACGATACCTACGTCATTGATCAGGCAGGCGAACTGGACCTGGTTCAGGAAAAGGCCGACCAGGGCATCGATACGCTGAAGATCACCTACGACAATACCTCGCCCATCGCACAGGTCATCAACCTCAATACCGGGACGTTGGCGAACTTCGAGAATGTCCACCTCAAAGGCGAGGGCGCCTTTACCGTGCTGGGCAATGATCGCAACAACACTCTGACCGGCAACGATGCGGACAATGTTCTCTTCGGCGGTGCCGGCAATGACAAACTGGTGGGCGGTCAGGGCGCCGATATCATGACTGGCGGTAGCGGTGCTGACCGTTTCGTTTTCAACGATCTGTCGGAAATGGGCAAAGGCCACAACAGCGATGTGATCACCGACTTCAATAGCCAGCAAGGCGACAAACTGAGCTTCCTGAAGATGGATGCCAACGTGGACACCAAGGCCCTCGATGCTTTCAGCTTCATCGGCAGCGGCGAGTTTACCGGCGCTGGCCAACTGCGCTTCGCCGACCATGTGCTGTCCGGCAACGTCAACGGCGACCTGCATGCGGACTTTGAAATCCAGCTGGTCGGCGTCAGCGAGTTCCATGCCCACGATCTGGCGGTCTGATCGCTGACCTGAAAGACCGATCTCAATGACAGGACTGCGCCACTGACAGGCGCAGTCTTTTCTAGCCGAATCTCCCCCTTCATTTCTGGTTTTAATCACGCACCGCAATTGTGCGACGCGTCGTTTTGCGCGTTTTTCGGCACCGTGACGGTGCTGTTACAAAATTTAAAACCACAAATTCAATATATCCAACAAAACCCACTTGACTCATCAGGGGCTGCTGAATGTAATGCCCCGACAGTCGTTGGTGCCGTGCATTACGCATAAGTGTCTGAGAGGTATCTGCTTTGATTGAGTCTAAGCCATCTTCCATGCCTAACGTGATTGAAGCTGCCACGCGTGTTCGCGAAGGGGGCCTGACGCCGATACGTTTGACCGAGTTATGCCTGGCAGCGATCGAAACCCACAATTCCACACTGAATGCATTCGGTGACGTATACACCGATGCCGCGCTCGAACAGGCCACAAGCATGACGGCCGAATTGCAGCGCGGTGAGCTACGCGGGCCGCTGCACGGCATACCCTTCGGCATCAAAGATCTCTTTTCCACCGCAGGGCTGCGCACCACGCGGGGGTCGTTGACGGCGCTGGAGTCGGTGCCGGCTCAGGACGCACCGATCATCCGTCGCCTCAAAAACGCTGGCGCAATTATTCTCGGCAAGACCGCGACCACCGAGTTCGGCTGGACGGGCGCCAGTACGTCGCGGGTGTTCGGCAACGGACGCAACCCGTGGGACCCGACCCTGACCAGCGGCGGCTCCAGCTCCGGTTCGGCCATCGCCGTGGCGGCGCGCATGGTGCCTGCGGCCCTGGGCTCGGATGGCGGCGGCTCGGTGCGCATACCAGGCTCGTTCTGTGGCGCATTTGCCCTCAAAGGTACATTGGGGCGTATTCCCACCTGGCCCTGGTCGGCCACCGAAATGCTCAGTCATGCCGGGCCGATCACCCGAACCGTGCGCGACAGCGCGTTGCTGTTCGACATTCTCTCGGGCCCCGATCCACTCGATCATCAGGCGCTGCCAGCCCCCGACGAGTCCTTTCTGGCCCGTTGCGACCAGCCGCTGAAACCCTTGCGCATCGGTTTCTGCCCGACCCTGTTCGACACGCCGGTCGATGCGCAAGTCGCTGCAGCGGTTGACGCTGCCGTGGGTAATATCGCCAGATCGCTGCCCGTTACAGTCAGCACGCTCAAGCCGGATTGGCAGGACCCGCTGGCGACCTTCGAAACTCTGTGGGTCGCCGGGCGCGGTATTGCCTATGGCAAGGCGCTTGCGCAGAAGCTGGACCAGCTCGATCCGGGCTTTGCCGATCTGATCAAGCGCTCTGCCCAGTACAGCCTGAGTGATTATCTACAGGCACTTCAACAACGTGCGGCGTTCGCCAATCAGGTGCACGCGCTGTTTGACGATTACGATCTGCTGCTCATGCCCACGCTGCCGATCCTGCCGTTTGCCGCAGACGACGTAGCGCCCGTCGGCTATGCCGGGCAGGACGGCGCTGTGCCGTGGGCGCGCTGGACGCCGTTCACTTACCCTTTCAACATCACCGGCAACCCGGCCGCCAATCTGCCTTGTGGGCGCAGTAGCGCAGGACTGCCGATCGGTCTGCAGGTCGTCGGCCCACGCTTTGCCGATGCCCAGGTGCTGCAGTTCTGTGCTGCGGTAGAGGCCATTGCGCCCTGGGATCAGCACCTGCCACCGGTTTCGGGGCAATAGACATGTCGCTCTCGCACGCAGATCAGCGGCCCAAGGGCCCGGACACTGGAGCCATCACTTTGCAACGGAATGTCACCCCCATGCTCAATCAGCCGCGTCTGGACGAAATCATGCGCCTGCTCGTTCAACAACAGCGGGTCAAGGCGTCGGACCTTGCACAATTGCTGTTCGTCTCCGAAGAGACCATCCGCCGCGACTTCAAGCATCTGGAGGAGGAGGGCAGGTTAAGGCGAATTCACGGCGGCGCCATTCTGCCCAGGTCCAGCGAAGAATTGCCGTTGCAGGAGCGCAGCAGGCTCAAGCCTCGCGCCAAGGCGGGCATCGCTGTGCGCGCCGCGCAACTGGTCAGCGAAGGCATGGCGATCTTCCTCGACACCGGTACCTCGACGCTGGCGCTGGCCCAGCAACTGACCCGGTTCAGCCAGCTGAAGATCATCACCAATTCGCTGGACATCGCCCAGCTGATATCGCACCAGAGCGACAATCAGGTGCTGGTTGCGCCCGGCGATGTGCGGCGCACCGACAACGCCTTGATCGGCCCCCACACGCTGGAATTCGCCCGGCAGTTTCACTACGACATTGCCTTCATGGGCATCGGCGGCATTGACCTGGACTTCGGCCTGATGGATTACCAGGAGCCAGAAGCCATGTTGCGCAGAACGCTGGTCAGGCATTGCACGCGCAGTGTGGTGCTGGCCGACGATGGCAAGTTCGGTCATCGCACCTTCATCAACACCCTGCCATTTGCCGCGATCACCACCCTGGTCACCAATCGCGCGCTATCCGACGAGTTTGCGACACGCCTGGAGAACGATCATGTCGACACCCTCTATTCCTGAGCTGATCGAGCCGAGCGCAACTGATCTGGCAGCGTTCGAAGCCTTGTTTCGGCAAAGCTCGGCCATCGGTGCGACACCGGCCGGTGGCCTGCACCGGCTGGCGGCCTCGGTTGAAGACGGTCAGGTACGTGACCTGTTTAAGGGCTGGCTCGAAGCGCACGGCTTCGAAGTCCGTATCGATGCGGTGGGCAACCTGTTCGGCCTCATGACCTTTGATCCGGATGCGCCTTATCTGCTCTGCGGTTCGCACCTGGACAGCCAACCGAGTGCCGGGCGTTTCGATGGCGTATACGGCGTGCTTGCCGGCGCCGTGGCGGTGTCCAGTCTGACGCGGCAATTGCTTGAGCGTGGTGAAGTCCCGCGCTGCAATCTGGCGGTCGTCAACTGGACCAACGAGGAGGGCGCGCGCTTTCAGCCGAGCCTGATCGGCAGTGGTGTGTTCACCGGTGCCTTGACGCTGGACAGCGCCTGGGAAAGCCGCGATGGCGACGGTATCCGTCTCAAGGACGCCCTGCAGGCCATCGGTTATCTGGGCAATGATCAGGTTGACTTGAACATTGCCGGGTATGTCGAAATTCATGTCGAGCAGGGCGCTGGCCTGGAAAGCAGCCAGACGGCGATCGGCGTGGTGCGCGAGACCTGGGCCGCCCTGAAACGGCGGGTACGTTTCGACGGCGAACAGAATCACACCGGCCCCACGCCCATGGCCGCGCGCCGGGATGCGTTGCTGGCCGCCGCACACACCATCACTGCGGTGCATGACGAGGCCTTGCAGCACGGCGTGCAGATGCACAGTTCGGTAGGGCGTATCGAGGTCTACCCCAATTCGCCCAACGTGGTGCCGTCGCGGGTATCGCTGCTGATTGAGTACCGCTCCCGCGACGTCGATCTGCTAAGTGCTGCCTCGGAACGCCTGGATGCAACGCTGCGTGCGATCGCTGACAAGACCATGACCGCGTTTGAAGTGGAAAGCAGCGTGCTGCGCTCACCTGCCAGGCTGCATGAAGGGTTCGCTGCACTGGCGCATGACGTAGGCGCCGAGCTGGGTTTGTCGACCACCGACAGCATGACCGTGGCCGGTCACGACGCGATCAGTCTGAACAGGCGCTATCCCGTATGCCTGCTGTTCATCCCCAGCAGTAATGGCGTTTCTCATAACGAGGCCGAATACACCAGCGATCAGGACATGCACAACGGTTTGCGCATGCTGACCGGTCTGTTGCATCGGGCTTGCACCTCGTCCGCTTCATTTGGTTGAGGGGCTGACCATGTCATATGCCGACGACTTGACCACACGCCTGCGCAGCGCATTGGCACATTGCGGGTTCGCGGCAGACGCCGGGATCGAGAACGTTACCCAGGGCGTTGCGTCACCCTCGAGACTGTCGACCGAGTGGGCCGGCTTTCGGGTCAGCAGTGCGCAGGGCGGTTGCTACGCCAAGGTTCTGCATGCCGACATGGCGCCACTGATCGATTTCGACACGGTAGCCCAGGCCAGCGACTGTGCCGGGCTTAGCGCTGCTGCACCGCGTTTACTTGGGGCAGACCAGGCCACTGGCGTGCTGATCTTCGAGGATCTGGGCCCGGACTGGCGAGCTGCGCGGCTCGACGATCTGCTCGCACCCGGCCGGCTTCATGCACTGTGGGCACTCAAGCGGCAGGTGCATGCCGGGCCGGTGCCTGATGTGGTGCGCTCGCCAATGGCGGACATCGAGCGCCTGCGCGCAGTGTGCGAACGCGACAACGTTGCGCTGCCTGCCGAGCATCAATGGATCGACCGTTGCGTCGACATGGCCTGGCAGTCGCTGCAGAGCCGATCCGTGCAAGCGGTTCCGCTGCACGGCGACGGTGTGTCGAGCAACGTCATGGTGTCCAGCGAAGGTCAGTTGCGTCTGGTGGATTTTGACTACGGTGGCTGCATGGACCCGTGGTACGACGTGGCGATTACCCTCAACGAGCTTTATTCGTTCGAGCGCCAGTGGCGCGAAGGAATCGGCGCGTGGGCCGGGCAATGCCTGGAAATCGACTACGCCGTGTGCCGTCTGTATGCGCTGATCAACGACTGGTACTGGACATTGTGGGGGCTTTGGGCCGGTACCACGTCCTCGCGGCCACTGGAGTTTTCCAAGGTCGGGCAATGGACGCTGCTGCGGTGTCGGCAGTGCGTTCAGGACCCGCGGCTGGAAGGCTGGATGCGTCAGGTTCAGGAGGGTAGAGCATGAAAACGTTAGGGCAGTCGGTCAGTACCCAGGAGCGACAACTGGAAGCCGCCGTGCGCAGCATCGACAGCTGGCAGGGCCGCCGCGTTGACTACGAGCCTGTCAGTGGTGGCATTTCCAACACCAACTGGCGGGTCGAGGTCGAGGGTGCCGACACAGCGTACTTCTTCAAGGTGCCAGGCGTCGGTACAGAGATGTTCATTGATCGTCACACTGCTCACGAGGCCAGTGTGAAAGCTGCGCAAACCGGTTATGGCGCGCCGGTTTTCGCCTTTCTCGAAGCCTTCGGTGTCGAGGTGTTCGAATTCATGGAGGGCTGGCGGGCGTCGTCCAACCATGACTTCCTGCAACGCGACATACGCCACAGTGCCCTGCGCGGGCTCAAGGCGTTCAACGATCAGCCGCTGCTGCAACAGACCAAGACCGTGTTCGACATGATCACCGAGCACCAGAGCCAGGTGGCCGAACTCAAGGGCATCAAGCCTCAGGATGACGACTGGCTGTGCCTGCAATACCAGCGCGCAAAAGCTGCGCTGCAAGCTTCCGGGATCGATCTGGCGCCGTGCATGAACGACACGCTGGCAGGCAATTTCATGCTCAACGCGGATCGCCAGATTCGTCTGGTGGATTTCGAGTACGCCTCCAACAACGACCGCCATTACGAATTGGCGCTGTGGTTCGGCGAGATGTTTTTCAGCGACGACATGGAGCTGGCGCTGATCGAGGACTACTTCGGCCAGGTCAGCGCGCAAACCGTAGCGCGGATCAAGCTCAACAAGGCCTTGGCCGACATCAAATGGTCGACCTGGGCGATGGTGCAGCACGCGGTGTCGCAACTGGACTTCGACTTTTACAAGTACGGCGCCTGGAAACACATGCGGGCGCGCAGCATCATCAATGATTCGCAATGGGAAACCTGGCTGCGGCAGGCCTGAGTCGATCTCGTCCGGCGCGCCTTTGAACATGTAAGGCAAGTATTTCAATAATAAAAAAGTAGCGGGTAACCGCGTGTTTCTTTCACTGCTTGAGTTTTATCCGATCACTTATCCATAGCCAGATCCTGAAATTCAAGGAGCACTCCATGAGTAACGTTCCGTCCCTTTCTACCCCCGGCCGCCTGAAGAATCTGGTGTTTGGCCTGTACTTCTTCGCGCTGCTGATGATGGCGCTGTTTCCGCCGTTTTACCTCAAGGTCAGCGGCAGCAGCGTGCTGGTGCTCGGCATTCCGCTGCCGATCTTCTACTGGATTCTGATCGCGGTGCTCATGGGGCTGGGCCTGTGGATGCTCTACGTGGTCGAGTCGCTGCTGGGTGAAATTCCACAAGAGGGGGACGGGCAATGATCAGTACGACTACGGTTTCGGATCTTTACATCACCTTCGGCCTGATCGGCGTGTTTCTGGCGGGCATGATTGCGGTGCTGTACGCGACGAACCGCAAGAGCGAGAGCTTTTCCGATTACGCGGTGGGTGGTCGCTCTTACGGGCCGTGGTTCATCGCCATGTGCTACACCAACTCCTGGTGGCCGGGCGCAACGTTCACGGCGTTTTTCGCCTTGTCGGTCGGTGGCGCGCTGGGCTTTTACGGCATGGTCTACGCCACGCTGGGCGTAACCGCGATGTACCTGATGGCCAATCGTGCCTGGACCTGGGGCAAGCGCTTCAACCTGACCACCCAACCGGATTTGCTGGGCATGCGCTTCAACAGTCCCGTGGTCAAACGCATTGCTTCGATCATCGGCATCATCTCGGTATTCCCCTGGGTGGTGATGGGGATTCAGGCCCTCGCGACGCTTTTCCAGTTCGCCAGCTTCGGCCGCTGGGGCGTGACCACCTGCCTGCTGGTCGGGGTGGTGGTGATCCTGATTCGTCAGTACTGGACAGTGAGCATGGGCATGCGCGGCCTGATCATGACCGACATGTATCAGGGGTTGATTGCCTATGTGTTGTGCGCCGGGCTGTGCATCTTCCTGCTGTTCGGCGCGCAGGCGTCGTTCAGCAACCTGTCGCAGTTGCCCGCCAGCATGCTGGTGATTCCTGGCGGAGCAGGCAGTACCTACGGGCCGATGTACATGTTCAGCCTGATCTTTACCGGCGTTATCGGCTCGATGTGCTGGCCGATGAGCTTTCAGCGCATCTACACCGCCAGCGGCGTGCGTTCGGTGAAGAAGGGCACGCTGCTGACCATCCTGCTGGTCGGCGGCTTCTACGGCATTCTGATGCTCTTCGCCGCAGCAATCAGCCAGGACCCGAATGTCGCGGCTCATCCGCAACACGGCTGGTTCCTGTCACTGTTCGACATCGGCGGGCCATGGCTGCTTGGCGTGGCAATCATGATCGTGCTGGCGGCCAGCATCGGTCATGTCGACGGCTGCGTTCAGGTGTGCGGCACGCAGTTTGCCAATGACCTGGCGACCTGGAGCAAGCCACGCAGTGATCGCGAGAAGACCATTCTCGCCAAGGTCGGCATGGTGGTGTTCATTGCCGCGGCTTCATTACTGGCCTACCTGACCTTCGACTATGCCCGCCTGCAATTGCTGGCGCAGATTTCCTATCAGGGCATCATCCAGTTGGCCGTGCCGCTGTTCTTCGGCGTGTTCAGTCGTCATGGCAACAAGCAAGGCGCGATTGCCGGCATGCTGGTGGGGATCGTGATCGCCATCGTACTGACCACGATCTACCCGGATGACATTCCGGCACTGGGTTCGTTGACCAGCGGCATCGTCGGTCTGATTTTCAATGCGGGCATCTTCGTTGCCTGTGCCGTTGCCATCAAACCGAGTGCGGATGAAGTCAGACGCGTCGACGAGTTGTTCGCCATGGCCGCGCCAGCGCGGCGTGGCGTGGGGCCGGTTGTGGCGATGAGCTGATGCTGCCTGCGCTCTGAGGCCGCTCATCGCGCATTGATAAAGTCGATGAAAGCCCTCAGCGGCGAGGGCAGGTAGCGGCGCCCCGGGTAGTACAGATACGGCCCGGTGAAGCGCTGCCACCAGGGTTCGAGTATCGGTTCCAGTGCGCCGCTGTCCAGGTGAGGGCGTAGCCAGTCCTCGAACAGATGAACAACGCCCAGCCCGTCGATGGCGGCCTGCACCGTCAGATCGAACGCTCCGCCTATCCTGACGGTGAGAGGGCCTGTGGGGTCAACCTTGACGGTTTCGCCGTCCCGCTCGTATTCCCACAGCGGTATGACCCCGCTGGGGAATTTTCCTCGCAGACAGGCATGCGCGAGCAGATCTCGCGGGTGCTCGGGGCGTCCTCTGACCTGCAGATAGGCCGGTGACGCAGCCGTCGCAAAACGCTGGAACCTCGGGCCTATGGGCACCGCGATCATGTCCTGCTCCAGGCGTTCGTCGTAGCGAATGCCGGCATCGCATCCGGCTGCAAGCATGTCGACGAAGCTTTCTTCGGTGACCACCTCCAGGCGGATGTCGGGGTAGGTCTGCAGGAACGGTGTGATGATCGAAGGCAGCACCAGCCTGGCGGCGCTGACCGGAACGTTCAGCCTCAGAGTGCCTGACGGGCGATCGCGAAAGTCATTGACCACATCCAGGGCCGACTCCACTTCGCCCAGTGCGGGCACAATACGCTCCATAAGCCTGGCGCCAGCCTCTGTCGGAGCCACGCTGCGGGTGGTGCGATTCAGCAGCCGCACCCCAAGCCGCGCTTCCATGCGGCGAATGGCGTCGCTGAGGCTGGAGGCGGATTTGCCGCTGAGCCGCGCTGCCTCGCGAAAGCCTCTGGCATTGACCACGGCGACGAAGGCCAGCAGGTCCTGAATATCGGTAGTCATTGTCGTGGCCCGGTTGCTCTGTTCAGTGTTCGCTCAGGCGTACAGGTTGTGCCGATTACGCATGATTATCAATACAGTGCTCAGTGCCTATAGTGAGGAACACACATCGAATCAAGGGGCACTAAATGAATCATGCAAACAAGGCAGGTACGTTCCTGTTGGGCAGCCATCGCGTCAACCGCATGGGCTATGGCGCGATGCAACTGGCCGGGCCTGGCGTGTTCGGTCCTGCAAAAGATCCGCAGGGCGCCATCGCGGTATTGCGCGAAGCCCTCGCCCTGGGGGTCAACCATATCGATACCGCAGACTTTTACGGCCCGCATGTCACCAATACGCTGATTCGCGAAGCGCTGCACCCTTACGCGGATGACTTGCTGATCGTCACCAAGGTCGGCGCAGTGCGTGGCGCGGATGCTTCATGGAATCCTGCATCCAGCCCGGCGCAATTGACCGCGGCGGTCCACGACAACCTGAAGAACCTCGGGCTGGAGGTGCTCGATGTGGTCAACTTCCGGGCATGGGGCGAGCAGCATTCACCCGCAGAAGGCTCGATCGAGGAACCGTTGACGGTGCTGGCCGAGTTGCAGCGCCAGGGTCTGATCCGTCATCTCGGGGTCAGTAACGTCACTGCCCGGCAAGTCAGGCAGGCGCAGGGGATTGCCGAGATTGTCTGCGTGCAGAATCACTACAACCTTTCGCATCGCAATGACGAGCCGCTGATTGCAGAACTGGGCGAGCAGGGCATTGCGTATGTCCCGTTCTTCCCGATGGGCGGATTTTCACCCCTGCAATCGGAAACCCTGAGCCGAGTAGCCGCTGGGCTGAATGCCTCGCCGTCGTGTGTCGCTCTGGCCTGGTTGCTGCAACGTGCGCCCAATATTCTGCTGATTCCGGGCACCTCATCCATCGCTCATTTGCGCGAAAACCTTGCCGCCAGCGAGCTGGTGATTGCGCCGCAATTGCTCGCCGAACTCGATAGTGTTGCTTAGAGGGATAGCTGTTGAGCAACCCGCCTGAATGCTTTCGGGTGGGTCTGTTTTAAAGGCTGCTGCTCAATCAGAGTCTGCCTTCCTCGCGCAACAGTGCGCCGATACGTTCTATTTCCAGCTCGCCCTGAATCAGCGCGGCTTTGCTGGTGTGCACCGAGTAGTAACCTGTGACCAGTTCGTGCGGATGCTTGACTGCCGATCCCAGCACGAAGTGGGTATCACCCTTGGCGACGATGTCGATGGGGCGATCCGATTCCTCGAAAATCACCAGTTCACCCGCGCCGACCTGGCCGCCCGCGTCGAGCTGTCCGGTGTTGACTGCCAGCCAGCCTACGCTATGGCCCGCAGGCGGTGTGTAGCGCCAGTGCTCGCCATCCTTTAGCTGTACTGCCAGATAATTCATGCCTTCCGGTGCCGGCAGGCTGCTCTTTGCGCTGCCATAGCGTCCCAGCAGCACGCTTGCCGGGCCTTGTTGCGCAACCTGCGCTGCCGACAGGTATACGCTCTGTGCCGGACCATTTTCCTGCGCGGCGGGCAGCGCGACCCATAGCTGAAAGCCCCTGACAGCCGAACCGCTTATCGGCTGGGCGTCATGCCAGACGCCATTGCCGGCGCTCATCCATTCCACACCGCCGCTGGGCAGTATCCCGGATTTGCCGGTGGTGTCTTCATAGGTAAGTTCGCCTTCGATCATGTAGGTCAGCGTTGCGATACCCGAGTGCGGGTGCATGCTGAATCCGGTTTTACCCGGCTCGGAGGTGAAGCCGATTCGATCCAGAAACACGAAAGGCTTCAACACTTGACCCAGATCGCCGGGGCTCACCAGTCGGGTGATCGGCGCACGGGTTCTGCCGGTGGTGCGATGGACGATGGCGCGTGGCCGAATGCTGACGATGCTGTTCATGGCGTTTTCCTCTGGGCCTTGATGCCTGAGCGCAAAGAATAAGCGTCAATGCATTGCTTGATTAGCCGGTATAGTTGGCTTGGACTGATCCATAAATACGAGGAATCCGGGCGTGGCGTTCGATCTCAACGATGTTGCGCTGTTCGTGCAGGTGGTGCGCAGCGGCAGTTTTGCCCAGGCAGCAAGGCACTTGGGCATGCCGTCCAATACGGTCAGTCGCAGGGTTCAGCAACTGGAGATGCAGCTGGACACTCGCCTGTTGCAGCGATCGACCCGCAAGCTGGTGCTTACTCAGGCTGGAGAGGATTTCTATGGCCGCTGCGTGAGCGCGGTGGACGGGGTGATGGAAGCCGCAGAGCAGCTTGTGTCAGGTCGTGACGAGCCGCGCGGCCTGGTGCGTATTGCAGCGATGGCTGATTTCTTCGACTTTTTCTCAATGGACTGGGTGGCCGGTTTTCTTGCCCGTTATCCGCGTGTTCAACTGGAGTTCGTGCTCAGTGATGATCACGCCGACCTGATCGCCGACCGGCTGGACATCGCCTTTCGCGGTGGCTCCTTGCAGGACTCGGGGTACGTAGGGCGGCAACTGATCGATGAAGGCCATGACACGATGGTCGCCAGTCCGGCTTATATTGCCGCTCATGGCCTGCCTGATTCCCTGCACAGCCTGCACAGTCATTACTGTGTTAGTGCAGCGCATCGCGGTGACGTCACTGCCTGGCGGTTGCTCGGCCCGGACGCGAAGATGCATGAGGTACACATTGCCTGTCGCTTCAATGCCAATACCGCGCAGGCGTTGCGCAAGGCGACCCTTGCCGGGCTTGGTATCGCGTTGTTGCCCGCAACGCTGATCCGCTCGGATCTGCGGGATGGTCGACTGGTGCCGGTACTGACGCAGTACCAGCGCACCAGCCATGGTCTGCATGTGCTTTATCCCAGCCGACAGCATCTGCCGCCAGCGGTGTCGGCATTCATTGCGTTGGTGATGGACAAACTCAGAGACAAGGCGTTTCTGGCGCGCTGAACAGCCTTGGCGGCACGCGATACTTGCGCGTTACTTGATTCGTGACGTCATGTAGATCAGCCGAACAGTGGCGACGGTGATCGCTTCGGCGTCGTTCTTGATGTTTTCCAGCTGATTGCTGTCCACATTGCCAATGCCTGAGTTCGATTCGATCAGGCGGGTGAAGTGGTACAGATTCTGGGTCACGTCGTGCAGGTTGCAGTGCAAGCGTTCGACGACGCGGTTGAGCGGGGCGCTGCTCTGACTGTCCGACGTTATGACAGCGGGGGCGTTACGCGTAGCGCTGAGGCCAGTGACCACATAGGCAACATCCACTCCGGCATTCGAAATGCTGGACAGATAATCCGCACGGGGGGAGCGGACGCCATTTTCGTAGTTGCCCTGGGCGTTGGTTTCCACGCCACCTATCGCGCCCAGTGCACTCTGCGAAAGCTTGAGGCGCAAACGTTCCTTTTTAAGTCGTGGTCCGATCCCTGTCATCCGTTTGTCCTCGATAAACTGTGCACCGCTACAGTCAGGGTTAACAAGCGTTTCTGGCGTCGTCTGATCAGACATCCCTAAAAGGGCGAGGAGCTGCGTGTTCGGTCCAATCAGGTACTAACGTACCAGAAAGATGGCAGAGTGTACGTAGGAATCCGGCAGGGTGATACATTTTTGTACTGAATTGAACGTTTCGAGCAGCGACGTGCAGGTGGCTGGCACAACGGTTTCAGGCTGAATGAGGCGAAATCGGGAGGCCTTTTACGCAGACCTCCCGATAGATTTCAGAGACAGCGCGAGGCGCGCTGTGCGGTCCAGCTCGCGGCCGTAGCGGCGATCTTGTCTGCCAGCTGGGCAACCGCTTTCTGGTGGGCCATGATGAGATTTTCCATGCCTTCACCGGCCTGCTCGCGGATCACGCTGCTGCAGGTCAGGCTCTGCCGTTTGCTGCCCGCCGTGGCACCAGCTTCGCGAAGCCCGAGTGTCCACACCACGTCAATGAGTACGTAATTGCCAGGCATCGACTCGAAGCGCCGCACGTCGGTACGCAGCGACAGCGTTGGCTGATCGCTGTTTTTCGGCAAGCCGGCCATGTCGCGGCTGCCGAAGCGACGCTCCAGTTGCGGGGTCAGCGCATCGTGAAACTCGTCGCCCAGCGGTGATCCCCAGCGTTCGGTGTCCAGAATGGCCAGGCTGCCGTTACCCTGACGAACCACCAGCGGCGGCTGGTCGACCTGCACCGGCATGATGACCGGCAGCATCTCGAACTGGAAAGGCATGGGTTTGCTGGCGGCCGTGCTCGTCGCGCTCATCGGCGCGATCAGCGTGTAGTAGTGGGTCTGCGTCGATGTGCAGGCACCCAGGCCCACTGCTGCGGCAAGTACCATCAGTTTCAGGCGCAAGGTCATTGTTTTGGCTCCGGATCAATGGCTCGGGACGAGGACGGGGCGTTGAACGAACGAGGCGCTGCGTCGCCCGTACGGCCGCGAATCAGCGATTCCGGATGGCGGCTGAGGAAGTCGGTGAGGACCCGCACCGAACGCGCGGTACGTTGCACTTCATCCATGGCCTGGCCCAGTTGCTGACGCGCTGGCGAATCTTCGGCGAACGAGTCGTTGGCAGTCCCCAGGGTTTTCTCGGCCTGCTGCAAGGTGCCGCGCATTTGCGGCAACACGCTGCTGTTGACCTGTTTGAGGGTTTTCTGCAACTCGCTGAGGGTGCCGTTGAGGTTGCCCGCCAGCTGGTCGATCGGCAAGTTGCTGAGTTTCTCGACGAATGCCTGCAGTTGCTCCTGCAGCTTGTCGAAGCTGCCCGGCACGGTCGGAATCTCCAGCGGTCGGGCCTTGGCGTTGAACGCCACCTTCGGCGCCTTTGGATCGAACTCCATGGCGATGTACAGCTGGCCAGTCAGCAGGTTGCCGTTACGCACCTGGGCACGCAGACCATTGGCCACGAAAGCACCCAGTACGCGGGCAGACTGTTCTTCTTCATCACCCGAGCCGCCGAGTTCCTTGAGCTTGGACTCGGCCGCCCCCAGGCGCTTGGGATAGATCACTGCGCCGACGATACCGGGGAAGGTCTTGGTGGCCGGATCGTAATCCAGGTCCACCGATACCACCTTGCCGATATTGACCCCGAGGAAGTCAACTGCCGCATTGACCGTCAGCCCGCGAAGCGATTGATTGAAACGCATGCGGATGTAGCGTGGCTCACCATCGGGTGGTGCCATCGCCGCGGTCTGGTCATCGAATATCTTGAATTCTGCGTTCTCGTCCGCCGGCTTCGAGTCCGGGCTCCAGTTCGGCTCGCGAAAGGCGATCCCGCCGGAAATGATCGAGGTCAGCGACTGCGTATTGACCTTGACGCCTGAGGCGCCGACGGTGATGTCGACACCGCTGGCGTTCCAGAAGCGTGTGTCAGTGGTGATGTACTGATCGTTCGGTGCGTTGATGAAAATCTGGATGTCGACGCCGCGGCCGTCCTTGGACAGGTCGTAGGCCACTACCTGACCGACCTGAATGCGTCGGAAGTAGATCGGTGAGCCGATGTCCAGCGAGCCCAGATCGTCGGTGTGCAGGGTGAAGCGCTTGCCTTTTTCACCGAAGGTCACCGGCGGCGGCGTTTCCAGGCCGGTGAAGCTGCTCTTGGTTTCCTCGGCGCTGCCTGCGTCGGCGCCGATGAAGGCGCCCGAAAGCAGCGTGTCTACACCCGAAACCCCGTGTGCGCCGATGCGTGGGCGCACCACCCAGAACTGGCTGTCGACCCGTGTAAACGGTGCGGCGCTGGTGTTCAGCTCGATGTTGGCCAGCACATGGGTGCGGTCCTCACTGAGGCTGATATCCGTGACCATGCCGATGACCACGTTCTTGTATTTGACCTGAGTCTTGTTGGCTTCCAGACCTTCGGCTGTCAGGAAGCTGACCGTGATTCTGGGACCGATGTTCATCCAGTCATGCAAGGCCATGGATATGCCAATGATCGCGGCAACGATCGGCACCAGCCAGATCAGCGAGACACGCAGGCGACGACGTTTGACTTCAGGGCGTGGCACTGAAGCAGGCGGGGGGAGGGTACTGTCAGACATCTTCAACCTCTGCGTCCCAGATAAGCCGGGGATCGAAACTCATGGCGGCGAACATCGTCATCACCACTACCAAGCCAAAAAACAGAATGCCGATTCGTGGCTCGATGGTGCTGAGTTCACGAAACTGGACAAGAGACGCCACAAGGGCCACAACCAGCACATCGAGCATCGACCAGTAACCGATCAGTTCGATGAAGCGATACAGGCGCGCACGCTCGCGCATCGCCCAGGTGCTGCGACGCTGGCAAGTGATCAGCAGCATGCCCAGCACCAGAAACTTGATGCACGGCACCAGAACACTGGCGACGAAAATCAGGATGGCGATGTCCCAGGAGCCGCTTTCGAAAAACTCGATGACGCCGCTCATGATCGTGCTTTCGCTGCGGTTACCCAATAGGTTGGTGTACATCACCGGCAGCACATTGGCCGGGATATAGAAAATCAGGGCGGCAATCAGATAGGCCCAGGTGCGGCTGATGCTGTTGGGTTTGCGTTTGTGCACAGGCGAGTCACAGCGCGGGCAGCGCGTAGCGTCCTCCTGGCAGGCATAACCGCAGGTGTGGCACAGGCAGAGCTTGTGTTCATGGGCGAAGGGGATGCCGTTCATTGCGGCTGCACTCCCAGTTCATCCCACAATCGGCGGATATCCTTGTTGGCGATCAGCAGGATCAGCACCATCAGCATGGCCATGGCCCAGAGACCGACACCGGGGTGTACATCGAGCATCCCGGACAGTTTGATGATGGCCACCAGAATACCGAGCATGCACACCTCGAGCATGCTCCATGGACGCAAGTGCTCCAGCGCACGCATGCAGGTTCTGAAGCCGGGCGCGATAATGCCCTTGTGCGCATGTACCAGCACCCAGAACAGCAGAACGATCTGCAACAGAGGGGCAAAAATGATCGACAGGCCGGCCACCAGGGCAATGATCGTGATCCGCCCTTGAGCGAGCGCTTCAACCGATTGCCAGAGTGTGACCTCGTTGGACAGGCCTTTCATATTGATGCTGATGACCGGAAACAGATTGGCGAAGACGAAAAGCATGGCTGCAGCGATGGTCAGCGCGAGCAGCTGCTCTATGGTCACTCGATGGCCACGACCGAGCAATGCCTCGCAGCGAAGGCAGAATGCCGCCTCGCCGGGCTGCAGCGGATGGGCTTCGTAGAGCGAGTCACAGTGCTCGCAGATGATCAGGCCGGAAGAGTGTTCGATAGGATGCACAGTGCTCATCGACGCCATTGATGCAGAGGTAAGGAGGTAAGAACGCGCAGCACGAAAAGATACCTCGTTAATGGCAGTGTGAAGCGTTTTTTTTTGTACGTTCAGCGCTAGCAGATCGGTACAAATCATTGACCGCCCAGGTGGTGGGTGGTTCACATGTCACTGCGCCATTATTCCACGCGCGGAGAGTGCTGGCGAATCCGGTAGCAGCGACGCCCCCATCTGACGACGAAAGGACATCGCTGCTGCCAGAGTCCTATGGCAAAAGCCTGTCTTATAGCTTGCCGGGTTTGACGCGTTGCTTGAGAAAGCCGAGCAACTGGCGGGCGGATGCAGGCACGTTGTGTTCGTCGAACGTCAGGCAGATTGCCCTGGCGTCATCCTCGATGGTGATTTCGTACTGATTCAGGTCCCGCGCTTCGTCATTGAAAGCACTGCTGGACTGCTTCAGACCGCTATCGCTCACCAACCTCTGCAATTGCTCTGCTTCGGGCTGCTCAAGGGTGGCTGTATCGACCTCACAGCGTTTGACTGCACCTGCAAAACCGCCGGATTGCACTAGACAGACCTTCATTTCAAGCACCTTTTGGTGGTTATGCTTTGCCTATACCTTGAGACCGACCTCTTTCCAGGCCGCCTGCACGGCTTTCTTGGCTTTGGGGCCGAAGCGTGGGTCCGAGGCTACTTTTATGCTGGCCTTGGCACAATCGATGAATTGACTGTCCGAGGCCAGCTCCAGCATCGTTTCATACCAGATTCTGCCCGCCACTTCCCAGGCATTTCCGCCCAGCGCCTTGGCCACCAGCACGAATGCCCGGTTGGGAATGCCCGAGTTGATGTGTACACCGCCGCGATCCTTGGCACCGGTATACAGGTCGGCCATCGTTGCAGGTTGCGGATCATCGCCCAGATCCGGATCGTTGGAATAGGCAGTGCCGGGTTTTTCCATATCGCGAATGCCTCGTCGCGTCGGCGCCGGCACCAGCAACTCCTTGCCCACCACCCAGTCCGACTCGGCGGCGCTGGTGCCTTGTTTCCACTGGCGCACCAGCATGCCGAACACGTCGGCAAAATGCTCGTTCAAGGCCCCGGATTGCCCGCGGTAGTCCAGATTCGAGGTGAAACTCTGCACGCCGTGGGTCAGTTCATGACCGATCACTTCAAGGCTGCCGGTAAAGCGCTTGAAGACCAGGTCATCACCGTCGCCGTAAGCCATCTGGCTGCCATTCCAATAGGCGTTGCTCAACGGTACGTGATCGCCGTTGAAATCCACTTCGGCGACGTGCACGGTCGAGACCAGTGACATGCCGCTGTCGTCCAGCGAGTTGCGTTCGAACAGTTGCGCATAGAAATCGTAGACGTCGCCTGAGCCATCGTAGGCTTCATCGGTTGCCTTGTCGCCCGTCGCTGCCTGGCCTTCCTTGCGCACCACGGCGCCGGGCAGATCGTCAGTGCCTTTGGCATCATGAATCACGCGATGTTTTCGTCCGTCTGGCGATTTGATCGCGTGCATGGATGGCATGGTTCGCGCAGAGAGGCGGGAGGCGAGAAACGCCGAGCTACTCGTCAGGTTGGCGATGGCCCGGGCGCTGACCAGATTCTTGGGGGATTGCGCCATACGCTCGAGCATGTAAGGCGGAATGAAGCAATGCAGGGGATTTCGGTCGTCGCACATGATGAACTCCTGTACTAATGCATCGATGGCGGCAAGCCACCGATCAACATGGTCGCAGTCGTGTGACACTTCATGTCGCGTTTATATGCAACGAAATATCTGATTACATGATCGACGGTTGCCGCCAAACCTGCCTGATGTGGCGATAGCCCCGTATTGTCGGTACTTCACGTCATTGCAGAGGCAGTGCGACACCTCGACACAGGTGATCAACGGGCCGCGCGGCAATGTTAGACTCGCGCCACTTCAGACGAGGAGCAGACCTACGTGCGCAAGACGGTAATGATGATAGCGGTACTGGCTCTGGCCGGATGCGATGGAGGCGGGCCCGCCAGGGATAAAGTCCAGGGGACGGCAGCGACTGCTCCGGTCTCTACGCCGCAGTGGTTCATTCAGATGAACTCGCGGGAGGCGGTCAGCGATTCCAGCGCCTGGTTGCTCGAGCGCAGTTATGCCCCGATCATCGTGGACGTGGACGGTAAGCAGCAGGTATTGATAGGGCCTTATGAAAGCCAGGCCAAGGCCGAGGAAGAGCGCGTGGCGTTACAGGCGAAGGTGACCAAGTCGCACCGTTTTGCCGAGCCTTCGGTGGTGCAGCACACCCGCTAAGGGCGTTCGCCAGGTTTACATCTGCTTCATCACACTTTACTGCAACGGCATCTTACTGCAACGGCATCGCGGGCCGGTAACCTGACCCGCGATGCCGTCAATCAGTCGATCAACGACGACCCAGCAGCAGGCCAACTACCAGGCCAAAGCCGGCAGAAATAGCCACGGTCTGCCATGGATGACCACCGATGTAGGTTTCGGTCGCTTCGACAACCGGCTTGGTACGGTCGCGAACACTGGCCATCGAGTCCAGTGCCTGCTTGAGTTTGACGCTCAACTGCGCGCGCAATGTCTCTGCTTCTTCGCCAACCAGTGCAGCGCTTTCCTTGAGCAGTTTGTCGGATTCTTCGATCAGTGCCTGCAGGTCACTGAATGCCTGATCCTTGATTTGATCGGCAGCTTGTTGAGCAGGGGTCTTACGAGCCATGGGTGTATTCCTTTCAAGTGGTGGCAACAGTGTTCAATGGAGTCTCGCGCATCCTGAAAAGTTGCAATTGCTTGAATGACCCGACGCAAGACTCTGCAAGCAATGCCCCTTACGGGTGTAAGATGCAGCCGTTTTTAGCCGTAGGTGACTGTGATGAGTTTCAATCTGGCCAATCGGCCGCTCCCTGAACGTACCGCTCTGGAAGACGAAAAATCCCGGCTGTTCGAACTGTGGCAGAGCAATCTGGGCAAGGCCAAGGGCGAGGCAGCACGCCTGATGGGCGAACGCGCCAAACGCAAGGGCAAGTGGTCTGAGTGGGTTCGTTCCGAGCTGGACACCATGAGTCCCCCGGAATACGCCAACATGGTCCGCAGTGAAGTGAATCGTCTGATGGCGGCGAGCAGGTAGCAGCCCGACAGCGCCCCGACAATCCGGCGCTGATCGTTCTTCACGTGTAGCGTGAGGGCGTCCTGGTGAGGGTGTCTTGCCTTCCTGATCCGTAAGGCCTTTTGAGAACGTTGATGGCCCAAGCCAGTGCAAGATTCACCCAGGGCAGCGTAGCGCGCCATATCGTCGTCACCGCCAGTGCCAGCGCCTTGAGCCTGTTCGCCGTCTTTCTGGTCGACATTCTCACGCTGGTCTATGTGTCTATGCTGCATGACCCCGTGCTTCTGGCGGCGGTCGGTATTGCCAAGGTCCTGATGTTTTTCAACGGCGCGCTGGCGACCGGCCTGATCATCGCCGGGGCCTCGGTGCTTTCCGCGCGCATCGGCCATCGGGCGGCCAGGTCGATACCCAGGCTCACCGGCAGTCTGATGCTCATGGTGATTACGGTCGGCGGTCTGGCCGCCGCCGCGCAGTTGACGTTCATCGTGCCGATCACAAGATGGCTGGGTGCCGAGGCGGCCACTTACGAGGCAGCGCGCAGTTTTATCTGGTTGACCCTGCCTTTTACCGCGTTGCAGGCGGTGATGCAGATGTCGGCGCAGATGCTCAGAACCATTGGTGACAACCGCCGGGCGATGGGCGTCGTGCTGTCCGCTGCCGCCACGCTGGCGGTGGCGGACCCGTTTTTCATCTTTGCGCTCGGCCTGGGGCTCGACGGTGCAGGGATCGCCTTCGCTGTGTCTGCAGCAGTTTCCGCTTCCATCGGGCTGTACTGGGTGCGCAGCCGAATAGGCATAGTGTTCACGCGCAATCTGAAACTGTTGCGCCTGCATGCGCGGCATACCTTCAGGCTGGCGCTTCCGGCGATGGCGGCAAATCTGGCGACGCCGGTCGGTTTGGCTTATCTTGTCGCCTCGCTTTCGGCATTTGGCACCTCGGCTCTGGCCGCCATGACAGTGCTGGATCGGGTCATACAGTTTTCCTACTGCGCCTTTTTTGCCCTGCCTGGCGCGCTGGCTCCGGTGCTGGGTCAGAACATTGGTGCGAGCCGCGATGATCGTGTGCGATCTGCGGTCGTTTTTACCCGGCGGCTGGTGGTCTGTTACGGGCTGGCCGTGTGGCTGGTGCTGCTGCTCTGTGGTGGCATGATTGCCGACCTCTACCAGTTGGGTGACGAAGCCCGTGCCGTGTTCATGGCCTTTTGCTTGTGGGGCGGTGGCCTTTGGGTTCTGATAGGCCTGGATTTCGTCGCCATCGCGGTATTCCTGACCATGAACAGGTCGTGGTGGGTCGCGGTATTTGCCTGGCTCAGGGCAACGGCGGGTACAGTGCCGTTCGTCTTCGCCGGGACCCACTGGTTCGGCAGCAGCGGCGCCTTGCCCGGCATGTTTACCGGCAATGCGCTCATCGCGCTGATCTCCATCACCACGGCGTCGCTGACGGCGAAACGGTTTTTTACCAGCAGGGCCCCGGTCATGAGCATCGGGGCACATTGAATCAAGGCGTTATCAGGTTTTTATGGTCATCGAAGAATCAGGGAATGAATCCGCAGAAACGGCCCCACCCAAGCGTCGCCGCGCGCCCAAGGGAGACATGCGCAGAAAGGCCTTGCTGGATGCCGCTACCGTCGTTTTTGCCAGAGACGGCTATTCGAGTGCGTCGATGCGCGAGGTTGCACTGCTTGCCGGTATCACTACGGTAGGGTTGCTGCACCATTTTCCCAACAAGGAAGCCTTGCTCGCCGCCTTGCTGGAGCGCAGGGACCAGCGGGTCACCTCGCGCTTTCAGGATCTGGTCACCGAGCCGACGCTTGAAGGGTTTCTGAAGTTTCTCAAGCTGAGCATGAGTTTCAGTATCGAGAATGCCGAGGAGTGTCAGGCAGCGCTGCTGATGAATACCGAGAGCCTGTCGAAGGCGCACCCGGCATGGGCCTGGCACCTTGAGCGATTCCAGCTGACCCACGAACACGCACGCAGCCATTTGCAGGCGTTGATAGAAGCGGGGGAAGTGCGCGGCGATATCAATGTCAAAGCCCTGGCCCAGGAGATCTTCTCGGTCATGGACGGCTTGCAGATTCAGTGGCTGCGAAGCCCCCGCGACGTGGATGTCATGGCGGTTTTCGATATCTACGTGCAGCGATTGGGAAGGGATATCAAGGCTCATCCATGAGCCTTGACGGGGTGCATCAGTAGGTCTGTGCCGCGCTGACCTGGACTGCCTTGCGCAGTGGCAATGGCAGCGGGTTGCTGTCACGCGTGGTCAGTTTTTCCGGGTACAGGGTGATCAGCGTCCTGTTGAGCGTGAGGTTCTCCGAATCCGCGCCGACGAGGATCTTGAACTTCCCGGCATCGACGTCCCAGCTTGCCGTCTTGTCGACGTAGTAAGCCAGGGAGCGCGAGTCTATCGGTACGCTGACGGTCTTGCTCTCGCCCGGCTGCAGGTACACCTTGGTGAAGCCCTTGAGCTCTTTCTCCGGACGGTCCACGGCAGGTTTGACCGGCTGCACATACAGCTGCGCCACCTCGAAGCCGGCCTTGTCGCCGGTGTTGGTCACCGTGAATTTCACGTCGATCGTCGAGCCTGGGGTCAGCACGTTGGTCGACAGTTTCAGGTCGCTGTAGCTGAACGTGGTGTAGGACAGGCCATAGCCGAATGGATAAAGCGGCTTGGCGTGTTTCTTGTCATACCCGCGATAACCCATGTACAGGCCTTCGCTGTAGGTCATCTCGGTCAGCGGGTTGCTGCCGCGATAGGCCGCCGGATCCGGATAAGAGGCATAGCTCGGGTTATCCTCGATGTTCTTGTCGATCGTGACCGGCAACTTGCCCGACGGGTTGACCTTGCCGTAGAGGATCTCGGCCAGTGCCTGACCGCCTTGCTGGCCCGGGAACCAGGCTTGCAGCGTGGCGCCGACCTTGTTCGCCCATGGCTGCATATTGGCCACGCCACCGCCGTGCATGACCACGATGGTGTTGGGGTTGGCCTTGGCAACGAAGCTGATCAGTTCAGCCTGTTGGTCCGGCAGATCGAAGCCGTGGTCGGAACCTTCGCCTTCGTTTTCAGACGTGGTCCCGGTCGCAACCACCACCGCATCGTATTTCGACAGATCCTTCGGCGGACGCAACGAAGCCCAGCTCATCTGCACGCCGGTCAGGCCGCCCAGTGCGGGAATGAAATTACCCTGTACGCGCTGGTATTCCAGTTTCACGGTATAGGTCTTGCCGGCTGACAATGCGGCAGTCTTCCCCGACGTTGTCAGTGCATTCACCACATCGCCCGAGTAAGGCACGCCGTCGCTCTGCACGATGAACTCATCATTGACCCAGAGTTTGTACGGGCCATCCGCACGCACCTTGAACGCCTGGGCGCCCGAAATGGTGGGCTTGATGGTAGTGGTGAAACGTGCCGAGAAAGCGCCGGCTGTCGGGCTGAAGCCAGACACTGCCGTGCTGCCTGCGTTGGTCACGTTGCTGCCGGTGGTCCAGTTCAGGTTCACGCCGGGCTCGACGCGCGTCAGTACCGGGTCACCGGAAAAGCTGGTGTTAGAGAAGTATTCGGCTTTTACCCCGGCGTTGCTGATCCCGTTGTCACCGGTTGCCGGCTGATACCACACCGAGCTCGCCGGATTCAGGCTCATCTCCGACAGATACGTGACATCGCTGCTGCTGGAGGCCAGTTGCTGCAAGCCGCTCAACTCGGTCACGTAGCTATTGGGCGGTGAATTGGCGGTGCCGAAAGGCGATGCCGGTACGTCGTGCGCCCAGTTGCCGATCACGGCGATTTTCGCTGAACGCTCCAGCGGCAGCAGCGGTTTGCCGGCAGCGGTGTTCTCGTTGCGCAGCAACACGATGGATTCGCGCGCGGTATTCAGCGCGGCACGCATGCCGTATTCCGGATGTTCCAATGTCTTGGCGGTGTTGAGGTTGTTCTGCAGGTCGTAGCTGACGATGCCACGCAGGTTGCGTTTGACCTTGTCGTCGATCACGTTCTGGGTCAGTTGCCCGCTCCACAGGTAGGGCAGGAGATTGGCTTCGGTAAACTGCAGGCCGGAGGGCATGTCGATGTCCGTACCGGCCCACGCGCCCTTGAAGGCATCGTGGATGGCGTTGAAATCACTGATGACCATGCCCTGATAGCCCCATTCGCCCTTGAGCACTTCAGTGATCAGGTGATGGTTTTCACAGGCATAGTCGCCGTTGACCTTGTTGAAGCCGCACATGATCGAGGCGACATTGGCGTTCTTCACCATCGACTCGAAGCCTGGAAGGTACAGTTCGCGCAGGGTGCGCTCATCGACCTTGACGTCGATCGCCTGACGATTGGCTTCCTGCTCGTTGGCCAGGTAGTGCTTGCCGCTGGCCTGGATGCCCTGAGCCTGAATGCCGTTGACGATAGCGGGTGCCAGCACGGCGCCGAGGAACGGGTCTTCACCGCTGACGTATTCTGCCGAGCGGCCGTTGTAGGGCGTCCGGTACAGGTTCACGCCTGGCGAAAGCATCTGCTGGCCGCCGGAAATTCGCGTTTCATAAGCGATGGCCAGGCCGAATTCCTTGGCCCGGTTGATGCTCCAGGTCGCTGCCAGCGCAGACTGCGACGGGTACTGGGCGCCGAAGGTGGCGTTGTTGACGTGCACGCCCATGGACGAGTCATACGCCACGGTGCCCTTGATGCCCCACTTGAGCAGCGACGGGATCATGTGACCGTCGTTGACGCGGGTGAAGTTGATCTTTTCCGACTGGTTCATGTTATCGAGAATCGAGCTGACGCGCGCTTCGACTTCGTTGCCGGTCGCCGGGGTCACGGCGGCGAGTGCAAGGTTGGCCTGCATGACGCTGAACGTCAGCAGACTCAGGCCCAGCGTCTGTTTGAAGGCTGACAAGGCAAGTGTCCTTGCGGTCGATGTGATCGGTTGATTGAGGTTGTTCATGGTCGTTGTGCCTGGGCAGGGGCGTCGTCGGTGTTCACCGGCGCGTCGAGCAGGGACGACGAACTCTGCTGTTGGGCCGGGTTGATCTTGTCGGCGCCTGACAACTGGTCGCGCTTGGCTTCCACCTGCGTCCGGATCTGTTGATCGGAGCCAGTGGCAGGTGTGCTGGAAGTTGAGTCCGCGGCGAAAGTTAAGGCACTTTGCGCGCACAGAAGTACTGCACTGAAAACAGACAGCATTGATCTAGTCATCGATTGAATCTCGATTAATGGTTTGCAGGATAAAACGGACGGCTGTGGCAATCGCACAGGGCTCGGCTGAACAATCAGTCCAGCGCGACAGTAAACAGTTCACAGGTCGCTAAAGTATGAGTAATGGAGATTTTAATAAATGATGCCACCTGGCCATCATGTGGTTTTTTCAGAATAGGCCGGAGGTTTTAGACCGATTTTTAAGAATAAAATCGGTAATTTAGCAATTTTACAGCCATAAAAATCCATTAAATCATCAAATGTTAGAGTTTTATTGTTTTTTAATAAACCTAATTGTCGTTAGGTTTAGCGAGCTGGTAAGCTTTGCATCCTCGTGGTTCGTGCGCGTTTTAAAAAGCCGGCTCCCTAAGAGAAAGTATCGGGATGTACACGTGAATTAATGCGCGCTTAAAGGAATTTTCAGGCCTTGAAGTGCACGTTAATTAACGACGTCTTTAATTTCTATTCCATTAAATTTGGACGTGAAAGTGTGCATTACCGACCGACCGACCGACCGACCGACCGACCATGGCCGTGTGCAGGTGGCGCAAGGGCAATAGGGATAATCAGCCGACGGCGCGTCAGTTTTTATTACGTTAAAGGCAATCGTGGTGAGTGAGGGAAAACAGCGGGTCGACCTCGCGGTGTTGAGCATCGTCGGTCGCCTGTGCTTCAGCAAACCGCAAAAACTGACCTTCGGTCAGATCTACAGGGAACTGGTGCGCGCGTATTCAAGCGCCCCGGCAATCCACGTTTGCGTGGCGACAGTCGACACGCTGGTCAGGGAAGGGCTGTTGATCTCGACAAGAGTCCTGGAGCCCGATCATTCATTTCCCTACACCCAGCACATCATCAGCGGTCTGACCGAGATCGGCGCAGCCTCGCTGAGAGGCTGCGAAAATGCGTTGACCGAGCCGCAAGGGCTTACTCGCTGTGTGGCAGCGACAGGTAATACTGGCCCATCTCAGTCAGCTTGCCCTCAGCGTCCAGCAAACTTGAAAAGTGCGGGTCAGGGTTCATCCGGCCGGTGAACCAGGCGTATCTGAACACGTCCTGGCGCTGCTCAAGGGTGGCGACCATTTCCGCCATCTGCCGCTTCTGCTTGTCGACCGAATCAATCTGCGCTCCGTCATCCGGAGCGTGCCAATTGGCGAACTCGGTGACCCAGAAGGGTTTTCCGTACTTCGACAGCCGGTCGAGCATCCCTGGCAAGCCATAGTCGTACCAGTGAAAAGCCAGGTAATCGATGCGCGGGTCGCGATTCTGATTCATCGACCGATAGGCTGTGTAGAAGGCATCGAGCCACACGACCGGGTCACCGTAGCCCGGCATGGTTCCCCAGTTCATCGCTGGCCCCACCAGTTTTACGCCGGTCTGGGCGGCGATCTGTTCCAGTCTCGGCCAGAAGCCGGCCGCCGCTTCGGGCGTCATGTTGGCCTGATCGAGCAGATTCGGCTCATTGATCACCAGCAGATAGCGGATGGCTGAGTGAGCCAGCAGGTATTGCTTCAACTGCCCGTCGTCAACGTTGCCGTTCCATACCATCGGAATGAAATCCACGCCGTACATCGAGGCGTAGTCGTACGACGCCAGGCGGTCGTGGGGCCTGGGGCTCCAGTTGTACCACCAGCTCACGCCTGCAGATAACGCACTCAGGTCGGCGGGCAGGGCGATGTCGTAGGCGATGCCGCGCTTGGCGCTTTTTTCTGCAGCCCATGCCGGTGCTACGCACAGGCTGAGCATCAGCGCCACAAGGGCCAGAAAGGTCGGGAAAAAACGTGCTGACGGGTTCTGCGGGGTCATTGGCAAATCTTCCTTGAGGGTGGAGAGGTGCAGAGCATGCGCTGCCGTCAGCCAGCAGAAAGCATGCCACCTGTATCGTCCCGTATACCCTGCCAAACCCCGACAGGCATTACCACCGGTAATGACTTGTTACCAGGGATCTCCCTCGGCCTGGCGCAAATCCAGCGTGCCGCTGTCACTGAAGCGCATTGTGCCGAACAGGCCGCCGGCCAGCTTGCCGCGAAGCGTATAGGGCAGATTGTCCAGACGCTGGCTCTGACTAAGCCCCAGTGCCTGGCGCAAGGCAGCGAATGCCGACACGCTGACCGGCACCACCAGCACTGCCTCGGAGAAGCGTCCTACAGTGCCTTTCTGGTTGCTGACCCCGGAGGCCAGCAGCCTGTCGTTCACGTCCAGGTCCAGCGCGACGCCGCTGTAGTTGATCTCGGTCTCGTTTGGATTCTGCACCCGCAACGTGACTGCCATGCGCAGTTCCAGGCCCTGGCCGGGGATGGGTTCGATACCCACGACACTGATCGCCAGCGGGTCTCGATGGGGAATCAGCGCACAGGCGCTCAAGCCGAGGATGAGCAGCCCCGAGAGCAGGGCGCGGATCAGGCGTAGCGGCATTCGTGTGCTCCAGCGTCAGGTTCAGTGATCTTCAGACCTCGTCAGTGGTGAGAGATTCGCCGCGTCGGGCACGATGCCGGGATAGCGGCTAATCTGCCTGCCTCAACCATTGCGTCTGCAAGGCAGCAGGTTGATGATTCCCCCGTACCTTTAGAAAACCGTACCGATAAAAACAAGACTGGAGATAGCCATGTCCATCGAAAGGACACCCCCTCATCAAGACCCCGTGGTCATTGTCAGTGCCGTGCGCACGCCCATGGGTGGTTTTCAGGGCGATCTGCAGAGCCTCAGTGCCACCGCGCTGGGATCGATCGCCATCCGTGCCGCTGTCGAGCGGGCAGGCATCGAGCCTGCAGACGTGGAGCATGTGCTGTTTGGTTGTGTGCTGCCGGCAGGTCTGGGCCAGGCACCCGCTCGGCAGGCGGCGCTGGGTGCCGGGCTCAGCCATGCGACGCTGTGCAGCACGGTCAACAAGATGTGCGGTTCCGGCATGCAGAGCGCAATCATGGCCCATGACCTGTTGCTGGCAGACAGTACTGCGGTGGCGGTGGCTGGCGGCATGGAGAGCATGTCCAATGCGCCTTACCTGCTGGACCGCGCGCGCAGCGGTTATCGCATGGGGCACGGCAAGGTGCTCGATCACATGTTTCTCGACGGCCTCGAAGATGCCTATGAGCCAGGACGGCTGATGGGCACCTTCGCCGAGGACTGCGCCGGGCTCAACGGTTTCACTCGCGAGGCGCAGGATGCGTTTGCCCTGGCCTCACTGGCTCGCGCGCAAAAGGCCATTGCCGAAGGCCATTTCGACGCCGAGATCGTGCCGGTGCAAGTCACCGTGGGCAAGGAGTCGAGGCAAATCACCCACGATGAGCAGCCCCCCAAGGCGCGTCCCGACAAGATACCCACGCTCAAACCCGCTTTTCGCGAGGGCGGCACGGTCACCGCGGCCAACTCCAGTTCTATCTCCGACGGCGCAGCAGCGCTGCTGTTGATGCGTCAGTCCGAGGCTCAAAGGCGTGGCCTGCGGCCTCTGGCGGTGTTTCATGCGCATGCGGCATTTGCCGACGAGCCGGGCCTGTTTCCAACAGCGCCGATAGGCGCCATTCAGCGCCTTTTGGGCAAGACAGGCTGGAGCCTGGATGATGTGGATCTGTTCGAGATCAATGAGGCGTTTGCGGTGGTGCCACTGGTGGCAATGCGCGAGCTGGGCATCCCGAACGATAAAGTCAATGTCAATGGCGGTGCCTGCGCGCTTGGTCATCCGATCGGCGCCTCGGGTGCGCGGATCATCGTGACGCTGCTGGCGGCCTTGCAGCATCGACAACTCAAGCGTGGCCTGGCGGCGATCTGCATCGGCGGCGGTGAAGCTACTGCGATAGCTATCGAGTTGTTGAATTATCCTTGTTAATCAATGGCTTGATCTAATAATTGAATGTTGAATCTATAAAAAGCTGCTGATTGTGTAATTAAATAAAAAGGATATTTATCAATGCTTTACGAGACTATTCTCATTGAGATTATAGGTGGTGTGTGCCTGGTCAGACTTAACCGGCCCGATGCGTTGAACGCCTTGAATGCGCGTCTGATCAACGAATTGAACCATGCGCTCGATCAGTTCGAGGCGGACAGTGCGATCGGCTGCATCGTGCTGACCGGCTCGGAAAAAGCCTTCGCCGCTGGTGCGGACATCAAGGAAATGGTCGACCTGTCCTACCCGCAGATCTACCTCGATGACCTGTTTCGTGACAGCGACCGGGTCGCGGCCCGACGCAAACCCCTGGTGGCTGCGGTGGCCGGTTTTGCCTTGGGTGGCGGCTGTGAACTGGCATTGATGTGCGATTTCATTCTGGCTGCCGAGAACGCCAGGTTTGGACAGCCCGAGATCAATCTCGGCGTGTTGCCGGGGATGGGCGGAACGCAGCGTCTGACCCGCGCAGTCGGCAAGGCCAAGGCCATGGAGATGTGCCTGACCGGCCGATTGATCGATGCTCACGAGGCCGAGCGCGCCGGTCTGGTGGCCCGCGTGCTGCCGCTCGATCAGTTGCTGCCGGAAGCGCTTGCAGTGGCAGCGGTCATCGCCAGTAAATCCCTGCCAGTGGCGATGATGGTCAAAGAGAGCGTCAACCGCGCGTTCGAGGTGAGCCTGGCCGAAGGCATCCGCTTCGAGCGCCGGGTTTTTCACGCCGCCTTCGCCAGCCAGGATCAGAAGGAGGGCATGCGCGCCTTCATCGACAAGCGCCAGCCCGATTTCAAGGACTGCTGATCTGCATGGGCAACGATCAGAATGCGTTGCGCGTCGACCTGCAACTCGGCGGTCCGCCCGCGCACTGTGAATCCGTCATGCGCGTTGATGTGCAGGCGCTGACCGTTCGCCAGTCGAACGCAGTCGGTGGGGTAAGCAGTCACTGCGTCCTGCCCCGGATTCGCTAACAGTGCCGCGCAGATCACGGGGCGTTCGGGATGATTGTCGAGGTAGCGGACCCGCACACGTGTACCCGCCGGTAGCCGATGAATCTCCGGGCAGGCGACTTTTGCCATCGGCCAACGTTGTGCGGGTTGGTCTTCCGGGCCTTGAGCGTGCCAGTCGAAGCGGATTGAACGATATCCGGGTGGGTCCGGTTGGTTGTCGTTGCGCTGCAAGGTGGCGAAATGCTCACCGGTGACAATGGGTCGAGGGTGGCTGATCGACGGGCGAAACGGCGTTGCCCAGGGTATTACCCTGAAGCTGTTGCAGTAACCGTTGCCTTGCAGTTGTTCAGCCTCGGGTGACGAACGTTGCGCTTCGACGAGGATGCGCAGGATTGCCAGCGCATCATGGGCGGCGGCGCCCTTCAGCACCTGTAACTGCCTGCCTGCGTGAACAACTTCGGTCAGCAACCACTGATCATTAAGCAATGGCTCCGGGTGATCGAGCACCTGAATGACTTCACCACACTGCAAGGCGGTGTCGATGCTTTGTCCTCTGACATCGCTCCGTTCGCAACGCAGGCGCTCCAGTCCGCGACTGCCACGCTGCCGACTCAGTGCCTCCCGGGGACTGATCGCTCCACGTAAGCCTGGCGGTTGAAAGGCATGATTGGCCGCTATCGTCAGAGGGTGTGCATCGTGCGGCGAAGAAGGTGCGTGCGCAGGTTGCGGGTGGTCGGCGGGTTGTCTTGAAAACTGCGGAAACCCCAGTCGCTCGGCCAGGTGTAACAGCGTCTCTCTAGGTACGTCTGACGCTTGCGGGCGCTTGAAACGCACCGGCAATGGCTGCGCCGGAAAGCTGGCAGGGTCGTCCGAGAACACCAGCCGGTGGCCGCTCCGGCGATGCTCGAAGCGGAAATGCATGCCTTCTTCCTCGCACAGGCGCTGCAACAGGTGCAGATCGCTTTCGTCGTACTGGATATGCAGCGGCCTGGCAGGATAAAGACCGTTCACGTGCTCGAAGCGGTAAGCGTTCGTTTCGATACCGTGTGCTTCAAGCAAGCGCACGATCAGTTGAGGAATCGCACGGTCCTGATAGGTGCGGCGTTGTCGGTGTTGCGCCAGCCGCTGCAGATCAGGCGCCAGAATCAGATGGTAAAGGCTCACGCGATTCCCCCTGTGCAGCCGGGCCGCATGCTCGATACGGCCATGCCTGCCGCCGCCAGATTCGCCGAAGCTTAAAAACGCTTCGCGATGCAGCAGGCTGCGCACATCCAGCTGCGGGTGGCTGCCGATCATCCAGAGGTCGAAGCGATATGTTTCGTTGAGGGCTTCATGGCCGGCGAAGTTGATGATATGCAGATCCGGCTGGCAGTCGGTGATCGCCAGCATGAAGGGCACTTGCAGGTCCTTGCGCATCTGCGGGGCTCTCTAGCTTCAAAAACGGGGCCGCGCAGGTTACGGAATAAGGAGGCGCAAAAGCATTGCTGCAAGGTTTTTCGGAAAGAGCCTACAAGCGGTGACAGAAAGAAGATGATTGCCGTTGGCCGGATTGGCAGCCATCCTGGCGAGTTCATAAGGCCAATCTGTCTGTCGGGGGTTTCATCTGCCGTGATCGCGTATAAAATGCGCCGCGCCGGACAGGGTATTTGCCGGTGACCCTTTTTCAGCGCCTTGCCAGCGCCGCGTTCTGTCAGTCATGCAGGCGCAGGCGGCGAGGTGCCTAGCGAATCAAGAGAGCAGACATGGGCGCACAGTGGAAGGTCAAGCATAAAGAAGCGGCAGCCAATGCCAAGGGACGTACGTTTGGCAAGCTGTCCAAGGAGATCATGATCGCAGCTCGCGCTGGCGCAGACCCGGACATGAACTCGCGTCTGCGGCTGGTGGTCGAGCAGGCCAAGAAGGCCTCGATGCCGCGCGAGACCCTGGAACGTGCTATCAAGAAGGGCGCAGGCCTGCTGGGTGAGAGCGTCAACTTCGAGCGTCTGACCTACGAAGGTTTTGCGCCACACCGCGTGCCGGTGATCGTCGAGTGCCTGACCGACAACATCAATCGGACGGTCTCGGAAATTCGCGTGCTGTTCCGCAAGGGCCAGTTGGGCGCTGCGGGTTCGGTTTCGTGGGACTTTTTGTATCAGGGCATGATCGAGGCTGTTCCTGCAGCAGCGGATGCCGACCCGGAGCTGGCGGCAATCGAGGCCGGTGCTCAGGATTTCGAGCCAGGTGAAGAGGGCGCGACGCTGTTCCTCACCGAATCCACCGACATGGACGCGGTCTGCAAGGCGCTCCCGGAGTTCGGTTTCACCGTCCAGTCCGCGCAACTGGGCTATCGCCCGAAAAGCACTGTGGACGGCCTGACCGATGAGCAGATGGCCGAAGTCGAAGCGTTTCTCGAAGCCATCGACAACCACGATGACGTGCAGAACGTGTACGTGGGCCTGGCAGGTTGATCACTGCGCAATGGAGCGCTTTACGCGCTCCATGTTTTTATCTGTAGAAGAACCTCTGCCAGCGACGGTCGTTGCTGGCAATCAGGCTGCACGCATCTTATCTGCAGCCCCTGTAGGCCCGCCATGACGTTCTGATCCTGCGGATCTGCCTCGCAACGCTCCAGCAATTCCCCCAGCAAGATACCGAATGCCCGCGTTTCGATGCGCTCCAGCGCCTCACCCAGCCCGGCTGACGGGTGAAAGGACGCCGCGCCGAAGTCGCTGAGCAGGCAATGGCCATCCTCCTGCACAAGAATGTTGTGACCATAAAGGTCGCCATGCGTGATCCCGCAGGCGTGCAGGTGCGCGGTGACCGATGCGATGCCTTCAGCGAGGCGCAGCAGCACCGGCAGGGAAAAGCGCGTATCGCTGGCGTAAACATCGCGGCTACAGGATTTCAGGCTCGGCGGCCCGGCCAGATTGCCGAAATCAGGGGCTATCAGCGCCATGACCAGGCCGCGCTGCTGCTCGGGATGTCCGCTGATCTGTCCAAGCACCTCGATCAGCTGTGCGTGGCGGCCTGCTGCGATGCACGCCGCCATTTCATTGAGTGGCGAGCCATCGCTGGTGACCGCGCCCTTGTACAGCTTGACCGCTGCCATGCGCTCAGCGCCGGCGTCGTGCCAGACCGCCTGCTGAATGATCCCCGACGCACCTTCGCCCAGGCGCTGGTGAAGGCTCAGGTGTTGCCAGGGGATTTCCCGGATCGGCGCGTTGGGACGTTCGGCGCACAGCGGGTTGTCGGCGAAGGCGAGCCATGCCAGGGCAGGCAGGCTCAGCAGCCAGTCCGGCAACTCGGTCAGGCGATTGGCCGCAATGCGGATCAGCTCCAGCTTGTGACACTGCGCAAGGGTTGCGGGCAGGGTGCGCAAGCGGTTGCCGGCGAGCATCAGCTTTTGCAGGTCTGGGCGGCGGCCCAATTCGTCGGGCAGCAACTCGATGCGGTTATCGGTGAGGATCAGCCAGCGCAGGCGCGGCGGCAGTGCCGCGGCGCTGACCTGCTCTATGCGGTTGGCCTTGAGGCCGACAATCTGCAACTGCGGGCATTGGCCAATGCTTTCCGGCAGGTGCATAAAGGCGTTGTCTGATACGAACAGCACGCGCAGGCGGGTCAGGCGACCCAGGTCGTCTGGCAGTGAGGTCAGCCTGTTGCCGCTGAGGTTCAAGACTTCCAGCGTGTCGGCCAGGTCGAAGATTTCGACCGGGAATTCGCTCAGGCCACAGGAGAGGTCAAGCCGTTTGATGCCTGCCAGCTTGCCGGCGCGTAGGTCTGCGAGGGTATGCATGAATAGGTTCGGTCATTGATGTCGGACGAGGCGCGCATGATAACGGGAGTTGCCGCAGCTGACTCCCTGCAAAGCGGCTCAGCTCAGGCAGCGGTCGACCCATTGACGCACGCGTTCGGGCGCAGGTGCCGATTCGGCATACAGAATCCGGTAAATCATCGGTGCAACGACCGCATCGATCATGTCGTCGGCACTGGGAGAAACCTCGCCGCGAGCGATGGCACGATCGATCATGACCTGCAACTGCTCGCGAACCATTGCCGCGCACTTGCCGACACAGCCGGAGGTGCTGGCGGCGACATCGCGCATCAATGCCCGGCCAGGTGCCGAGGACATTTCGTCCAGATACATTTCACTCCAGGTCAGCAGGTCCTGATGCAGGCTGCCCTGATCGATCGGCACGTCAGGGCGCAGACGCTCCAGGGCAGCGTCCGCCAGCAACGTGGTCAGATCACCCCAGCGGCGATAAATAGTCGACGGCGTGACGCCTGCGCGGGTCGCGATCATCGGCACGCTGAGTGCTGACCGATCGTGTTCCTGCAACAAATCGCGGACCGCGCGGTGAATGGATTCCTGCACCCGGGCACTGCGGCCTCCGGTGCGAACTGCTTCTTTGATAGCCATACGGCGGACCTTAACACAAAGTATTTGCTTTAAGCGCTATCACGTCGCACACTCCGCAAAAGCTAATTTATGGCTTTAACAGATTGCATTGGCGGAGAGCGTATCCATGTCCCTTTCTTCAAACGATTCGACGTCGCCAGACGTGAAGTCTGACGGTCGGGCACGAAACCATCTCGGGTTTCTGGCGTTTACCACGTTATGCTTTTTTGCCGCGTCCAGCACGCCCACGCCGCTTTATCACCTGTATCAGGAGGCATGGGGATTCTCTGCGGGCGTGCTTACCCTGATTTTTGCAGTGTATGCATTCAGCCTGCTGGCTGCCTTGTTGATGGGCGGATCGTTGTCTGACTATCTGGGACGGCGCCCGGTGATTTTCGGTGCCTTGCTGCTGCAAAGCGTCTCGATGCTGCTGTTCATTCTGGCCAGTGATGTCAGCTGGCTGGTGGCCGCGCGCCTGCTGCAGGGTTTTGCAACGGGGCTGGCGGCCAGCGCACTGGGCGCAGCCTTGCTGGACAGTGATTCGGTCAAAGGACCGTTGATCAACAGTATTTCGCCGATGCTCGGCATGGCCGTTGGCGCTCTGGGGACGGCACTGCTGGCGCAGTACGCGCCGTTGCCGCTGATGCTCGGTTACTGCTTGCTGCTGGCCGCATTCCTGAGTCAGGCCCTGTACCTGGGACGCGTCGAGGAAACCGTCAGTCGCCAGCCCGGTGTCTGGCAATCCCTCAAGCCCTCGTTGCATGTTCCGCAGCAGGCACGGCGCATGCTGTGGCTGGTCCTGCCGGTGGACATCGCCGCGTGGGCGCTGGGTGGCTTCTTTCTGTCGTTGAGCCCGTCCTTGCTGGTGGCGGCGACCGGCTCCACCTCACCGCTCAATGGCGGCCTGGCGGTTGCGGCGCTGACTCTAAGCGGCGCTGCGGCGATTCTGACGCTGCGTCAGCGTGAGCCGGTGCTCGGCTTATGGGTTGGCGCGAGCTTTCTGCCGTTGGGTGTTGCGGTGATCCTGCTTTCGATCAACCTCGGTTTGTTGTGGTTGTTTTTCGTCGGCGCAGTGGTCGCAGGTGTGGGATTCGGATCGAGCTTTCTGGGCGCGCTGCGCATGCTCATGCCACTAGCGCATGCCCACGAGCGGGGCGGGCTGATGTCGGCTTTTCTGGTGCTCAGTTACCTGGCCTTCTGCATACCGGCACTGGTCGCCGGATTCTTTGCCCGCTCGGCAGGGCTGGTGATGACCAGCAATGTCTACGGGGCAGTGGTGATCACGCTGGCGCTGATCGCGCTGGCCAGTCTGATCGTACGCCGTGCGGCCAGCGCAAACAAAAATGCCCACGCGTAGGTGGGCATTTCGGTTTGCCTGAAAACAGCAGAGCCCTTAGCGAAGCTCTTTTACCATCTCGGACAGCACGGTCAGTATGTCCCCGGCCAGTTGCGCGGAACGCTTGCCTGACCAGCCGGTGACCGGGTCTGGCGCGTTGTCGTGATCCTTGAAGGGCATTTCCAGGGTCAGTGACAGGCACTTGTAGCGTTCGCCCACAGCATTGGCGGCCAGGTTCATGTTGGCCTGACCGGGTGCGCCGCGTGGGTAGCCATGAGCCGTCTGGAAGTTGTCGCTGACCTCGCACAGGCGGCTGCGAAAGCGCTCTTCAAGCTGGCGTTGCTGTGCGGTATACCCCGGATTGCCTTCGCAGGCCGCGGTGAATACGTAGGGGATTTCTTCGTCACCGTGCACGTCGAGGAACATGTCCACGCCGTATTTTTCCATCTGCTGCCTGACGAAGGACACTTCCGGGCTCAGCGCTTCGGTACTGTCCTGCCAGGCACGGTTAAGGTCCTTGCCGCTGGCGTTGGTGCGCAAGTGGCCATGAAAGGCCCCGTCCGGGTTGACGTTCGGCACCAAGTACAGGTCTGCCTCGGCCAGCAATTGCTGCAGCGCGGCGTCATCCTTTTGCTGGAGGCGTTCGATCACGCCCTCCATGAACCATTCGGCCATGTGTTCGCCAGGGTGCTGCTGGGCAATCATCCAGATCTTGCGTTTGCCTTCGGCACCGTCACCCTTGCGCAGCAGCTGAATATGCCGGCCTTCGACGCTTTTGCCGACAGCCAGCAACTGTGTACCGGCTTTTTCCTGCGCCTGTTCGATCAGCCAGTCATGGCGTTCACGGCTGTAGGGTTCGAAGTACGCAAACCAGACCTGCGGTTGCTCCGCGGCCAGGCTGAAATTCAGCGCCTTGCCGTCGAAATCCGACGCGACACGAAACCAGTTCTGATGGTCGTAGGACGCCACGGCGTTGTAGCCGCTCCAGGCACTGTTGAAAGTGGATTGGCTGGCATTGGTGAGGCTGAAGCCGTAGGTCTGGCCGACGTTCAGGCCGTCTGCCTTGAAATGAAACCACTGGAAATGCGCGCTTTGCGTGTCGGGCCGAATCGCCAGCCTGATATGCGCCGGGTCGCTTGCGTCGAGAACCTGAATGTTGCCGCTGTCGAAATCTGAACCGATAGTGAGAGTCAAGATAGGTGCCTGCTGCGTAGATGCCTTTTCAGGCCGCTACTGTACACCGATCGACATCGCGTCCTGCGACGTAAACTTCACTGCAACGGTCATCTGCGCGTCAGGAGATGGCCTCGGCGGTGACCATCAGGCTGCAGATGAAGGCGGTCAGCAGGCACCAGGCCAGATACACGCGGCGCTTGCGCCGATGCCAGCCGGATGCGCCGAGTAAAGAGGCGGGTGCCTGCAACTGACGCCACAGTCGCTCGCTGTTCTGGAAGGCCGAAAGGTGCGCGGCATCGGCGTCCAGCCAGTGACGAAACTCGATGCGTTCACTGGCGGTTGCCGCAGGGCTCTGCAAGTGCACATACCAGCGGCTGGCCTGATCCTGAATGGCGGCCTGAGTGGCAGCGCTTGTGGTGTCAGCCGCGCCAGGCACGTGGGCCTTGCCCAGCGCACGAAGCATCGCACGCTCTACCCGGGCAATATCGACGTTCATGAAGGCTGCAATGTCGGCATAGGCCTGGCCGTCGAGTCGGCTGAGCAGGAATATCTGCCGGGTCCGGCGCGAGAGCTTGCCCAGGCGGTGGCCGAGTTCGATGGCCTGCAGCGTGGGTTGCGGCTCGGGCAGGCGGGCGGGGAGGTGCAGTAGAGACGAGAGCTGATTACTCATGATGTATCGCTCGCTGGTCGTCCATGGGAATCTTCCTTGCGATGTCGGGTAGCGTCCGTGACAAGCGTAGACTAGTGAATACGAGAATCATTCTCAAGTGAAAAGTCCCAGCATTTACGTTTTATCTGCCGCATCCAGGCGTTTTTGCCCTAAAAGCATGGCCTTGATCGAGGCGCCTTTGCTATGATCCGCGTCATTGCAACACACCGCGCAATACCCAGACTTCATTAGCCTGAAGCAGCGAAACCATAAAGAAAGAACCAAAAAAAGACCCGGCAAAAAGCCGGGTCAAAAACCGTGATTAGCCTGATGAGGAGATAATCTGGAAGCCGACCTAAGACTTCCGGGTTATCCAGCGAGTCTCGCGACCCGCTGATGCAATAATAATCATTATCATTTGCAAGTCAAATGTTTTTATTGCCCTCATTGATACCGATAATCCGCCAGCGCTCGCTCGGCGGATTTTCTTTTCTCGATTCTCCCCCTATATCGTCTAGTCCAGCGGCAGCTCCGTGGTGCGCTTTACCGTGCTCATGGCGATGTTCGAGTGGGCCTCGTGGACGTGGGGCAATTGCAGCAAATGATCGCGCAGAAAGCGTTCGTAGCTGGCGATGTCCTGAGCCACAACCTTGAGCATGAAATCCATCCCCCCGGCCATCGTGTAGCACTCCAGCACCTCGGGGTGGCCGATGATTGCCTCCTCGAACTCGGCCAGATAGCGGCGGCCATGGCCTGACAGCTTGACCTCGACGAACACGGTCATGCTCAGTCCCAGCTTCTGGGTGCTGAGCAGGGCGACCGTGCGTTCGATCACCCCGTCTTCCTGAAGCCGGTGAATGCGCCTCCAGCAGGGCGATTGCGACAGCTCGACCCGTTCGGCGATTTCCGCGGCCGACAGGCTGGCGTCATGTTGCAGCAGACGAAGAATCTTGCGATCGATGGGGCTCAATTTTGGCTGCATGAATTGACCTTGTTTTTTGTTCTGGTCGAAAAAAGCATGCTCAATATCAGCAGATTTGCGCGCATTTAGAAAGAAAAAGCCTCTTTGCTGCTGGCAGTCTAGTTGCAAGGCTGCCGGGCAGGACCGTCCCGGTGCAAATGACCTGACTTATAAGAACAAGAGAGGTATGCGCATGTCCCTGGCTGATATTCGTCTGGATGATAAATACCGGCTTGCCACCGGCAATCTGTACCTGACCGGCACACAGGCCCTGACCCGCCTGCCGATGCTGCAAAAGCAGCGCGATGAGGCGCAGGGCCTGAACACTGCCGGGTTCATCTCCGGCTACCGCGGTTCGCCGCTGGGTAATCTGGACAAGAGCCTTTGGGACGCCAAGGACTACCTGCGACAAAACGCCATCCATTTTCAGCCGGGCATCAACGAAGAACTGGCCGCCACGGCGGTCTGGGGCAGTCAACAGGTCAACCTGTTCCCGCATGGCAAGTACGATGGCGTGTTCGCCCTCTGGTACGGCAAGGGGCCGGGGGTAGACCGTTGCGGTGATGTGTTCAAGCACGGCAACTCAGCCGGTGTTGCGGCCAATGGCGGTGTGCTGATCCTGGCGGGCGACGACCACGGCTGCAAATCATCGACCATCGCCCATCAGAGCGAGCATGCGTTCATCGCCTCGATGATCCCCGTGCTCAACCCCAGTAATGTCCAGGAGATTCTCGACTACGGCATCATTGGCTGGGAGCTGTCGCGCTACAGCGGTTGCTGGGTGGCGATGAAGACCATTGCCGAGAACGTCGACTCTTCCGCGGTGGTCGAGGTCGATCCATTGCGGATCAAAACCCGTATCCCCGACGATTTCGACCTGCCCGAAGGCGGCTTGCACATCCGCTGGCCGGATCCGCCGCTGGCTCAGGAAGCGCGACTCAATACCTACAAGATCTACGCAGCCAGGGCCTTCGCCCGCGCCAACCAGCTCAACAAGGTGGTGATCGATTCTGCGCAACCGCGGCTGGGCATCATCACCACCGGCAAGTCCTATCTGGACGTGCGCCAGGCCCTCGAAGAGCTGGGTATCGATCAGGAGCTGTGCGAGAAGGTCGGGATTCGCGTGCTCAAGGTCGGCATGAGCTGGCCGCTGGAACCGGTGTCGGTGCACGATTTTGCCGAAGGGCTGGACGAAATTCTGGTGGTCGAGGAAAAACGCAGTGTCATTGAAGACCAGTTGACCGGTCAGCTCTACAACTGGCCTGTGGAGCGCCGGCCGGTGGTGGTCGGCGAGTTCGACGAGCAGGGCCGCTCACTGCTGCCGAACCTCAGCGAGCTGACTCCGGCGATGATTGCCAGGGTGATCGCCAAACGCCTCGCGCCGTTCTACAGCAGCCCGCAGATCGAGGCGCGCCTGCAGTTTCTCAGCGACAAGGAGCAAGCGCTGCAGGCGCCGCTGTTCACCACCCAGCGCACCCCGCATTTCTGCTCCGGCTGCCCGCACAACACCTCGACAAAGGTGCCGGAGGGCAGCCGCGCCCTGGCCGGGATCGGCTGCCATTACATGACCATCTGGATGGACCGCGAAACCGACACGTTTACCCAGATGGGCGGCGAGGGCGTGACCTGGATCGGTCAGGCGCCGTTCACCGAAACCCCACACGTTTTCCAGAACCTGGGCGACGGTACCTATTTTCACTCGGGTCACTTGGCGCTGCGTGCGGCGGTGGCCTCCAAGGTCAACATTACTTACAAGATTCTCTATAACGATGCGGTGGCCATGACCGGTGGCCAGCCGATCGACGGCGTGCTGCGCGTCGATCAACTGAGCCGTCAGGTGTTCAACGAAGGCGTGCTGCGCATCGCGCTGGTTTCCGACGAACCGGACAAGTACCCGAGTCGTGAGGACTTCACGCCGATTACCACCTTTCATCATCGGCGCGATCTGGACAGCGTGCAGCGCGAGTTGCGCGAGTTCAAAGGCGTGTCGGTCATCATCTACGACCAGACCTGCGCCACTGAAAAGCGCCGCCGTCGCAAACGCGGCACCATGCCCGATCTGGAAAAGCGCGCGTTGATCAACCCGGCGGTGTGCGAGGGCTGCGGCGATTGCGGGGTCAAATCCGGGTGCCTGTCTGTGCTGCCCAAGGAAACGGCGCAGGGGCGCAAGCGCGAAATCGATCAGAGCGCGTGCAACAAGGATTTCAGTTGCGTCGAGGGTTTCTGCCCGAGCTTCGTCACCGTGCATGGCGGCAAACTGCGCAAGCCTGCGTTGCCCAAGCAGGTCGAAGCATTCGCGCGTCTGCCGGAACCGGTGCTGCCGTCGCTCGACAGGCCGTTCAATATTCTCCTGCCGGGTGTCGGCGGCACAGGGGTGACCACCGTCGGCGCGATGCTGGGCTATGCCGCAAATCTGGAAGGCAAGGGCTGCAGCGTGCTCGATCAGGCTGGTCTGGCACAGAAATTTGGTCCGGTGGTCAGCCATATCCGCATTGCCGCGCGCCAAGAGGATCTGTTCGCCGTGCGTATCGCCGCCGGTGAAGCGCACCTGCTGCTCGGCTGTGACTTACTGGTGGCTGCCGGCCCGGACGCGATCGCCAAGCTCGATAGCAAGATTTCCCATGCGGTGGTCAACAGCCAGCAAACACCGACCGCCGAGTTCACGCGCAATCCGGATGCCGTGTTTCCGGCCGAAGCCATGAAGCAGACCATCATCGAGGCGGTCGGCGCGGCGAAGACCCACTTTGTCGAAGCTACATCGCTGGCCACCCGACTGATGGGCGACAGCATCGCCAGCAACCTGTTCATGCTCGGCTATGCGTTCCAGTTGGGCCTGATTCCATTGACCTCGGCGGCCATCGAGAAGGCCATCGAACTCAACGGCGTAGCGGTCAACCTGAATCAGCAGGCGTTTCTCTGGGGGCGTCGTACCGCGCATGATCCCGCCGCTGTGGAGGCCTTCGTCAATCCACAAGACAAGGTCAGCGAGCCGCAATCGGTGGACCTTGATCAGCGTATCCAGAGTAACGTCGATGCCTTGAAGCAGTATCAGAACGCTGCCTACGCGAAGCGCTATCTGGCGTTGGTGCAACGCGTGCGCGACAGCGAATCGCGGGCATTTCCCGGTCAGCAGCCGACGCTGACCGAGGCGGTGGCGTTCAACTACTTCAAATTGCTGGCCTACAAGGACGAATACGAAGTGGCGCGGCTTTACAGCAACGGCGAGTTTACCCGCCAGTTGCAAGCGCAGTTCGAAGGCGACTATCGACTGGAGTTTCATCTGGCACCGTCGTGGCTGGCCAAGCGCGATCCGCACAACGGGTTACCGCGCAAACGCAGCTTTGGCCCGTGGATGCTGCGCGCTTTCGATGTGCTGGCGAGATTCAAATTCCTCCGTGGCACGGCGCTCGATCCGTTCGGTCGCAGTCTTGAGCGTCAGCAGGAGAGGGCGCTGATTGACCGCTATGTCAGCGATGTCGAACTGATCCTGCAGCACCTTCAGGCGCAGAATCGCCACACCGCCTTGAGTCTGGCACGCCTGCCGGAACGCATTCGCGGCTATGGCTACATCAAGGAAAGCGCCATGAAGGCCGCTGCCGTGCAGGCCGATATTTTGCGCAAGAGCCTGGAAAGCGGCGAAGTGGCTGCGCCGAAGCTGTATGAGGCGGCTGCCTGAGGAGCGCAATACCAATCAGCGTGCCAGCTCAGCGTTGGCACGCTTTTCATTACGCGATGCGATCGTCGTGCCGCGTAGAGGTACTGACTACAACGGCCTGAACAAGTGGGCATGCCCAGCGCGGTACAGCGAGGACTCGCTGAAGGTGTCATCGGCAAGCACACGTCCGACCAGAATCAGTGCGGTACGGCGAAAGCCCTTGGCCTGGACCTTTTCCTCAATATCCGCCAGCGTGCCAACGGCCCAGTCCTGGTCCGGCCAGCTGGCGCGGTGCACCACGGCAATCGGGCAGTCGGCGCCGTAATGTGGCATGAGCTCCTCGACGATCCGTTGCAGGTTGTTCACCCCCAGATGAATCGCCATGGTTGCCCGATGGCTGGCCAGACTGGCCAGTTCCTCGCCGCTGGGCATTGAGGTCTTGTCGGCATAGCGGGTCAGAATCACGCTCTGCGAAACGTCCGGCAGGGTCAGCTCGACGCCCAGAAGCGCGGCGCAGGCAGCGGTCGCGGTGACCCCCGGAATGATTTCGAACGGAATGTCGAGTTCGCGCAGGTGGCGGATCTGCTCGCCGATAGCGCCATACAGGCTAGGGTCTCCGGAATGCACGCGCGCCACATCCTGGCCCTGTGCGTGCGCGCGCTTGATCAGCTCGATGATCTGCTCCAGATGCAGTTCGGCGCTGTTGGTCACCTGCACGGCCTGATGGCCCTCCAGAACGGCGAGGGGCACCAGCGAGCCTGCGTAGATAATGACCGGGCAGCTGCGAATCAGGCGTTGGCCCTTGACGGTGATCAGCTCGGGATCGCCAGGGCCTGCGCCGATGAAATAGACAGTCAATGAATTCTCCGGGGTGAATGAGCGCGGGGAGATTATCCGCCGTGCGCAGGGCTGATTGCCAAGGCAAATGTGGCCTGCGCGCTTTTCTGCCGTTCGATCAGCAGCGTGGCGGTACCGTCTCCCAGTTGCGCCGCCAGCGCCAGAGCCGAGCCTTCGGCGACGCCATGACAGCCAGTGCTCTGGAACACCTGCGCAGAACGGTGCGTGAGGTGCAGTTCCCAGGCCACCAGTTGCGCAGCGTTGAAGCACACCAGCGGCACTGCAAGTTGCCCGGCCAGCTCAAGCAGGCCGGGCTCGGTTTGTTTCAGGTCGATGGACGCCAGCGCGGTCACCCGGCCGATGTCCAGCTCAAGTGCCTGCAGGCTTTGCTCGAGCAGATCGCGCAACAGCGCAGCCGAGCAGCCGCGCCGACAGCCCAGCCCGGCCACCAGTGCTGCGCCGGGTTGAAGCGTCGCTGGATCAGGCTTGATGCAGGTCGACATTGTCGTTATGCACATCGTTTCTGCGGAACAGCCAGGCACTGATCAATCCCAGCGCGACCCAGAACAGCGCGTTGGTCAGCAGCGAGGCCATCATGAACTGCGATTCCAGCGCCTCGGGAGCAAGGCTTTCATGGACCAGCGGCTGTGGCGCGCCAAGCACATGCGGGACCAGCAAAATCGCCACACCCAGTGCTTTGAGCAGCCAGTTCTGACCGAACACCAGCAAGGCCAGCCCGGCGGCAGTCGACGCGGCAGCGCCGAGCCACCACAACTGCCGCTGGCTCAGCTCGGCCGCGGCTGTGCCTGGCAGTTCGGGTGGCAGGCCAAAGGTGGGGGCCAGCACGAACACGGCAAAACCCGCCAGCCCCCACCATGCGCCTTGCACGGTGCGACCCGGCGCGCGCAGGGTGTAAAGCCCGGCAAGCATCAGCGCAAAGCCCACCGCGACCACCAGGTTACCGCCAGTGGTGGATAGCACACGCTGCCAGCCGTTTTCGGGCTCCCAGGCCGCTTCTTCATGGGCATGGCTGTGTTCGGCCATCGCGCCGTCCGCGTGCTGATGCAGTTGCTCGGCAGGCGCGTTTTCGTAGGTCTCGGCCTGCTGGATCAGCGGCACCACCCACAGGCTTTGCAGCAGGGTCAGCAGCAGGGCGGCGAGCAGGCCGGTGAAACCTGCGGTGTAGGCGATTCGCTTGAACATTGTGTGGCCCTCAATGGCAAGGAAAGGCAGCGCTGTGACGGGTATCGTGTGCCGCGTTGTGCACGGCCGCGATGTGCGAGAAACCGGCGAAGTACACCAGGCAGGCACCGAGAAGCGCAGCGCTGATGGCGGCGGTCAGGCGTTGAGTGCGTGTGGAGCTGGGCGCGGCGGCGTGGCTGCTGATGGTCGACATGGCGTTCCCTCTTGTTGGTAATCGGCAAGTGGGCCACGCGCAAAAGAACCTGCCGGCAGACGCCGGAGGTTTCAACTGCGCCCGCCCACCGCGGGTTTGTCATTGCAAGCATATCGGGCCGGTCTCCGGGCTCGCGAGGGGCCGAGACGTCAGTGCGTCAAAGCCTGCAAGGTCACCTTCCCATGCCAGTGGCACAGTGGATCAGACCTACTCTCGCTTACCGTTGCGGGGGCAGCACCGGACTTGCTCGACAACGCGAGCGCACCGGTTTCCCGTTTCACCCCGTGAGGGGCACCCGAAACAAGGCGCACAGGAGACCATGGGCGGCGGGGCAGCGTCAATCTGAACGATTGACCTGTCTGCAGTCACTGCGTAGCCTTGCTGATTCGAGGTTCTCCCCGGGTAAAACATCACCCAGTGGAGCTAAGACGGGAATGCGGTACAAGCCGCAGCTGCCCCCGCAACTGTAAACGGTCATGTTCATTGCACAGCCACTGCTGCGGCGGGAAGGCGCGATGAATGCGTGTCGGCACATTATTCATTGCCTGCCGCACGCCGCCGTGAGCCAGGAGACCTGCCTCGAACGGGCCTCACATGCTGCGGCCTTGGAGAATTCTCACTACAACCGGGCGGGGTGATCCGGTGGCGATCCGATCCGCGTGTCATGCATGCGGTTCTCGTCCTGTTTGCCCGCCGCATTGCCAAAGGGCACCTGATGAAAACACTGGCCAAGCTTCCCGTCACCATCGTCACCGGCTTCCTCGGCTCGGGCAAGACCACCCTGTTGCGGCACATGCTCGATAACGCCGAAGGGCGGCGCATTGCGGTCATTGTCAATGAGTTCGGCGAGCTGGGCATCGACGGAGAAATCCTCAAGCAGTGCACGATCGGCTGCACCGAAGAAGAAGCCAACGGCCGGGTCTACGAACTGGCCAACGGTTGCCTGTGCTGCACCGTGCAGGAAGAGTTCTTCCCGGTCATGCGCGAACTGGTCGCGCGCCGTGGTGACCTGGACCATATCCTGATCGAAACCTCGGGGCTGGCGCTGCCCAAGCCGCTGGTCCAGGCTTTTCAATGGCCGGAAATCCGCAACGCCTGCACGGTCGATGCGGTAATCACGGTGGTTGACAGCCCGGCGGTACTGGCCGGTACTTTCGCTGCCTTCCCGGATCAGGTCGATGCGCAGCGCAAACTCGATCCCAACCTGGACCACGAGTCGCCCCTGCACGAACTGTTTGCCGATCAACTGGCCAGCGCCGATCTGGTGATCCTCAACAAGGCCGACATGATCGACGCCGAAGGTCTGGCGACGGTGCGTGCCGAAGTTGCCGAGGAGCTGCCGCCTGCGGTCAAGGTGATCGAAGCCAGCAGCGGTCGCCTGCCGATCAGCGTGCTGCTGGGTGTCGGTGCCGAGTCCGAGCTGCACATCGACGCTCGCAAGACCCACCATGATCACCACGACGATGACGGTCATGATGACCACGATCACGACGCGTTCGATTCGATTTCCCTGAAACTGCCGCAAGCCGATGAGAAAGTCCTGCTCGATGCACTGAATCAACTGGTGGTGCAGCACGGCATTCTGCGTGTGAAGGGCTTCGCGGCCATTCCCGGCAAGCCGATGCGCCTGCTGATTCAAGGTGTCGGCACGCGTTTCGACAAGCACTTCGACCGCGCCTGGCGTGCCGATGAAGAGCGTGCCACGCACCTGGTGCTGATCGGTCAGGAGCTGGATGCCGCAGCCCTGCAAGTGCAACTCAACGCTGCGATTGCCGGCTGACCCATGCATTTACTGAGAACCCAGCCCGGCGGTTTCGTACCTGACGACAATATTGCCGATCTGGGCCAGACGCCGGCCGAGCTGGTGATTCTCTGCAGCGGCGACTCCAGCCTGGCGCTGCTGGCCGAAGCTGCCCGGCAGCTCCCCGAAGACTACCCCAGCCTGCGTCTGGCCAACCCGATGCAGGTCCAGAATCACGCCTCTGTCGACCTGTACGTCGATGAAGTGCTGCGTCACGCAAAGGTCATTCTGATTTCGCTGCACGGCGGTATCGGCTACTGGCGCTATGGCGTCGAGCGGCTGATGGAGCTCGCGGCACGTGGTGTTCAGGTCATTCTGGTGCCCGGTGATGACCGCCCTGATCCGGAACTGAGTGATCTGAGCACCGTGCCTGCCGCAGAGCGCGATCGACTCTGGCAGTTCCTGCGTCAGGGCGGCCTGCAGAACGCGCTGCAACTGTACAACTGCATGGCCAGTCGCTGGCTGGACCGCGATTACTCATGGGCCGAGCCCGCGCCGTTGCCGCGCACAGCCATCTACCATCCTCGCCTGGCAAGCGCGCAGCATGCCGATTGGCAGGCAGACTGGCTTGCCGAGCAGCCAGTGGTGGCGCTGCTGTTCTATCGCTCGCACCTGCAGGCCGCCAATACCGGTTTCATCGACGAGTTCTGTGTCCGCTTGCAGGCGCAAGGCATCAACCCGCTGCCCATTGCCGTGGCCAGCCTCAAGGAACCCGGCTGTTTTACTCAGGTGGAGGACTGGCTGGATGAAGCCGAAACCGAGCTGATCCTCAATACCACCGGTTTTGCCCAGTCGAGTCCGGAGGCGCCGCATCTGCGGCCGTTTCGGCGCAACGTGCCGGTCATTCAGGCCATCTGCGCGCAGGACAACGAGCCTGCCTGGCAGGCCAGCGAACAGGGCCTCGGCGCTCGCGATCTGGCGATGCACATTGCCTTGCCGGAGCTGGACGGACGGATCATCAGCCGGCCGATCAGCTTCAAGGACCTGGCCTGGCGCAGTGAGCGCAGCCAGTCGGACGTGGTCTGCTACCGTGCCCAGCCGGACCGGATGGATTTCGTCGCGGAACTGGCGTGGCGCTGGATCGAGCTTGCGCGCCTGCCCAATGGCGAAAAGCGCGTGGCGCTGATCCTCGCCAACTACCCGACTCGCGACGGTAGGATCGGCAATGGTGTGGGGCTCGATACGCCTGCTGCGGCGCTGAATATCCTGCGCGCCATGCAGGCCGAGGGCTATCCGCTGGCGCCGTTGCCGGACACTGGCACCGAACTGATCCAGCAACTGCTGGGCGGCGTGACCAATGATCTGGACAGTATCGACCAGCGCCCGTGTCAGCAGAGCATGGCGCTGGAGGAATACCTGGCGGCTTTCAACGAACTGCCGCAGGAAAATCGCGATGCGGTGAACGCCCGTTGGGGCACGCCGGACACCGATCCGATGTTTCGCAGCGGCCGGATGATGATCGCCGGACTGCGCTTTGGCCTCACGTTCATCGGCATTCAACCGGCGCGGGGTTATCAGGTCGACCCGAGCGCGGTGTATCACGACCCGGATCTGGTTCCCCCCCATGGCTATCTGGCGTTCTACTTCTGGCTGCGCAAGGCCTACGGCGCGCATGCGGTGGTGCATGTCGGCAAGCACGGCAACCTCGAGTGGCTGCCGGGCAAGGGCGTGGGGCTGTCGCAAACCTGCTGGCCGGACGCGGTGCTGGGCGCCATGCCGAACATCTATCCGTTCATCGTCAACGACCCGGGCGAGGGCGCACAGGCCAAACGGCGCACTCAGGCTGTCATCATCGATCACTTGATGCCGCCGCTGACCCGCGCGGAGACCTACGGCCCGTTGCGCAATCTGGAACTGCTCGCCGACGAATTCTATGAAGCGCAAATGCTTGATCCGCGCCGCGCGCGCGAGCTGCAGCGTGACATTCTCGAACTGGTTCGTGAAACCCATATCGACCGCGAACTGGCGTTGGGCGAGAACCTCGACAGCGATGCCGACGCGGCGCTCTGGCTGCCACGTCTGGACACTTACCTGTGTGACCTGAAGGAATCACAGATTCGCGATGGCCTGCATATCTTCGGTCAATCGCCGCAAGGTCGCCTGCGCATCGACACCTTGCTGGCCCTGCTGCGTATTCCGCGTGGTGACGGGCGTGGCGCGCAGTCCAGTCTGTTGCGCGCGTTGAGCAAGGCGTTCGAGCTGGACTTCGACCCCTTGAACTGCGAGCTGGCCGAACCCTGGACCGGCCCGCGTCCTGCTGCGTTGCAGCACCTGAGCAGCGACCCCTGGCGCAGTGCAGGCGACGCGCGCGAGCGGCTGGAGCTTTACGCCGCCATCCTTATCGAACGCGTCACGCAGGGCGAAGCGTTGACCGACTTGCCGGCGCACGATGATCTGGCGCTGATTCTCGACAGCTTGCGTGACGTTGTCGCGCCGCGTCTGGATGCCTGCGGCCCCGGCGAAATGCAGGGCATGCTCGATGCCCTGAGTGGTCGCTTCGTTCCGGCAGGCCCCAGCGGCGCGCCGAGCCGGGGCCGTCTGGATGTGCTGCCCACCGGCCGCAACTTTTTTACCGTGGACGTGCGCAACCTGCCGACCACCACGGCCTGGCGAATCGGCTTCCAGTCCGCCAACCTGTTGCTGGAACGTCACCTGCAGGACCATGGCGATCACCTGCGCCAGCTGGGCCTGTCGGTATGGGGCACGGCGACCATGCGTACCGGCGGTGACGACATCGCCCAGGCCATGGCGCTGATGGGCGTGCGTCCGGTGTGGGCGACGGGCAGTCAGCGGGTCGACGACTTCGAGATTCTGCCGATCAGCCTGCTCGACCGCCCGCGAGTGGACGTGACACTGCGGGTCTCCGGTTTCTTCCGCGACGCGTTCGCCAACCTCATCAAGCTGTTCGACGCTGCGGTGCAGGCCGTCGCGGCGCTTGACGAGCCCGACGACCTGAACCCGCTGGCGGCCAGGGTCCGTGAAGAACGGCAAGGCTTCCTCGCAGAAGGCCTGGACGAAGACGAGGCGGCGCGTCAGGCCGGCTGGCGGATATTCGGTGCCAAGCCCGGTGCCTATGGCGCTGGCGTACAGGGTGCTATCGATGGCCGCCTGTGGCAGAGCCGCGACGACCTTGCCGAGGTTTACCTGAACTGGGGCGGTTACGCCTATGGCGCTGCCGATGAAGGTACGCCTGCGCGTCAGCGCTTTGCCCAGCGGCTTTCTCAGGTGCAGGCGGTGCTGCAGAATCAGGACAATCGCGAGCACGATCTGCTCGACTCAAATGACTACTACCAGTTTCAGGGCGGCATGCTCGCCGCTTCTGAAAGCCTCAGCGGGCAAAAGACCGCCAGTTATCATGGCGATCACAGCCAGCCCGACCTGCCGAAGATCCACACCCTCAAGGAAGAGCTGAACCGGGTGATACGCTCGCGCGCAGCGAATCCGAAATGGATCGAAGGGGCCAAGCGCCATGGTTACAAAGGCGCATTCGAGATGGCCGCGACCGTGGATTTCCTGTTCGCGTTCGATGCGACCACCGAGCTGATCGATGATCACCAGTACGCGCTGCTCGCCGACGCCTATCTGCTGGACCCGGCGACTCGCGATTTCATCGCCGAGCACAACCCCGATGCCTTGCGCGACATGACCGAGCGCATGCTCGAAGCCCAGCAGCGCGGCCTCTGGCAGGAGCCTGGCGAGTATCAGCAGGCGCTGGAAGACCTGCTCCTGGACATAGAAGAGAACTGATGACCGTGTCTGATTCAACGATGAGCGAAACTCCGCATTTCCCACTGGCTGCTGTGGTCGGTGCCGATGACTTGAAACTGGCGTTATGCCTGACTGCCATTGACCCGCGCATCGGCGGCGTGTTGATCGAAGGGCCACGGGGCATGGCCAAATCGACGCTGGCCCGCGGGCTGGCCGATGTGCTGGCCAGCGGTCAGTTCGTCACCTTGCCGCTGGGCGCTACCGAAGAGCGTCTGGTCGGCACGCTGGACCTTGACGCCGCGCTGAGCGAAGGCCGCGCGCGCTTCTCTCCGGGCGTGCTGGCCAAGGCCGACGGTGGCGTGCTGTATGTCGATGAGGTCAACCTGCTTGCCGACCATCTGGTCGACCTGCTGCTGGACGTCGCGGCCAGCGGCGTCAACCTGGTCGAGCGCGACGGTATCTCCCATCGTCATGCTGCGCGTTTCGTGCTGATCGGCACCATGAACCCCGAAGAGGGCGAACTGCGCCCGCAGTTGCTGGATCGCTTTGGCCTCAATGTGGCCCTGAGCGGCCATACGCTGCCTGCCGAGCGCAGTCAGATCATCCGTCGCCGTCTGGATTTCGACAGCGATCCGCAGGGCTTCTGCCAGCACTGGCAAACGCAGCAGGATGCCTTGAAGCAGCGCTGTGAACAGGCACGTCAGTTGCTGTCGGGCATTGAACTGGATGACCAGTCCCTGGCAATGATCACCGAGCGCTGCTTTGCCGCAGGTGTCGACGGCATGCGCGCCGATCTGGTCTGGCTGCGGGCTGCGCGCGCGCATGCGGCGTGGCGGGGGGCCGGGCACATTGAAGAGCAGGACATCGAGGCGGTTGCCGAATTTGCCTTGCGTCATCGGCGTCGCGAGCCCTTACCGCCGCCGCAAAACTCCGAGGCGCCGCCACCGCCACCGGGCTCGTCCAGCAAACAGGCCGAGCCTGAAAGCGGGCAGGGCAACTGGGGTGAGTTGCCCGCTCAGGCCGTCACGACCGGATCACGCCGCGAAGTGCCGAGCTGGCCAAAAAAGCCCTAGGCATCCGCCCCCGCGCCATACAGGGGGCGGATGCCATTCCCCGTCCCGGTCGACTGGCCAGCGGCAGGCAGGGCGCTGTGCGTGTCGGAGCTGACGGCCCGGTGCAATGGTTGCCGACCTTTTTGCGCGGTCAGCCGAAGAGCTACAAGGACCTGGTTCGCCAGCCGCGTAGCAGCCGGCCCAGCGAGTTATTGCTGGTGATTGTCGATGCTTCGGCGTCTACCCGCCGCCATCAGGCGTTGAGTCAGGCCAAGGGCCTGCTGTCGCAGATGTTCGACGATGCCTATCGACGCCGGGCTCGGCTGGCCTTGCTGACCGCCAGCGGCACTGCGCCACGCTGGCAGCATCAAGGGCTGAAGGCCTCGTCGGCGTTGACACCCTGGCTGGATGCACTGGGGGCTGGTGGTGGTACGCCGTTGCCGGAAGCGCTGCAACAGGCGGCTGAATGGTTGGCGCAACGGCAAAAACGCTATCCGGCTGAACAGCAGCGGGTTCTGGTGCTGACCGATGGTCGGATCAAGTCGTTACCGGCACTGCCTGCGTTCGACTGCGCCAGTTTGCTGATCGATATCGAGAAAGGCCCGATCCGCCTGGGAAGGGCGCGGGAACTGGCATCGAGTCTGGGGGCCGAGTATCGGCACATCGATGAGTTGAAGCGGGTCTGAGGATGGGGAATCCGTCAGGCCCTGCTCTCTTGCCGATGCTCTGCGGGGTTGGCGCGCGCAGAGCATGGCACTGAGAACACATTCCTGTGGGCGCGGCTAGTGCGGCGATCCCACAGGTTTTCCATTACGCCAAGCGGGGAGCCCGCTCGGTCAGGCATCAAGCCGGCATGGTCCACGGCTCAAGGTCGTAGCCTTCGTTGCTGATTTCTGCACGGGCCTGTTCCAGAGCGCTGGCCAGCTGGCGCTTGTCGGAATAGGTGCTGCTCGGGATCTGCTTGCGACCGATACGGTTGCTGGTGCGGTCGATCACCGTCAGGCTCAGTTCGCCGTTACCGTCCTGTGGTGCCCAGGCAACACACTGGAAGGGTTCAAAAGCGTGTCCAGCGATCAGAAGTGCATCGTTGAAGCGCAGTGGGGCGTTCATGGTCGTTTCCTCAAGTGCCCATATCAATTCAGTCACGTCGGCGGGCTAACCGTCCGGCTGGTTACTTGTGTTGATGAACGACAAGGGGGCTTGAGTCACACTGTTCACTGAAAATAGTTGCGAATTATTTTCGGCGGGCACGCGCGTGAAGAAGGGTCGGGCAGGTAACGCATTAATGACCGCAGGTTATGAGCGTTAGACCCAAACGGTACAACGCCGCGTCAAATATTTGCTAGGGTGATGGTTGGGCTCGCCAACAGACTGTTTATAAAAAGCTTTTAAAAATCCCTCCATACGCCGGGCGCCAAGGAAACTTCATGCATGGATCGGCCCCAACACGACGTCTGTTAATGCTCGACGGCGGTGACGACTGTCATCCATTGATCGCAGTTCTGATCGCAGCCGGCTGGACGGTGCAGGAAAGCCCATCGGGTTCGGCAATCATTTCTGATTGTGATGTAGGCCTCATTCACCTGACGTCCGATCATTTTGAACACGTGTCCAGGCTCGAGGCGCTGTTCGTTAACAGCCCCGTGCGCTGGATTGCAGTGCTGTCAGCCAGTGATTTGCGACGTGAGAAAATCGGCGATTTCGTCTGCCGCTGGTTTTTCGACTTCCATACGCTGCCTTTCGATGCAGGTCGGCTGCATGCCTCGCTGGACAGAGCATTGACTGCCGGGCACCCGAATGTGCAGGGCGCGCCATCGCAATTCAGCGCGGAGCCCGAGCTGCTCGGCGACAGTCGGCCTGTCCGTGAATTGCGCAGGCTGCTGAGCAAACTGGCGCCCACCGATTCGCCGGTACTGATCAGGGGCGAGCGGGGCACGGGCAAGGAACTGATCGCGCGCAGCCTGCATACTCAGTCCTTGCGACGTGACAAACCCTTTATCGTCGTTGATTGCGCAGCGCCTGACGGGCAGTCGATCCACGCCGTGCTGTTCGGTCATGAGGACGGCGAATTTGACGATGCTCAAGAGCGCAGGGTCGGGCTGCTTGAGGCGGCAGACGGCGGCACGCTGTTGCTCGATGAGGTCGGTGAGCTCCCGCTGGATACCCAGGCGAGCCTGCTGCGCTTTCTCGAAGACCGGCAGATCGAACGCGCGGACGGCGGCGAACCGATTGCAGTGGATGTGCGGGTGCTGGCCGCGACCCGTGAGGATCTTGAAACGGCCGTGCGCAAAAAGCGCTTTCGCGACGACCTGTATTACCAGCTCAATGTACTGCAGGTCGGTGTAGCGCCGCTGCGCGAGCGCCATGGCGATCTGGCGCTGCTGGCTAACCATTTCGCCCATTTGTACAGTCAGGAAACCGGCAGGCGGGCGCGCAGTTTCAGTCAGGATGCGCTGGTGGCGCTGGGCAAGCACGATTGGCCTGGCAATGTGCGCGAACTGGCCGGTCGCGTTCGACGCGGGCTGGTGCTGGCCGAAGGCAGGCAGATAGAGGCTGCAAACCTGGGCCTGCTTGGCGAAGAGGACAGCATTGGCAGCATGGGGACGCTGGAGGATTACAAGTCGCGTGCCGAGCGTCAGGCGTTGTGCGACGTCTTGACGCGCCACAGTGACAATTTGAGTGTGGCGGCCAGAGTGCTGGGTATTTCGCGGCCGACGTTTTATCGATTGTTACACAAGCACCAGATCCGCTGAGTCGCCCAGCAACTGTGAGACAGCGGTCAGCGCCTGTTCGCGGCGCTGCACCCAGTTACCGCCCAGTACCCGGTAAGCCTGCCGGTGGTGTTCCAGCCATTCCCGGCTGGCGTCGAAAAAGGCCTGGCGTTCACCCAACTGCGGCTGGCAGCGCTGGCCGTCGCTGATCCAGTCAACGCCTTCGGGCGACAGCAGCAGGTGCAGGTCATAGGATCGGCTCAGCAGTTGCTGTTCGATCCACGCAGGGCAATCGCCGAACAGGGTGCGGCTCCAGAGCATGTTGCTTAACAGATGCGTGTCGAGTATCAGCAGGTTCGGCTCAGCGCTGCGCGCGGCGTCCTCCCAGGCCAGCTGGCCCTGGGCGATGGCCGGGATGTCGGCGTAATCGGTATCGCGGCCCTGCTGATCGATGAACTGCCGGACGTATTCGCCGACCAGCAGGCCGCCGAAGCGATGCTGTATTTGCGCCGACAGCCAGCTCTTGCCGCTGGACTCGGGGCCGGTGAGGACCAGAACTTTCATCGCGCCAGCGCCAGATCGTTGCGCCACTCGCGCCAGCCCTGTACCGCCAGCAGGGTGAACAAGCCATACAGCGCAGCCGTCAGGTACAGCTCCTTGTAGATGAACAGGCCGACGAAAATCACATCGAGCAGGATCCACAGCGGCCAGCACTGAACGCGTTTTTGCGCCATCCAGACCTGCGCCACCAGACTGAACCCGGTCAACGCGGCGTCCAGCCAGGGTTGTGCAGCATCGGTGAAATGCGCCATGCCGGCACCCAGTGCAACGCTGATGAGTACGCCAACCGCCAGCCCCTTGAGCACCGGACCTTTCTGCAGCGTGGTTACGGCTTTGACCGGCAGGCCGTCACCGTGCCGGGTCCATTGCAGCCAGCCATAGACCTGCAGGCCTGCGTAGATGACCTGCAGGAGCATGTCCGAATACAGCTTCACGTCGAAGAATATCCAGATGTAAATCACCACCATGACCAGGCCGATTGGCCAGCACCAGGGATTCTGCTTCACTGTCAGCCAGACTGCGATAACGCCGATGGCGGCAGCGAAGAGTTCAAGCCCGGACATGGCGGCTCCTTGGTGAGGGTAGTGAGGGGTGGGGCCGGCGATTGTATGCGCTTCTGCGCGCGGCGTGCAGCTTGTGTTGCGCCAGGCCCTACGTCAGCAGGCGTTGTGCGTGCAGGTCTGCTAGCATTCCGCGCCTTGCATTTGCGCGAGTTTCTTCAAGCTTCGTTCAGGCATGTAGCGGCATAGTGGCAAGCATTTTTTACACGACAACATTAAACAGCGAGCCTGCGGCATCGCTTCATGGGGGAATGATGGATCTTTGGACCGCTGCTCAGGCGTTGATATTGGGTGTTGTAGAAGGGCTGACGGAGTTCCTGCCGATCTCCAGTACCGGGCATCAGATCATCGTCGCCGACCTGATCGATTTTGGCGGCGAGCGCGCCATGGCCTTCAACATCATCATTCAGTTGGGGGCGATTCTGGCAGTAGTCTGGGAGTTTCGGCGCAAGATCCTCGACGTCGTCGTGGGTTTGCCCAAACAGCAACAAGCGCAGCGTTTCACCCTCAACCTGCTGATCGCCTTCATGCCGGCCGTGGTGCTGGGCGTGATCTTCGCCGATACCATTCACCACTACCTGTTCAATGCCATTACCGTGGCCACGGCGCTGGTCATCGGTGGGGTGATCATGCTTTGGGCCGAGCGCCGCGAGCACACCGTGCGCACCGAAACCGTCGATGATATGAGCTGGAGCGATGCGCTCAAAATAGGCTTGGTACAGTGCCTGGCGATGATCCCCGGCACCTCGCGTTCGGGTTCGACGATCATTGGCGGCCTGCTGTTCGGCCTGTCCCGCAAGGCGGCGACCGAATTCTCGTTCTTCCTGGCCATGCCGACCATGGTCGGTGCCGCGGTGTATTCGGGCTACAAGTACCGTGACATGTTTCGCCCGGACGACTTTGCGGTGTTTGCTATCGGCTTCGTTACTTCGTTCATTTTTGCGATGATCGCAGTGCGCGGTTTGCTCAAGTTCATTGCCACTCACAGCTATGCGGTGTTCGCCTGGTATCGCATAGCTTTTGGCCTGCTGATTCTGGCGACCTGGCAGTTCGGCTGGATCGACTGGGCATCGGCCAAGGCATGACAGCGAGCCGCGAGTCGTCACGGCCAGCCAGCCGTGGCAGGTCGCCGGTCCGGCAACTGCGCTTGAAGGTCCTGGCGTTGTTGCTGCTGTGTGCGTTACCGGTCTACGGAACGGCATCGCTGTGGCTGAGGCAGGTCACGCCGATTCCGGCGCTGGTCCTGATCGTCATGAGCCTGCTGGCGTTCGTGCTTTACCGGCATGACAAGCGACAGGCCGGCAACGCCGGCCAGCGCACGCCGGAGAACGTCCTGCATGGCGTCGAGCTGCTCGGCGGCTGGCCCGGCGCGCTGCTGGCGCAACAGGTGTTCCGGCACAAGACCCGCAAGGTGTCGTTTCAGATCGTGTTCTGGCTGATCGTGCTGGTGCATCAGGCGCTGTGGATTGACTGGCTGTTTATGGGCAAGCGGCTTGTGCAGCTGTTGCCGTTATAGCTTAAGGCCGATCTGTTGCCGTTTCGGCAGCCTGCCGACCACCAACTGGTGCGAGCGGGTCAGCAGATCGCGCAACTCATCGGTGCTCAGCGTCTGTACGTTTGCCACGCTGATCCAGTGCGCACGCGCCAGGTAGGGCGCAGGTCGTATGCCGGGTCGATCCACGTAACCCAGAAACAATTCCGGGTGGACCTTGAACGCAAGGTCCTCGCCGGTCAGATCCATGACCGCGAACATTTTCTTTTCGGCGACGGAAAAAACCCGCACGCCGCCCCACTTGTAGTCTTCACGCGCACCCGGCAGATCGAGACAGAATCTGGCGATGTCCTCCTTGTGCAGGCTCTTTTGCGGGCTCTTTGGCATGGATGCTCCCTGGGTTTTGACGGCGCACGGTAAGCTGTTCGATAGCCGCACGGATATTCGATCAGCCGATTGTATGCTGCTGCGACACTCATTAGTGTGCAGCTTTGTCTTTCTCCGGAGTCTCGAATGTCTGCCGTGCAACTCGCTGATGGTCAACTGAACTACCTGCTCGAAGGCCCGGCGGGCGCGCCGGTGCTGGTCTTGTCCAATTCCCTGGGCACTGATCTGCACATGTGGGACAACCAGGTGCCTGCCTTCAGCCGGCACTTTCAGGTGTTGCGTTACGACACGCGCGGCCATGGCAAATCGCTGGTCAGCGAGGGCAGTTACAGCATCGAGCAAAACGCTCGCGACGTGTTGGCGCTACTCGACGCGCTGGGCATCGACAAGGCTTTCTTCTGCGGCCTGTCCATGGGGGGGCTGATCGGCCAATGGCTGGCAATCAATGCGCCGCAGCGCCTGCACAAGGTCGTTCTGTGCAATACGGCCGCCAAAATCGGCAACCCCGATGTCTGGAATCCTCGCATCGAAACCGTGCTGCGTGACGGCCAGGCAGCCATGGTCGCGTTGCGCGATGCCTCGATCGCACGCTGGTTCACACCATCCTTCGCGGACGCCGAGCCTGCTGCCGTCGACACGGTCGTCGGCATGCTGGCACGCACCTCGCCACAGGGTTACGCGGCCAATTGCGCGGCTGTGCGCGATGCGGATTTCCGGGAGCAGATCGCGTCCATCGAGCTGCCGGTGCTGGTGGTCTGTGGCACGCAGGATGCTGTAACGACCCCGGCGGACGGGCGTTTCATGGTCGAACGGATTAAGGGAGCGCAGATCATCGAACTGCACGCGGCGCACCTGTCCAGTGTCGAAGCGGGTGAGGCATTCACTGTACCGGTGCTGGCATTTCTGACTGCCGAATGACCCGGCGCGATCCTCCGTCCCGGTCTTGAGGCACGGGGCACGGCGCTGCATACTCCCGGCTCTGAAAACGAGGTGGCCGGGTGTTTGATCTCAACGATCTGTTTTATTTCGTCCAGGTGGTCGAGTGCCTCGGCTTTGCGCCGGCAAGCCGCAAGCTGGGGATCCCCAAGTCCAAGCTCAGCCGGCGCATTGCCGGACTCGAGGAGCGCCTGGGTGTTCGGCTGATTCACCGCTCGACGCGCACCTTTGCGGTCACCGAAAGCGGGCGTGACTATTACGCTCACTGCGTGGCCATGCTGGTCGAGGCCGAGGCGGCCGAAGAGGCCATCCTGCGTTCCAAATCCGAACCGCAGGGCAGGGTGGTGATCAGTTGTCCCCCTGCTTTGGCGGCGATGGGCTTCAACGAGACCATCGCCCGTTTCGCGGCCGAGCACCCCAAGGTTCAGATCCAGGTCGAAAGTACCAACCGACGCGTCGACCCGCTGACCGAGAACATCGACATTGCGCTGCGTGTGCGCTTTCCACCGCTGGAGGACGACGGGCTGGTGGTCAAGAAGCTTGGGCACAGTGCCCAGCGTCTGGTGGCACGCGCCGACCTGGCGGCCAGGCTGTCGGCAACGCCTTCTCTCGACGCGCTGTCGACGCTGCCCAGCCTCGACATGCCTTCTTCGAATCATGAGCACCGCTGGTTGCTGGAGACGCACCCCGGCCACTATGCCGAAATACGCCACACGCCCCGGCTCATCAGTTCGGACCTGGACATGATGCTGCAGGCCGCGTTGCAGGGTGTCGGTGTGGCCCAGCTTCCCGAGCTGATTGTCAGGGAAGCCTTGCAGGACGGACGCCTGGTAGAGCTGTTCAGCGAGCACCGACCCAAGTGCGGCATCGTGCATGCCGTGTTCGCCTCGCGCCGTGGCCTGCTTCCTGCCGTCAGAGGCCTGCTGGATGTGTTCGAGACCTCATTCAAAGAGCTGAGCCTGAGCCCTGACTCACTCTATTGTTCTCTTAATAGAACGAACAGTCGCATTCAAGACCACTAATCATCTATTGCGATCAAGGATAGGATGCTCGCCACTTCATCGCCCCGTGGCGATTTTCTTATGGGAGCTACGTTATGAATCTGTTGCACCTCGACTCCAGCATCCTCGGCGATCACTCTGCTTCGCGTCAGCTGACCCATGAGGTTGTCCAGGCCTACCTGACTGCGCACGCCGACAGCCAGGTCACCTACCGCGATCTGGCCAGCGATGCGCTTGGGCATTTCTCTGCCGCCAGCCTCGCCGCAGCGGGCACGCCGGTAGAAGTCCGTGACGCCGCCCAGCAGCAGGAAGTGGCAGGCAACGAAGCCACCTTGCAGCAGTTTCTCGATTCGGACGTGCTGGTCATCGGCGCACCCATGTACAACTTCACCATCCCGACCCAGCTGAAAGCCTGGTTTGACCGGATTCTGATCGCGGGTCGCACGTTCCGTTACTCCGAAGCAGGTCCTGAAGGCCTGTGTGGCGGCAAGAAAGTCATTATCGTCTCTACCTCGGGCGGTCTGCACGCCGGGCAACCCACTGGCGTAGGTCACGAAGAGCTGCTCAAGGCGCTGTTCGCCTTCATCGGTATCACCGACCTGCAATTCGTCCGCGCCCACGGCCTGGCATATGGCGAAGAGCCGCGTGCCAGCGCCATGAGCGCTGCTCAGCACTACATCCAGAACGAGCTGTTCGCGGCCTGATCAAAAGCCGTCTTCACGAAACTCTACAACCTGCGCGGGGTTTTCCTGCCGGGTTGTGGAGTTTTTTTGTTTCTGATGCATGGCGATGGGCTGCGCTGAACGGCGCGCTGACGGGATACAACCTTGACAGCTTTCTTACAGGTAGCGGGGTTCTTAGGGGACTAGACTAGCCTTTTCGAGCACTGCCTTGTCAGGCTGGCGGAAATATCTGCCCTCGCAAAAAAACAACGGGCAGTTTATGGCCCGGCTTGTGCACTATTTCTGTTTTAAACACTCATATCTGGGTGGGAACGGCGCGCTGGAGCATGATGCTCGACACAAGCGCTTGATGGATTGTCTGGACGAAGTTCCGGATTTGCAAAGGTTGGGCCTTGCCATGGTACGTCTTTGTGCAGTGATGCTGGTTTTCCTGCTCGATAGCCTTGTTTCGGTGCACGCTCAGGCGGATGAATCCTGGAGCGCGGGTTATCACCAGTTGAGTTTCCCTGATCCGCTGGATTCTCAGCCGGTCGAGGCCATCGCCTTTTACCCGTCGACCGCCGCCGAGCAAGTGAGCATGCTTCATGGTTACCGTGTCGAGGCCGGTGAAGAAGCGCCCATCGCAATGGGCCGTTTCCCCTTGTTGTTGCTGTCGCACGGCAACACCGGTACCCCGCTGGCACTGCATGACCTGGCCACTTCGCTGGCCCGCCAGGGGTTTGTGGTGGTTGCCGTGGTCCATCCTGGCGACAATGATCGCGATCACAGCCGTCTCGGCAGCCTGAGTAACTTGTACGGGCGACCGCTGCAGATTTCCGAAGCGATCAGCACGGCCTTGCTCGACCCCTTGCTGGCCCCCTATCTCAATGCCCGGCAAGTGGGCGTGATCGGTTATTCGGCCGGTGGCGAAACCGCGCTGATTCTCGCCGGCGCACAACCTGATCTGCAGCGTCTGCGTCAGTACTGCGCCGAGCGCCCGACAGACCGTGATGCGTGCAAGACGCAGGGCGAACTGGTCGCGGACCGTGATGACCTTCACGCTCAGGCGGATCCGCGGGTCGGCGCATTGATGTTGATGGCCCCGTTGAGTCTGATGTTCGGCCGTCATACGCTGGGTGATGTGCACGTGCCGGTACTGATGTACGCGGGGGATGACGATCAGTTGCTGGCGATCGACCGAAACGCAGAGGCGCTGGCGCGCAAGCTGCCGCAGCCACCCGACTACAAGTTACTCGCCGGCGCAGGGCACTTTGTCTTCATGGCACCGTGCAGTGATGAGCAGCGCGCGAGTGCGCCGTTGCTGTGCAATGACCCTGACGGCGTGGACCGCGAGGATATTCACCGTAACCTGAGTGCCGAAGCGGTGCGCTTCTTCAGTGCGGCGCTCAATTCCGCAGACGATGACCGTTCAGGCATGCAGACGGCGCATCATCAGTAAACACGCCGTTCAGGCATTCAGCGAACTCAGAAAATCGCCGAACCCGCCCCTGGCTTTCGAGTCGAGGCGGGTGCTGGTTGTGACCTTCGGGCGGCAGCTCCAGGCAATCCGCGCACCGATCAATTCCAGTTGCCGAACCAGGTGCACGTCCTCGTGGCAGGGCAGTGCCGGAAATCCACCGGCGCTGATATACGCAATCGAGCTGACGCCCAGGTTGGCACCATGAATGTGTCGGTGGCCGTCACGGTGCTGATAATGCTGCAGGTAAGCGGCCTGTGCGGCCGCCGAGATGTCCTTGCTCCAGTCGCCGGGCGTCACCGTTCCGCACACCGCGTCGGCATCCAGCGCCAGCTGTTCGGCAAGCCAGTCGTTGGCCACGGTACTGTCGCCATCGGTACACGCCAGCCAGCGTGCGCCCCGGTCGAGAAGAAACTCCGCGCCCTGTGCCCGAGCCTGGCCCACGTTGCGCGCCGACACTTCGAGAATCATCACGCCATGCGCCCGTGCGATCTCCGCCGAGCGATCGGTGCAGCTGTCGAGAACCACCAGCACTTCCACGCATTCGCCCTTGAGGTCGGGGTGTGCAGCCGCCTGCTTTATCGTTTCGAGACACAAGTCGAGTAACTGCTCTTCATTGTGCACCGGGATCAGAATGCCGATCATCGGAGAATTCCTGTTCTGCTACGGATGTTCCATCACGACTCCACAGGTCCAGCAGGAAATCCTGTTCGTGATGACTGAAAAGTCGGTGCATGGACAAGCGTGCAGCAAGGATGTCGTGAACCGCCTCGGCGTTCAGCGGGCAGCCTTCGATATCGGGCCGCCAGTGACAGGCGAGCAACTGGCCGTCCGGTGCCAGGGCCGCCAGTGCGCGGTCGATCAGGCCGTGCAGGTCGTCGGCGTCCAGGTAATAACCCATCTCGCTGAAGACGATCAGGTCGAATTCGCCCTGCGGCCATTGCTGCGGCAAACGCGCTTGCAACACTCGGGCATGGGGCTGATCGGCCAGACGCTTGCGTGCCAGGTCCACCGCCAGATTCGAGGTGTCGCAGCACACCAGTGCATCGCAGCGCCCGGCAAGGTCGGCACTGAGTTCGCCGTTGGCACAGCCGGGCTCGAATACCGAGCGGTAGCGTTCGCGGGGCAGAGCCGCCAGGGTCAGGGCGCGCTTGCGCCGTTCATACCAGCGTTGCTTGAATGCCCACGGGTCATCGTTGTTGAGAAACAGCTCATTGAAATAACTGTCCTCGACGCTCATGTGAACACCACTTCAAAGGGCTGCAGCAGCCTTTCCAGCACTGCGTCCGGCAAAACCGGGGAAAGACCGATGGCCGGATCACCCTGCAACTGACTGGTGAACGCCTGGGCGGCATTGCGTTTATGGGCCAGCGTCACCGGATCGAGCAGCAGCTTGCGCGCTCTGTCCCACGGCAGACGCTGGTCTTCAGGGTCAGCCCAGTGCCAGGCCCAGACCGGCACTTCGTGGAACTGTGCTCCGGTTGACGCGCAGGCCTTGGCACTGGCTCTGCCGACCGCTTCATGGTCGCTGTGGCCATCTTCTGCCCAGGTGGCGAACACCACGTCGGCAGGGCCCAGATGCTGTTCAAGAAAAGTCACCAGATGATCTTCCGCTGCGGCCACGGCGCCGTCCTGAAGGCCACCACGCAACCACTCAAGGCGCTCGGCAGGTATGCCGAGGCGATTCAAGGCTTCGGCACTTTCCTCAGGTCGGGCTTTGGACAGACGATCGACGGGCCAGAGCGCGGAGCCCGGATGGCTGGCTGTACCATCGGTGACCGAGATCAGTAACAGATTGCGTTCCAGTTGTGCCAACTGGCTCATCAGACCGCCACAGGCCAATACTTCATCATCCGGGTGCGGGGCGATGATCACGGCTCGGCAATTGGTCGGCACCAGCAGGTCTGCGGTGATCACAGGCAGGCCGTGCAGCCTGGTCGAAGCATTCCAGGCGGCGAGGGAAGTACCCTGGCCGGACTCGTCATCACTCACTACGAACCCTTCACTCATGCTCTATACGCTCTCATAGTGACCACGTGCGTGCAGCGGGCAACGCCTTGCCGGACAACTGGCCCAATGCGGCCAGGTCCTGTTCGGCGTGGCTCTGACGCAGGAAAACCGGCAGGTCGGTGATCAGCCGGGCAAAGTGCGGGTCCTTGCAATAAGGCCCGGCGCCGACGGCCCGGCCCACATGCTGGATCACCAGATCGGCGGCTTGCTCGACATAAGCACGGCAGCGTCTGGCAAGCACTTCGGCATTATCGGTCGGGGCCTGATCCAGGTGCGTGGCAGCGGCGCGCAACACATCGATTGCGGCATGCAGCGCTACGTCCGCAGCGCCGAGGTGCGCGAGGGCGTGCGGCTCTTCGCGCTTGGCGACATGTGAAAGGAGGCGCTGCGCAATGGCGCGGGATGCGCCGTACCAGCAGGCCGCAATGCCGATGCCGCCCTGCCAGAAGCCAGGTCTGTCGAGATAGCCACCCGGCGCACCGATCGCTTGACCGATGGCGTTGTCGAAGACCACATCAATGCTGCCGGTCGCACCCATGCCCACTGCGCGCCAACCGTCGCTGGTCATGTGTACGCCGGGCTGGTCAAGGCGTACTGCAACCAGCTGCTGGTGATGATCGACGTCCCATGCCGTGATCAATGCGTGGCTCAACGCCGAAGCGCCTGAGCACCATGCCTTGCGGCCGTGCAGGCGCAAGGCATCACCTGCGCCGCTGATATTCACCCGTGCCTGTGGCGGCTCTGCCGCCCACATGCCCCAGGTGCTGAATTGTTCGGGGGGCGGGGCACCCAGTTCGGCCATGATTGCCAAGGCGTCTGTGTGCCCCTCGTACAACTTGCACAACCCCAGGTCGTGGCCTGCAACGCAGGCCAGCGCCCGCCAGCGCTCAAGTGTCTGACCGCGGGCAGGCAGGGGAAGCTGATCCAGACCTTCATTGACCAATGCCTGTAAGCACTCGCCCAGCGCACGCGTATCGGCATAACCGTGCTTGCGCCAGTCGAGGAACTCACTCAAGGCATCAATCATTGCTGGTCTTCACGCTTCAGTTCAAACAGCAGCAGGGAACGCGGCGTTACGGTGTATTGCGAACCGAACGCAAAGTGCTCCTTGCTGCGTGCATCATCCTGATTGGTGTCGATCAGGCACTCGTAATGGGTACCTTCAGGCACTTCCGGCAGGGTGAAATTGACGCCGTCGTGATGCGCGTTGACCACCAGCAACAGCGTGGCGTCGGCACCCGCGCGACGGATACCGGTTTCCTGTGCGCGACCATCCATCAGCATGCCCAGGCAACGGCCATTGGCATCGTGCCATTGCTCGACACTCATCTCGTTGCCATCCGGAGCAAGCCAGGTGACGTCCTTGACGCCGATCTCTTCGTTGTAGTCGCCTACCAGGAAGCGGCTGCGACGCAGGATCGGGTAGGTCTGACGCAGCTTGATCACGCGGGTGACGAACTTGAGCAGCGCTTCGCCATCTTCGTCCAGATCCCAGTTGATCCAGCCAATCTCGCTGTCCTGGCAGTAGGCATTGTTGTTGCCGTGCTGAGTGCGCGCGAACTCGTCGCCCGCAACAATCATCGGCGTGCCTTGTGCCAGCAGCAGGGTGGCGAAGAAGTTACGCATCTGGCGCAGACGCAGGCTGTTGATTTCCGGATCTTCGGTCGGACCTTCGACGCCATGGTTCCAGGACAGGTTGTTGTTGCTGCCATCCTGGTTGTTTTCGTCGTTAGCTTCGTTGTGCTTGTCGTTGTACGACACCAGGTCATGCAGCGTAAAACCATCGTGCGCAGTGATGAAGTTCACGGATGCCTGCGGACGACGGCCGCGCTGGTTGAACATGTTGCCGGACGCGGTCATGCGTGCAGCGAAGTCGGCCAGTTGAGCTTCGTCGCCTTTCCAGAAGGCACGAACCGTATCGCGGAACTTGTCGTTCCATTCCATCCAGCCTGGTGGGAAACCGCCCACCTGGTAGCCGCCCGGACCGCAGTCCCACGGCTCGGCGACCAGTTTGACCTGACGCAGCACCGGATCTTGACGGCAGGCGACCAGGAAGCTGTGGCGCTCGTCGAAACCATCGTGGTAGCGGCCCAGAATGGTCGCCAGGTCGAAGCGGAAGCCGTCGACGTGCATTTCCGAAGCCCAGTAGCGCAGCGAGTCGGTGACCATTTGCAATACGCAAGGGTGGCTCAGGTCGAGGGTGTTGCCGGTGCCCGAGTCGTTGATGTAGTAGCGCTTGTCGTCCGGCATCAGGCGGTAGTACGAGGCGTTGTCGATACCGCGCATCGACAGGGTAGGGCCCAACTCGTTGCCTTCAGCGGTGTGGTTGTAGACCACATCGAGGATGACCTCGAGCCCGGCGTGGTGCAGGTGCGCAACCATTTCCTTGAACTCGGCAATCTTGCCGCTTGCCAGGTAACGCGGGTCCGGGGCGAAGAACGCGATGCTGTTGTAGCCCCAATAGTTGGTCATGCCCTTTTGCAGCAAATGCTGGTCGTTGACGAAGGCATGAATCGGCAGCAGCTCGACGGAGGTCACACCCAGCTTGCGAATGTGCTCGACGACCGGCGCTGATCCGAGACCGGCAAACGTGCCGCGCAGCTCTTCGGCCACCTCAGGGTGACGCATGGTGATGCCGCGTACGTGGGTTTCGTAGAAAATCGTTTTGTCCCAAGGCGTGCCAACGCGCTGATCACGGCCCCAGGTGTAGGCCTCATCGATCACCTTGCTTTTCGGTACGAAAGGGGCGCTGTCGCGCTCGTCGAAGCTCAGGTCGCCGTCAGGATGGCCGATGGTGTAACCGAACAGCGCTTCCGACCACTTCAGCTCGCCGACCAGTTGCTTGGCGTACGGGTCGATCAGCAGCTTGTTGTGGTTGAAACGATGACCATTCTTCGGATCGTACGGGCCGTACACGCGATAGCCGTAGATCTGGCCCGGGTGCGCATCCGGCAGATAGCCGTGGTAAATCTCGTCGGTGTATTCCGGAAGTTCGATGCGTTCCAGTTCGATTTCGCCAGTGGAGTCGAACAGGCACAGCTCTACCTTGGTGGCGTTTGCCGAGAACAGGGCGAAGTTGACGCCCAGGCCATCCCAGCTTGCACCGAGAGGAAAGGGAAGTCCTTCACGAATGCGAGACGGGGTACTGCCAGGGTTGTCTAGCGGGGCTGAATTATCTTCTGCCGGTGTAGTGGACTTCGTATTCATGGTGACTTCCTGACGTCGAATGATTTTCTGAGCGGCCAAGGCCGCTATCGAAGCCGCGGGCTCCGATACTGACGATAATCTAAGGGGGTGTAGCAGGCCTCATCTCTGGTCAGAGCGAGACCTGCAATAATTGACCGGTGCGCGGCCAGAAGAGTTTCAAGAATTCGACGGCTTGCGCGGTTTCTTGGGAGCAGGTTTGGCGGGCGCCTCTTTGGCAGGAGCGTCGGTTGCAGCGGCTGCAGCGGGCTTGGCCTTGGGAGCAGGTTTGGCAGCCGCCTTGGGTGCAGGCTTGGGCTTGGCTTCACCAGCAGGCTTTGGCGCAGGCGCCGATTTTGCAGCGGGCTTGGCTGCGCCCTTGGCAGGCGCCTTGGCGCTGTCTACCTCAGGCAGCTTGGGCTTGGTCGATTTGCGCACACCGGACTTGTTCGGTGCCAGCGCTTCGGCCTCGGCCAGCTTGCGCGCCATTTCCCAGTGACGCTCGTCGTGACCGGAAGGTTTACCCTCCGATTCCCAGATTTGGTAAGCAAATTCGCGAATTCTTTTTTCGTCGGCACTCATCTTGAGACTCCCAGCTATTACATAGTTTGAATAAGCAAATTGACGGAAAATCTTTCAAGCGCTGCACTGAGCGGTACTTCCCGATCACTCGTCACGACAACGTCAGAAAAGAGTCCCTTCCAGTCAGAACCGGAGTCGGCAAACGGCAGCATGATCCGCGTGTCGCCCCAATTGGCAGCATTAATCAATGGAGTTTGCGCAGTACCCAATAGTTCACTGCATGTGCGTGGTACTACGATGATAGCGCGCACTCCGTGTGTCTCCCGGGCAAAGGCCATCACCTGTTCGGCGTGGCTGCCCTTTATTTCCAGAGGTTGATAACTGCCCTCGCTGAACAGTCCCGGATGTTCGGCACGCAGGTTCAAGACCTTCGCGATCAGTGCCTGCTTGATGCGCCCGTCTTTCCAGTCGGTCAGCAGGTCGGTAACGCTTGCGTCTTCCGCCAGGGCCTGTTTCCGGGCAGCGTAGTCAACCGGGCGGCGATTGTCCGGATCCACGAGGCTGAAGTCCCAGAACTCGGTGCCCTGATACAAGTCGGGAACACCGGGTACGCTCAAGCGTAGCAAGGTTTGCGCCAGACTGTTGAGCGCGCCGGCGGTGCCAATACGGTTGGCTGTCGCGCTAAGGGATTGGCGCAACGCCAGGGCTTCCGGTGCCAGCAGCAAACGCTCCAGAAATTCGCGGCAAGCGGTTTCGTAGGGCTGATTCGGTGCACTCCAGCTACTTTGCAGCTTGGCTTCGCGCAGGGCCTTCTCTTGCCACTGCACCATGCGCTTGGCGTATTCCTGGTGGGCTTGTTCGCCTTCCAGGCTCAGCGGCCAGCTGCCCAGCAGGGCCTGATAAAGCATCAGTTCGTCGCCCGCGCTGATCGTCGGCTCCTCACCCTTGAGTGGCATTGCCAACTGTCTCCAGCGCTCTACCTGTTCGGCGTACCACGGGGCGCACTCGCTCAGGACTGCAAGGCGCGTACGCGTATCTTCGCCACGCTTGTGATCGTGTGTTGCGGTGGTTAGCAGGTTGTCTGGAAACTTCTCCAGACGCTCCAAGCAGACCTGATGGAAGTCTTCCACCGGCGCACTGAAGTGCTGAGGATGGAAACCCACATCATTGCGCGACAGCAGCACGGCAGAGCGGTAGAACGAGGTGTCCTCGACGGACTTGGCGGCAACCGGGGAGGTCAGTTGCTGGAAGCGTACGCAGGCATTCTTGTAGAGCTTGCGCAGCGGGCCGCGTGGCAGTTTTCGCCACGGTTCGCCACCCAGCCAGCGTGCCAGATAATCCAGCACCTGCCAGTCGCCTTCGTTCAGGGTCGCGCGCGCGCCTTCCATTGCCTGCTGGAAATATTTGTCGTCCTGCGCCGAGCGGCCGCACACCGAGATATAGGTGCGATAAATCGGGAAGTTGACGATCAAGGCGAGCAGGGCACGGCGAATCGCACCCAGAGTGAGGTCGCGGCTCATCAAATCACTGCGAGCAACCTGCAGCAACGATTGGGCAACGTTCTCGAAATCGCCCGCCAGCGTGCCGTGCAAGACCAGATCACGGGCCACCAGCACTTCCTGATCGAAGTCAGCGGTACGTTCTGTCAGGCGGCTCCACAGCTCACCCAGAGGCTCTTCGCCCTTAGGGTCATGCTGCAGCAATGACACCTGGTTCATGAACTCGTAACCTGTCGTGCCGTCAACGCTCCAGTCTTCACGCAGCGGCTCGTCGGGGCCGAGGATTTTCTCGACGAAGATCGGCAGATGATCGATCTGCGCATGCTCGGGGCGCAGCTTGAGCAGGCCTTTGACCCGACGATGCAGCTTGCGACCGTAGCCGCGCGGGTCGGCCAGTCCATCGATGTGATCGATACGCAGCCCGTCGACCAGGCCGTCGGCAATCAGCTGAAATATTTTCCCGTGAGTGGCCTCGAATACCTGTGGCCGCTCGACACGCAGGCCGCCCAGCTCGTTAATGTCGAAGAAACGCCGCCAGTTGATGTCATCCCCGGCGGTGCGCCAGCTGGCCAGACGATAGTGCTGGCGCTCCAGCAACTGGTGCAGGCGCTGGAAGCCTTCGGGCTTGCTGGAATCGAAATGCGCGAGGATCTGCTCGATACCCTTGAGTACCTGCGGGTCCTTGGCCAGTCCGGCCAACTCGGCCCTGGCCTGGCGTGCGCGCTCATAGGCTTGCGGGAACTGCGCCAGTGCGTTGAAACGCTGGGCCATGTCCTTCAGTTGCGGCTGATCCACGGTCTGCAACAGCGAGTCGTAGGTCAGTGGGCAGATCGGAAAATGATGCTGGTAGTGTTCGATGTAGAACGAACCGCGCTCGGCATCGAAACGCAGCGGGATTTCGCCAGCCTGCAATACCGTGCCGTAGTCGCTGCTCAGGAATGGCAGCAACAATTGGCCCTCCAGCAGCGGGTCGGGCGAATTCCACTGAATGTCGAAGAACTCTGCATACGGGCTGCGACGGCCCCATTCCAGCAGGTCCAGCCACCATGGATTGTCGGCACCGCCGACTGCCATATGGTTGGACACGATGTCGAGAATCAGGCCCATGCCGTGCTCGCGCAAGGTCTCGACCAGGCGCAGCAGGGCAGGTTCGCCGCCCAGTTCCGGGTTGATCACCGTAGGGTCGACCACGTCATAGCCGTGCATCGAGCCGGCACGCGCTTTGAGCAGTGGCGACGCGTAGAGGTGGCTGATACCCAGACTGGCGAAGTAGGGCACCAGCGGTACGGCGTCGTCGAGGGTGAAATCCTTGTGGAATTGCAGGCGCTGGGTGGCACGCAACGGTTGTAATGGACGGGTCATTGATCACGCTCCGTAGCCTGCAGCCGGGATCGGGAGAGTAATTCCAGTCGTCGAGCAGCATTCGGGTTATCAAGCAGAGAGGCCGCATCGCCGGGAAGACGTCTGCGCCAGTTGGGGTGACTGTCAATGGTGCCGGGCAGGTTGGCCTGCTCCTCGACACCCAGCGCGTCTTCTATCGGCAGCAGTACCAGTGGCGCACGTGTATGACCCAGGTAGCTGATGCTCGCGTCGATGATCTGGGCCGGGTCTTCAGTCTCGGAGGGCAGACTGTCGATATTCTGGCTCAAGGCACGTCGCAGGCTTTCATATTCCCGCGTGCGCTCTTCGCGCCACTGCGATTCATGCTGTTCGTCAATGTGGCCAAGACGGGCATTCCATTCGATATCCAGTTCGCTGAGCCAGCCTGCGAGAGTGGGCAGATCGTGGGTACTGGTGGTCGCCAGCGCTTGATCCGACCAGTCGAGAATCGGCTTGAACTGACCATTGTTCTGTTCGAACAGCAGTACGCGCATGCCGAGAATCGCTCTGGCGCTGAGTTTTTCGCTCAGGCCTTCTGGCACCGTACCGAGGTCTTCACCCAGCACGATCGCCTTGTGTCGCCAGGATTCCAGACTCAGCAGGCGAAGCATGTCATCCAGCGGGAAATTCAAGTAAGCGCCTTCGCTGGGAGGTGCCCCTTGCGGGATGACCCAGAGACGCTGCAAGCCCATGACATGGTCGATACGCAACCCGCCGGCATGGGCAAAGTTGGCCCGCAGCATCTCGATGAACGCACGAAAACCATTACGCTTGAGGCCGTCCGGCGAAAACGCGGAAATCCCCCAGCTCTGGCCGGCACGGTTGAGAATGTCAGGGGGGGCGCCGACGGTCAGGGCCGACAGCAACTCGTCCTGGCGGCTCCAGGCCTGGCTTCCGGCACCGTCGGCACCCACGGCCAGGTCGGCAATCAGGCCGACGCGCATGCCGCTGCTGCGTGCTGCAACCTGTGCGCGTTCGAGACCACGGGCTATGAGCCATTGGGCGAACGCGTGAAAGCTGATTTGCTCGCTATGGCTTTTGGCAAATTCTGCGACTGCGTCACTGCGAGGGTCTTTGAACTGCTCCGGCCATTCATGCCAGTTGTTGCCGATGTTCAGCGTTTCGGACTCGGCACACAGCGCCTCGAAGCGGCAGTGATTTTCCAGCGCTTCGCCACCGCTGTGGCGGAAGCTGTTGAAGTCTTCGTGCAGCGGGTGATCACCCGCAATGAAGCCTTCGTAAAGCGCGTGAAGCGCTTTCCATTTGGCGTTGGCGGCAGCTGGCCAGTCGATCAGCGTCTGTGTTTCAAGACGCTTCATCTCTTCGCCGACACGCGCGTCTTCGATTGCCTGACGCCACGCACTTTCACCGAGAATCGCACCCGGCGACGCATACAGACTGTTGAGGAACAGCCTGCTGGAAGGGGAATAAGGGCTGTAACGGTGAGGGTCGTTGGCGAACATGGCGTGGATCGGGCTGATACCCAATGCGTCGGCACCTCGCTCGCCAGCAGAGCGCAAGACCTTCTCCAGTGCTTCTGTGTCACCAAAGCCGCCATCACCTTCGCGGCGCAAGCTGTAAAGCTGAGCGGTCAACCCCCAGCCGTGCGGCTTCGAGGTATCGGTAGCCATTGCCATGCTGAAGCAGGTTTTCGGCGCGACCGCGATGGTCAGGTGCTGGCCGGCAATTTCCAGCTGTTGATAGCCGGGCGGGGCCAGTGCCGGGAGCTCTGCATTCGAGGTGAGTCTGGCATCCAGCGAAGAACCGTCTTCGAGGTGTAGCGTGAATGGCGTTTGTGGAGCAAACCACTGAGACAGGTCCAGGTTGCTTTCCACATCAACCGTCAGCAGTGGCGGGGCACTGGCACCGTGACTGGCTTTTTGCAGGCGCAGCAGGCTGGCATCGATAGCCTCGCCGTTTTCAGCAGGATAGCCCAGCGCCTCCAGTACCTTGCGCAGCACATCGGGGCTGACGGTCTGCGGCCGAGCGTTGGCATCGACCCAGTGCACCGACAATCCTGCCTCGGTCGCAAGCCTCTCCAGTTGCTCATTGTTCATCCTGTTCCTCCAGAACATCACTCGCTTTCAGGCTGACAATGGCCGTGTAAGCATTGAGGGTGCCGGGTGGGGAAAGTTCGGACGATTTTTCGGCGCTGGAGAATATCTCGCGGGCACCCGTTTGTGGCGGCGCATCGACCGCATGCTCGCTGAGATTGAGGTCGATACGCAGTTCGCTGCCATCGCCCAGCGTCCAGCGCGCGCTGACCGCCTTGTCGCCGAGAATATCGGTACTCAGGAAGCGTGCGCCCTGCAGGCGTGGCATGATTTCCTGGTGCCGTAAAGCCAGCAACTGCGTGTAGAACTGCAGCCAGCTGCGATGATCCTGACCTATGTCGGTGTCGAGATCGACCGCGGAAAATGCCGGGCGTGAGGCTTCGAACGTCTTGATGTCGTTCGGATCAGGAATGTGCTCGCGCTTTTCCGGGTCGGCGAACGCGGCGAAATCAGCGAACTCCTTGCGACGTCCCTCGCGTACCGCATCGGCCAGTTCGCCGTGGTGGCTGGTGAAGAACAGAAACGGCTCGCTGGCCGCCCATTCATCGCCCATGAACATCAGCGGAATCATCGGTGAAAGCAGCAGCAGGGCGGTGGCGGCTTTCAATGCCGCAGGCGCACAGAGTTGCGGCAAGCGTTCACCGAGTGCGCGGTTGCCGATCTGATCATGGTTCTGCAGAAACAACACAAAAGCCGACGGCGGCAGGTGCGCACTTGGCTCGCCTCGCGTATGCCCGTGGCGCGTCGGTTCGCCTTGATAGACAAACCCCTCGCTGAGCAGGCGCGCAAGTTTTTGCGTCGGCTCTTTGGCGAAGTCGGAATAGTAGGCGTCGGTTTCACCGGTCAGCAGCACGTGGAGGGTGTTGTGCCCGTCGTCGTCCCACTGTGCATCGAAACCTTTTTCCAGAAGGCTGGCCTGGTTGAACTCGTTCTCCAGGTTCAGCCACACGTGTCTGCCGGGTTCAATGCGGCTACGAACCCGCTCCGCGAACTCCGGCAGGAAGGTCTTGTCGCGAATGGCGTGAACAGCGTCCATGCGCAGGCCGTCGAAGCGGTACTCAAGGAGCCACATCAGGGCATTGTCGACAAAAAAGTCGCGCACCTGCGGACGTCTGAAGTCGATCGCATCGCCCCACGGGGTGTGCAGGTCGCTGCGGAAAAACTCCTTGGCATAACTGCCCAGATAGTTGCCGTCCGGGCCGAAGTGGTTGTACACCACGTCCAGGATAACCATCAGGCCAAGACCGTGAGCGGTGTCGATCAGGTGCTTGAGCTGTTCAGGCGTGCCGTAGGACGATTGCGGAGCATAATGCAGAACGCCATCGTAGCCCCAGTTGCGATCACCGGGGAACTGCGCAAGCGGCATCAGCTCGATCGCGGTAACGCCCAGTCGGGCAAGTCGCGGCAGGTGCTTTTCCACCCCGGCGTAGCCACCCATGGCGCCCACGTGCAGCTCATAGATCACTGCTTCATGCCATGGACGACCGTTCCATGCAGTGTTCTGCCATGAATAAGCGTGAGGGTCGACTACGAGGCTTTCAGAGTGAACATCATCAACCTGTGCCCGGGAGGCGGGATCAGGAACGTCCAGCTCGTGGTCGATCCTGAAGCGGTAGCGGGTACCCGCCTTGCAGCGGGCCTCAAGTACGAACCAGCCGTCGGACTGCGGCAGCATGGCCAGTGACTGGCCATCCTGCAGTTCGACATTCACGAATGAGGCATCCGGTGCCCAGAGGGCAAACCGGGTGTGTTCAGGGTCCAACAAAACGGCGCCGTGGCGCCAGTTATCGTCTGTACGCAGTGGCATCCATTAAATCCTTAACCTAGTAGTTGCTGGAAACGCTCACGTTTTTCTTCAACAGGTCGCGATAGAGATCTGCGTAGGGCTCTACTGCCTGATGCCAGTTGAAGGGAGCCGCCATGGCACGGCAGCGCATGGCGTTGAGCAGCTCCGGATGGGCGAAGACCTGGAAGGCGCGATCCAGTGCCTGGGTGTAGCTTTCGACTGTCGATTCATTGAACAGGAAGCCAGTGACACCGTCTTCGATCGTATCGGCCAGGCCGCCGGTATTGCGTGCGACAGGCAACGAGCCGAAGCGTTGCGCGTACATCTGGCTAAGCCCGCACGGCTCATAGCGGGACGGCATCAGCAGGAAATCGCTGCCGGCGAACATGCGTCGTGCGTCGGTTTCGTTGAAGCCGATGCGCACGCCGACACGTCCGGGGAAGCGGGCAGCCAACTCGCGCATGGCCTCTTCTTCCTCCGGTTCACCGCGGCCGATGATTGCGATCTGCCCGCCATTGTTGACGATGTGCTCGGCGACGCCGATCGTCAGGTCAAGACCTTTCTGATACACAAGGCGCGATACCACCGCGAATAGCGGCCCGGTCGAGGCGTCCAGTTCGAACAGCTCACGCACATAGTCAGCGTTGATTTCCTTGCGCGTCCATTCGTTGGGCGCAAAGTGGCAGATCAGGTGTTCGTCGGTGGCCGCATCCCAGCTTTCGTCAATGCCGTTGGGGATGCCGCTGAGCTGGCCCTTGTTGGCCTTGCTTTGCAGGAAGCCTTCCAGGCCGCAGCCGAACTCCGGGGTGGTGATTTCCCGAGCGTAGGTGGCGCTGACGGTGGTGATGTGGCTGGCGAACGCCATACCCGCCTTGATGAACGACAGCTGGCCGTAGAACTCCATGCCCTCAGGGGTAATGGCGGAGTCCGGGATACCCAGCTCACGGCTCGAGGCTGTGCTTACCGTGCCTTGATAGGCTAGGTTGTGAACAGTGAAGATGCTGGGCGTGGACTGCCCGCGCCAGCGCATGTACGCAGGCGCCAGGCCGGCTGGCCAGTCATGGGCGTGAACCAGCTCGGGGCACCACTGGCTCTTTACTTCGCCGGCGGCGAACTCGGCGGCTGCCAGGCCCAGGCGGGCAAAACGAATATGGTTATCAGACCAGTCGCGACCGTTGCTGTCGGCGTAAGGGGTGCCTTCGCGCTCGTAAAGCTCCGGGCAGATCAGCACGTAGATCACCAGGCCATCTTTCATGTCCATGCGACCGACCTTGCAAGGTGGCAGTGCTGCATGCCCGCCCAGCTGGCTGATGATATGGATCGGATTACCGCTGTTAATGACCTGCGGATAACCTGGAATCAGTACTCGAACGTCGTGCAGGTGACGCATGGCTCGCGGCAGTGCGGCAGACACATCGCCCAGCCCACCGGTTTTCACCAGATCGGCCAGTTCGGAGGTCACGAACAACACTTTGCGTCTGTTGACCTGGGACATGGTCGGCTGAGGCTGGACAGTCGACGTTGGCATTTGCAACACAGGAACGCTCTTGGTAGAGAACACAGGCAGATGAGTCAGCTCGCCGACAGGCTGGTTAAAACTCTCTCCCTTCTGGGTTTTCACAGCGGCGCTAATCATCAATTTTTCCCCTTAAAACAGTCTTGGTGCATCACTTGATTTTTATTGGCCATTTCCTATGGCCGGGTACACATACGTGCACTACGCAAGATCGATACCCGTTTGGACCATGCATAGTGACAAAGCGGTGTGATGTCGCCATTACCGGATGTCAGCCAATAGCATAGATGCTCTAATCAGCTGACCCGGCGGTTTTGGAGAAGTTTCGACTTTTTTATTTGCGAATGTCTGGCACAGGCTTCGACGCCCCGTGTGGTGGCAGGCTGCAGGTGGCAGCCCGGCTGTCGCTGCGCTTTTTTACCGCTTTTTTCTACGTTCCGAGGGGGCGTTACCGGCCGTCGGATCGTTGGACAATCGCGCCCAGGCGCTTGGTTTTCATCACTAAATAGCGCTGGTGTCGGGCTGTGATGGGCAGCAACGGTGCAGAACGCCTTTTCCCGGGGCGTGTAGCGGTCAATCTTCGGGCGCGATGAGAAAATCCCTACATCTTCGCTGGAACATTTTGGCGCAGGGCAGGATAGAATCAGGCCACAAGTCCCGGCCTTGACGCTGGCCTGAGGCATTACCCTTTGACTGATTTCACTGAATCACTCTGATCGAATTGACGAGGATGGAAATGGAAGCCCCCGAGGTACTGGTACTGCAAGCGAGTTACACCAATCCTGTGCACGCGGATGCGATCGGGTTCGTTTTGAACGAGTATTCGATGGATGCCATGGGTGCAGGACGGCCTCTGTCGAACGACACCCGTCAGCAGTTGGCAATCGAACTCGCGAAGCGTCCGTATGCGTTCAGCGTTCTGGCATTCATTTCGGGAGAGCCGGTGGGGCTGGTCAACTGCTTCGAGGGGTTTTCAACCTTTGCGTGTCGTCCACTGGTCAACATTCATGACGTCGCGGTGCTCTCGCAATACCGTGGCCTCGGTATCAGCCAGAAAATGTTGCTCAAGGTCGAGGAGATTGCACGCCAGCGTGGCTGCTGCAAGCTGACGCTTGAGGTTCTGGAAGGCAATGAGGTCGCACAGGGTGCGTACAGAAAGCTCGGTTTCGACAACTATCAGTTGAGCCCTGAAACAGGGCGTGCCATGTTCTGGCAGAAGGCACTGTAGAGAGCCGAGTCGCCAGGGTGGCTTTTTTGATCGTTCAGGTGCAGGCCGAACGGGTCGGAAGACGGAACAGATGGCGGGGACCAACAGAAGGGCAGGTCAGGTGGGCAAGCCGGATTATCGGACTTGCCCTGAGGCGTTTTGAAGAATGATACAGTTGCGGTCAGGCTTGAAGCATCTTGCCGGGGGCGGATAACTGCGATTGCTGCAGCATCGAGCTCAAATGAGCCACTTTTTTCTGCAACTGCTCGCGCTCTTCTTTTAATGTGCGCAGTTCATCACGACGGATAGTGACGTACAGGGTTTGTGGTGCAAGTGCTGGTAGTACAGTGCCCATTGCTCACCTCGCAAATGGCGGATTCAACCTCAGAGAGGTCCGTGGCAATGACTTTCAATCCCTGACCGCCGCTGCTTACCCTCTCTATCGGCATCGATTTTGATTTCTTTTGCATGATTTTGGAACTTTTTTATTTTTAATTGTCGCGAATGTTTATTAATCGCGACAAAATGCACCACAGGGGGGCGCTCGCGTCTTCATCTTCTCCAAGGGAACCGACGTTCCGCCTCGCTTGACTAATCAGCATGCTCGCAACCGTCGATGCGCTGGACGGCAAACGAGGCACCTTTTTACGATTTAAGGAGCACCTTCATGCAACTTGGGATTATTGGACTGGGCCGTATGGGCGGCAACATCGCACGCCGTCTGATGCTGAATGGTCACACGACTGTGGTGTACGACCGTGATGAAGCATCGCGCAACGCCCTGGCCAATGACGGTTCGACTGCGGTCGCAGACCTGAAGGAACTGGTCGGTGCGCTCGCCAGGCCCCGTGCTGTCTGGGTGATGCTCCCGGCCGGTGCGCCGACCGAAGACACCATTCAGACCCTCAGCCAATTGCTCGACGCCGATGACGTGATCATCGATGGCGGGAATACCTTCTACAAGGACGACATCCGGCGCGCTCAGGAATTGACTGAAAAGGGCCTGCATTACGTCGATGTCGGCACATCAGGCGGCGTCTGGGGTCTCGAACGTGGCTACTGCATGATGATCGGAGGCGAGGCCGCCGTCGTCGAGCGTCTCGATCCGCTGTTCGCGACACTGGCTCCAGGCCTCGGCTCGATCGAGCGCACCCGTGACCGCACCTCGACCGATGATCGTGCCGAACGTGGCTATATCCACTCCGGCCCTGCGGGTTCCGGGCATTTCGTGAAGATGATCCACAACGGCATCGAATACGGAATGATGCAGGCGTTCGCCGAAGGCTTCGATCTTCTCAAGCAGAAAAACTCCGAACTCCTGCCGCCTGAGCAGCGTTTTGACCTGAACACGGCGGATATTGCCGAAGTCTGGCGTCGTGGCAGTGTGGTGTCGTCCTGGCTGCTGGACCTGACCGCCGACGCCCTGGCCACCGACCCTCACCTGGATGCATTCTCCGGTTCGGTTGCCGACAGCGGTGAGGGTCGCTGGACCATCGAAGCGGCCATCGAGCAGGCGGTTCCGGTTCCTGTGCTGTCCAGCGCCCTGTTTGCGCGTTTCCGTTCCCGCCAGACAAGCTCGTACGCAGACAAGATGCTGTCCGCCATGCGCTTTGGATTTGGTGGCCACAAGGAACCCAAGTAATGGGCCTGTCGCGTGGCAGTGCCGAGCAAAAAACCGAGGTAGCCCCACCCACGACGCTGTTTCTGTTCGGTGCCCATGGCGACCTGGTCAAGCGCCTGTTGATGCCGGCGCTTTACAACCTGTCACGCGACGGTCTGGTGGATGAAGGGCTGCATATTGTCGGCGTCGATCACAATGCGATCAGCGATGCCGATTTTGCGAAAAAGCTCGAGAACTTCATTCGTGATGAAGCCGCCGGCAAGGTTGCCGGCGGCGGCAAGGATCCGCTCGATCCTGCGTTGTGGAGCAAGCTGGCCGAGCGCATCAGTTACGTGCAGGGCGACTTCCTCGACGATTCCACCTATCAGGACATCGCCAGCAAGATCGAGAGCACCGGCACCGCGAACGCGGTGTTCTATCTGGCCACCGCGCCGCGGTTTTTCAGTGAGGTCGCCCAGCGCCTGGGCTCGTCAGGTTTGCTGCAGGAAACCGAAGACGCGTTTCGTCGTGTCGTGATCGAAAAGCCGTTCGGCTCCGATCTGGCCAGTGCGGTCGAGCTCAATGGCTGCCTGCTCAAGGTCATGAGCGAGAAGCAGATTTACCGGATCGACCATTACCTGGGCAAGGAGACGGTGCAGAACATTCTGGTCAGCCGTTTCTCCAATGGCCTGTTCGAGTCGTTCTGGAACAATCACTACATCGATCACGTACAGATCACGGCGGCGGAAACCGTAGGCGTTGAAACCCGTGGCAGCTTTTACGAGCACACCGGTGCCTTGCGTGACATGGTGCCCAATCACCTGTTCCAGCTGCTGGCGATGGTGGCGATGGAGCCGCCTGCCGCTTTCGGTGCCGATGCCGTTCGCGGTGAGAAAGCCAAGGTGGTCGGCGCGATCCGGCCCTGGAGCCAGGAGGAAGCCCTGGCCAATTCGGTGCGTGGCCAGTACGCGAAGGGCGTGATGGGCGACAGGCAGGTCGTCGGTTATCGTCAGGAAGATCGCGTGGAGCCGGACAGCAGCACCGAGACCTACGTTGCACTGAAGGTCATGGTCGACAACTGGCGCTGGGTGGGTGTGCCGTTCTACCTGCGCACCGGCAAGCGTATGAGCGCACGCAGCACCGAAATCGCCATTTGCTTCAAGCCTGCTCCGTACGCGCAGTTCCGCGATACCGAGGTCGACCGGCTCAAGCCCAACTACCTGCGGATCCAGATCCAGCCTAACGAAGGCATGTGGTTCGACCTGTTTGCCAAGCGTCCAGGCCCGAAACTGGAGATGGAAGATATCGCGTTGGGCTTCGCCTACAAGGATTTCTTCGAGATGCAGCCCTCTACCGGGTACGAAACCCTCATTTATGACTGCCTGACCGGTGATCAGACGCTCTTCCAGCGTGCCGACAACATCGAGAACGGCTGGCGTGCCGTGCAGCCGTTCCTCGATGCCTGGGCCGCGCAGCCGCAAGTGCAGCTTTACGAGGCTGGCAAGGATGGCCCGCAAGCGGGTGAAGAGCTGCTGAGTCGTGACGGTCGGGAATGGAGAGAATTGAATGTCTGAACTGCCTGTACAGTTCCTGTTGTCCGACATCGACGGCACGTTACTGCGCCGTGATCACAGCCTTAGCCAAGCCAATATCGACGCCGTCAAGCGCCTGCGTAATGCCGGCGTTCACTTCACGCTGGCCAGCAGTCGGCCGCCCAGGGCCATGCGCCAGGTAATCGAAGCGTTGAGTGTGGATCTGCCCACCGTGGCGTTCAATGGCGGCACCATCACCCATCCTGATGGCAGCCTGCTGGTTGCTCATCGCATTGACCCGCGCGCCGTTCGCATTTGTCTGGAGTTGTTTGCCGGGCAGAACGTTGCCATCTGGGTGTTTGCCGATGATCAGTGGCTGCTGCTCGATCCTCACGCCGATTACGTCGATCATGAGCTCCGTGCACTGGGCTATGGCTATGTTCAGGTTGAGAGTTTCGAGCCGTATCTGGATCGCGTCGACAAGATCGTCGCGGCCAGCGCCGATTTCGAGTTGCTCAAGACCCTTGAGGCGCAGCTCAATCCGCAGATCGAAGGGCTCGCGCTGGCGGCCCGTTCGCAAAAATACTACCTGGATGTGACTGCGCTGGAGGCCAACAAGGGTTCCGCTCTGGTCGCGCTGGCGGACTATCTGGGCGTCGACCTGTCGCGTACGGCGGCCATAGGCGACGGCGGTAACGACGTGGCGATGTTCCACAAGGCAGGCTTGTCGATTGCGATGGGGCAGGGCGAGCAGACAGTCAAGGGACAGGCTGATCATGTTACTGATAGCAATGAGCAGGACGGAGTGGCCAACGCCATCGAGCGTTACATTCTGAGCGCCTGACCGAACGGTGTTCCCAAGTTAACGAATCATCATCACGACGGGCATTTCTGAATGGCTGCACTGATCGAAGACTACGCATTGCTGGGCAACTGCGAGACGGCGGCGCTGGTCGCCCGTGATGGTTCGCTGGACTGGTTGTGTTTCCCCCGCTTCGACTCGACGGCCTGTTTCGCCGCGCTGCTGGGCGGTGATGAGCACGGCCGCTGGAAGATCGCGCCAACCGCCGAGGTTATCGCTGTCGAGCGTCGTTATCGCGACGGCACGCTGATTCTCGAAACGGTTTTCGAAACCCGTGACGGTCGCGCCATGCTGATCGATTTCATGCCCATGAAGACCTCCGGCCACGTGGTGCGCATGGTGGTCGGGCTGTCCGGTCGGGTCGAATTCGCTGTGGATCTCGCCATCCGTTTCGATTATGGCAGCAGCGTGCCCTGGGTCGAGCGCAAGGATGCTCATACGCTGACAGCAGTCGCCGGGCCGGAAATGCTGGTTTTGCGCAGCCCCGTGGCCCTGCACCCACATGATCATCACACGGCCAGCCGTTTTCACGTCGATGAAGGCGAGCGCAAGGTCTTCACGCTGGCCTATCAGGCATCCTTTGCGCCCTTGCTCGATCAGATCGATGCCGACCAGGCCTTGGAAACCACCGCAGCCTATTGGCGCGAGTTTTCTGATCGCTGCCCTGACGTCGGGCCGTGGACGGCGCAGGTAAAGCGCTCGCTGATTACGCTGAAAGCCATGACCTATGCGCCTACTGGCGGCATCGTTGCGGCCGTGACCACCTCATTGCCCGAACAGTTGGGTGGCGAGCGCAATTGGGATTACCGCTATTGCTGGTTGCGCGACGCCACCATGACCCTTCTGGCGTTCATGAATCTGGGCTATTTCGAGGAAGCTCAGGCCTGGCGGGACTGGTTGCTGCGCTCGGTTGCCGGTAACCCGGAACAGATCCAGATCATGTACGGCGTAGGCGGCGAGCGGCGTCTGCAGGAATACGAGTTGCCCTGGCTGAGTGGCTACGAACACTCGCTGCCGGTGCGTGTCGGCAATGGTGCGGCGACGCAGGTTCAACTGGATGTCTATGGCGAAGTGGCCGATGCGATGATCCAGGCGCTGCGCGGCGGTATGGCGCAGCATCCGCGCAGCGTGGCGATTTCCAAGGTGGTCATGCCTTATCTGGAGAAGATCTGGCACCTGCCGGATGCGGGCATCTGGGAGATACGCTCCGAGCCGCGCCACTTTACTCATTCGAAAGTCATGGCCTGGGTGGCTTTTGACCGTAACGCTACGCAGATCGCCCAGGCTGCCGAGAGCGATGAGGATCGTGCGCTGGCGACGCATTACCGGAAGGTGGCGGACGAAATTCATGCCGATGTCTGTCGCCACGGTTTCGATGCCGAGCTTGGCAGTTTCGTGCAGACCTATGGCTCGACAGAGGTGGACGCGAGCCTGCTGCAGATTGTGCTGACCGGTTTTCTCGCGCCGGAAGACCCACGCGTTATCGGCACCGTCGCACAGATCGAGCGCACGCTGATGCAGGATGGTCTGCTGTTGCGTTACGACAACGAGCGCAGTGTCGATGGTGTTGCCGGTCGTGAAGGGACGTTTCTGGTCTGTTCGTTCTGGCTGGCCGATGCCTATGTCTTGCTCGGCCGGGCTGATGATGCCGCGCAGCTGTTCGAACGGTTGTGCGGTTTGTGCAATGACGTTGGCCTGCTGGCCGAGCAGTACGATCCGAAGGGTGGGCGCATGCTGGGCAATTTCCCTCAGGCGTTCAGCCACATCGGCATCATCAATACTGCACTGAACCTGCACCGGGCAGTATGCCCGGCGCTGGCCCGTACTTCCGGTGTGCTTGAAGAGGCCTGATCAGCTGTCGCGGCCAGCCTTGCGGAAGGTCAGGTTGATCCGTTGCTCACCCAGCTGCGGATGCTCGGCCTGCTTGATGGGCAAAATGCCGTGGAAACGCAATCTGTCCTCGCCACCCCAGACCACCACGTCGCCATGAAATAGGGAGATGCGTTGAGTCTTGTCGCCGCGCAGCAGGCCGCCGAACTGAAAGATGGCCGGTATGCCCAGTGATACGGAGACCACTGGCCAGCGATGGTCGTATTCGTCTCGGTCCTGATGCAGGGACATCTTGGCGCCCGGAATATAGCGATTGATCAGGCAGGCATCAGGCACGAACCCGGCATAGCCGGCTGCCAGTGCGGCATCCTGCGCCAGCTGCATGAATACGTCCGGCATCGTCGGCCAGGCCTGTCCTGTTTGTGGGTCGGTCGCGCTGTACCGGTAACCGTGGCGGTCGGTTATCCAGCCCAGTTGTCCGCAACTGCTCAGTGCTGCAGACATGCTCAGACCGCTGGGGGTCTGCATGTGCCGGAACGGGGAGAGGCCCAGTGTCTCTTCAAGGGCAGGCAGCAGCTGCGGCATGGCCGGCAGTGCAAAGCCTCTGAACAGCCATGACCCGGGCCCGATCCGCTCATCGCTGCGAGGCTGGGCCGTCTGGTCCGCGAACAGGTCCAGAGTGGCGGGAGTGTCACCTTTGCGTTGCATGATCGGATCGAGCTCCGGTAAGTATCAGAGAGCCTTGCTGACCTTGACCTCGGTAATAAGGTCGTTGCTCTCGCCGTGCATCTTCTTCAAGGCGGCCTCGGCTTCTTCGGTGGATGCCGATTGCAGCTGGGCGAATTCGAAGCGGCGTTCGCCATTGAGCTTGTAGCTGACAGCAAATTTGGTCGTGCGCGGGGCTGGATTGTTCACGGTGACTCCTTGCATCATCCCAGGCGAGAGGTCGAGCGCCGGACGATCTTGATCTTGTGAGTAAAGGGCAGTTTGCGTCCGGCATTGGTATCTGCCTTGCGCCCTGCGGTATCGATGGTGATGTTCCAGAAACCGGTGCTTGGCGCGGCGATCTTGGCCGGAAATCTGTCAAACGCACCGCCATGATAGGTGTGCCGACCACCATTTTTGAAACTGCGAAAATTCGCATCGTTCATCAGGCGAATATTGCAGGTCTGAGAGCACTCGATGACGACAAGATCGTCCTCGTTGAGATGCTCACGCTGGTGTACGAATTTCATGACGGGCTCCGAAATGGGGGTTTTTCTGAAAAATCAAAACGATAGCATGCGACGCCCGCAATTTGACGTCGGTGAGTATTAATTTGCCGTGTTTCCGGGAAAAAATGCCTCAGTCGGGATTTAATTGCGTTGAGGCTTGTCGTAGGACCTTTATTTGGAGGCTTTGTATGAAACTGGCTGCTGTAGTAGTCCTGGCTCTGGCAATCACTGGCTGTGCCACAGTGAACGACATTGAGCATACACCCCCCACCATGAACGTGATGTCGGGCAAGAATCCTCAGGAATACGCCGATTGCTTCGCTGGCAAGATCAGCAGCAGTCGCAAGCCGCCTCTGATCGAGCCTCGCCATGACGGCCTGCGGGTCATCGTCGCGCAGAAACTCAGCAAGTCACCCGCAGCAGTAGTGGATATCGAGAGCCGCTCGGGCGGAAGTACGATCAAGGTCTACGAACGACTTGCCAATGTGCCCATCCGTTTCAGGGATGTGCAGAACGCTGCCGAAGCGTGCATTTCAGGCTGATCGGTCAGGCTCGGCCAGCTGGCCCTGCCCGCGGTGGGCAGGGCGGCAGACCTGATTATTTGCAGACCACCAGCACGCTGCGGCTTTTGTAGTTGCCAACGTCCACGCCCAGCGTCTTGTCGCTTTCGGCAGGCTGTGGGGTGCCATCTGTGCCAACAATTTCATAGCCTGTGCCTGCGCAGGACGCATCCGCTTTTTCGTAGCAGCTTGCCCAGGACATCGCCTCGCCGGAGCAGTCGATGCTCAAGCCCTGTTTGCCGTTTTTCAGGTAGGTGTTGGAGGCGGTTGCGCAGCCGGTAAGGCCCAGCACAGCAATAATGGACAAAATTCTGATCATGTTTTTCGCTTCGAGATAAGGCCAGGGAATTAACAAATGCGAGCGTTGGACTGGTAATAGGTGCCATCGTTCCGCCATGTTTTGCATCATAAACTGCCTGCTTCCCGCTTGTCGCCGCCTTGCCATTCACGAAGCCTGATGTAAATGCTGCAGCCGTCCGGAAAGGCATTCCGAGCCTGCTGTGCTGGCCCTGAGGGTCGTTTAATGGTGTTCTGCGCTGCATTTATGTACAGGCAATATCCAGAAAGTGCGGAACTATCTGTACGAGTATTCCTCTATCATGGCATCGGACGGCCAAAGGCAGCATTGTAAGGTGACTGCCTCATCATTAGACTGCGCCGTTAACACCAACAGCCCTTACCAAGGACTTTTATGATCAAGAAATGCTTGTTCCCAGCAGCCGGTTACGGCACTCGCTTCCTGCCAGCGACCAAGGCCATGCCCAAGGAAATGCTGCCGGTGGTCAACAAGCCACTGATCCAATACGGTGTTGAGGAAGCCCTCGCTGCAGGCCTGACCGAAATTTCCATCGTGACCGGTCGTGGCAAGCGCGCTCTTGAAGACCACTTCGACATCAGCTACGAGCTCGAGCACCAGATCAAGGGTACTGACAAGGAAAAGTACCTGGTCGGTATTCGAAAGCTGATCGACGAATGCAGCTTCTCGTACACCCGTCAGACCGAAATGAAGGGCCTGGGCCATGCGATTCTCAGCGGTCGCCCGCTGATCGGCAACGAAGCGTTCGCCGTGGTTCTGGCGGATGACCTGTGCGTCAACCCTGAGGGTGATGGCGTGCTGGCGCAGATGGTCAAGCTGCACAAGCATTATGGCTGCTCGATCATCGCCATCCAGGAAGTCGATCCGCAGGAAACCAACAAGTATGGCGTGATCGCTGGCGAAGAGATCAAGCCAGGCCTGTTCCGCGTGACCAACATGGTTGAAAAGCCGAAGCCTGAAGATGCGCCGTCCAACCTGGCGATCATCGGCCGCTACATCCTGACTCCGGACATCTTCGAGAAAATCGAGCAGACCGAGCCGGGCAAGGGCGGTGAAATCCAGATCACCGACGCCTTGATGAAGCAGGCTGCCGAAGGCAATGTGCTTGCGTACAAGTTCAAGGGTGAGCGTTTCGACTGCGGTGGTGCTGAGGGTTACATCCAGGCTACCAACTTCTGCTTCGAGCACTTCTACAAGACCGGCAAAGCTCATTGATACCTGAATGACGATGCTGTGAAAACGCCACCTCCGGGTGGCTTTTTCATTTCTGAATAGCCGCCGTGCGGTTATGCTGTAACTCTGCCCAGGAGATAGCAATGGCCTTCGATTTTGATCTGTTTGTAATTGGCGCCGGTTCGGGCGGTGTCAGGGCAGCACGTTTTGCTGCCGGTTTTGGTGCGCGGGTAGCCGTGGCCGAAAGCCGTTATCTAGGTGGAACCTGCGTCAACGTCGGGTGCGTTCCCAAGAAGTTGCTGGTGTACGGAGCGCATTTTTCCGAGGATTTCGATCATGCCAAGGGCTTTGGCTGGTCGCTGGGTGAAGCCGAATTCGATTGGGCGACGCTGATCGCCAACAAGGATCGTGAGATCAATCGCCTCAATGGCATCTATCGCAAGTTGCTGGTCGACAGCGGCGTGACGCTGCTCGAAGGGCATGCAAGATTGACCAGTCCGCAACAGGTCGAAATCAACGGTCAGACCTACAGTGCCGAGCGCATTCTGGTTGCCACCGGCGGCTGGCCGCAGGTGCCTGACGTGCCGGGACGCGAGCACGCGATCACCTCCAACGAGGCGTTCTACCTCAAAACCTTGCCCAAGCGTGTCGTCGTTGTGGGTGGCGGCTACATCGCGGTGGAGTTCGCCTCGATTTTCAACGGGCTCGGCGCCGACACCACGCTGGTCTACCGCCGCGAGCTGTTTCTGCGTGGCTTTGATGGCGGTGTTCGTACCCATCTTCACGAAGAGCTGCTCAAGCGTGACATGACGATTCGCTTCAACAGCGATATCGAGCGCATCGACAAGCAGGCCGACGGCAGTCTGCTGTTGTCCATGAAAGGCGGCGGCACACTCGAAACCGATTGCGTGTTCTACGCAACAGGGCGTCGGCCGATGCTCGACAACCTCGGTCTGGACAGTGTCGACGTCAAGCTGGACGAGCACGGTTACATCAAGGTCGATGAGCATTACCAGAGCAGCGAGCCTTCCATTCTGGCCATCGGCGACGTCATCGGAGGTGTGCAGCTGACCCCGGTCGCGCTGGCTGAAGGCATGGCGGTCGCGCGTCGACTGTTCAAGCCCGAGCAGTATCGCCCGGTAGACTACAATCACATCCCGACGGCGGTTTTCAGTCTGCCGAACATCGGTACTGTCGGTCTGACCGAAGAAGATGCAATCAAGGCCGGTCACGACGTGCAGATTTTCGAAAGCCGTTTCAGGCCAATGAAGCTGACCCTGACCGATGATCAGGAGCGCACATTGATGAAGCTGGTCGTCGATGCGAAAACCGACCGCGTGCTGGGCTGCCATATGGTGGGGCCGGATGCTGGCGAAATCGTCCAGAGCCTGGCCATTGCCATCAAGGCTGGCGCGACCAAGCAGGTATTCGACGATACTATCGGGGTGCACCCGACCGCAGCAGAAGAGTTCGTCACCATGCGCACGCCTGTCAAACGTTAAGTCACGCAGCGCCCGGAGTTCAGGAAGAGCTCCGGGGTAAAGGCTTGAAGAGGATGGATCCCGACGTGAATAGAGAACAACCACCGGCCAGAATGCCATTGCATTCGGCTGAGCAGGATCGCGAAGTCGCGCAGTACATCGACGCCTTGCGTGAAAGCGAGCGTCAGTTCAGGACATTGGCTGACAACATGAGCCAATTGGCCTGGACTGCCAGCCCCCGAGGGCAGGTCCACTGGTACAACGAGCGTTGGTATGCCTACACCGGTGCCTCGCTTGAGGCCATGACGGCCTTGGGCTGGCGCTCGGTTCTGCATCCTGAGCATCGCGAGCGGGTGATGGCGCGTTTGCAATACTGCTTTTCCACCGGTTCGATCTGGGAAGATACCTTCCCGATCCGTGGCAAGGACGGTGCGTTCAACTGGTTCCTGTCGCGCGCGTTACCCCTGCGCGATGCGCGGGGCCACATCACCCACTGGCTGGGTACTCACACCGATATCACCGCTCAGGTCAATGCAGAAGAGGCGTTGCGCGAACTCAACGAGAGTCTTGAGTTACGCGTCGCCGAGCGTACGCGTGAGCTGGAAACCGCCAATAAGTTGCTGCAGGCCGAAATTGCCGAGCGGGCGATGGCTGAGGAGGCCTTGCGTCATGCGCAGAAGATGGATGCGATCGGTCAGTTGACCGGGGGCATTGCCCATGACTTCAACAATGTACTTTCCGGCGTGATTGGCGCACTGGACATGATCAGGCTGCGTGTAGCGGCCGGGCGGATCGGTGAGGTCGCGCGCTACCTGGATGCGGCAGCGAGCTCGGCGAACCGTGCTGCCGCGCTGACCCGCAGGCTGCTGACATTTGCCCGCCGGCAGTCGCTCAACGTCACTGTAGTGGACGTCAATTGCATGGTCCGCTCCATGGAGGAGCTGTTGCGAGGCACGGTCGGCGCTCATGCGCATCTGGAGATCGAGCTGGAGGAGGGGTTGAGCGCGGTGCGCACTGATGAGCACCAGCTGGAAAATGCCTTGTTGAATCTGGTCATCAATGCTCGCGACGCTGTGCCTGTCGGAGGGAGGCTGTGCGTGCGCAGTCGCTCGTTAACACTGGCGGCGCAAAAAGAGGGTTTGCTGCCTGGCGACTACATACAGCTCAGTGTCGAAGATAACGGCTGCGGCATTGCTCGGGATGTTATCGACCAGGTGTTCGATCCGTTTTTCACCACCAAACCGGTAGGTCAGGGCACCGGGCTGGGTTTGTCGATGGTCTACGGCTTTACCCGGCAGAGTGGCGGGCACGTGCATATAGAAAGCACTGAAGGTCAGGGCACCCGGGTTCATTTGCAGCTGCCATGCGGCAAGGCTGCGGTTGCCTGAAGCTTCTGGTCATGGCTTGTCCGCTGGCTTCTTTCTGGTGGCTTTAGGCTTGTCCGGCTGATCGAGCCTGATCTGCAGGTTCTCCAGTGCTGCTTCCTTCTTGGTCAGCAACAGTTCCAGCATGCGGCTCTGCTGCTGCGCATCGGTCATGCCTTGTTTGAGCGCGGCGTTTTCGTCCTGCGCGCCGCGTAACCGTTCTTCCAGCAGGGCGCATTGGGTGCGGGCGTGCTGCTGTTGTTCTGCGAAGGCAGCATTCTGTGTGTTGGCCTGCTTCAGCTGGTCGGTCTGGCTGTGCAGTTCGCGCAGGGTGTTGCGATTTTCAGCCAGCAGTCTTTCGTTGTCTCGATTGAGCTGTGTGATGTTTTCCTGGTGCATGGCAAGGCCTTGTTGTGCCTGTCGCAGTTCCATTTGCAACTGCTGAACCTGACCTTCGTGGCGTCGCTGCTCCTGCTCGCGTTGTTCCTTGATCGCGTTGCGATAGTGCTCCAGCGCGTCGCGGGCATGCTGGTGCTTTTCTTCCAGGGAGTGGATCTGCCCGTCCTTGTCGTGCAGGCGAGCCTCCAGGTCCTGATTGGCCTGAAGCAGTCTGGCGTGTTCTGTCTGTACATCCTGCAGTGTGCGTTGCGTGTGGAGCAGGGCGGCAGCCTGCTGTTCCAGTGCCTCTTCACGCTGCTGTGCGTGCCGATCCAGTTGACCGATCTGCTCCTGAGTGGCCGCAAGTTGCCGCTGGAGGGTGTCGCGTTCGGCCTGGTGCTGATCGTGCGCCTGATCAATACGCTCTTGCGCCTGTTCCTGAAGCCTCTGGGCGAGATGCGCGACTAGGTCGCTCAATTCCTCATTGATATCCGGTGCCGGGGCTTGCGTGGATTCAAGCTCCTTCAGATAGCGGTGGATGGTGGTTTTCGAGCCCGTATTACCCATTTCGATACGTACCGCATCGATGCTGGGGTTTTCGCCTCGGGACAGCAGCGATGCTCTCGCTTTCTGCACTAAGGCCTTGTTTACACCGCCGCGGGCCATGCTCTCTCCTACGATTTCGTACTGTGGTATGTACTCTGTAATTACATACTATATATTTTGAGATAATTAGCTATTTTTTGAATTAATTAACACGGGATATTGGCGTATTATCCCGTGTCAGGCGCTGTCAGCTCCTTTTGACGCGTCGCTACCGGTACACCCGAGCAGGTTTGAGCCATGAATGACGTTGATCGCTATATCGAGGCGGCGACCCGCGACAACACGCGCCGCAGCTATCGGGCTGCCATCGAGCATTTCGAGGTGACATGGGGCGGCTTTCTGCCGGCGACCAGCGAAAGCGTGGCGCGTTACCTGGCCAGCCACGCGGGAACGCTGTCGGTCAATACCCTGAAGCTGCGCTTGTCAGCGCTGGCCCAGTGGCACGTCAGTCAGGGTTTTGTCGATCCCACCAAGGCACCGATGGTGCGCAAGGTCATCAAGGGCATTCGTGCGCTGCATCCTGCGCAGGAAAAGCAGGCCGAGCCATTGCAGCTACAGGATCTGGAAAAAGTCATCGCCTGGCTGGAGATCGAGATGCGCGAGGCAAAGGCGCAACACGACCAGCCGCGTCTGTTACGCGGTCGACGTGATTCGGCTTTGATCCTGCTGGGGTTCTGGCGCGGGTTTCGCAGCGACGAGCTTTGCCGCCTGCAAGTACAGGACGTCAAGGCCATCGCCGACTCGGGAATCAGCCTTTATCTGCCGCGCAGCAAAGGTGATCGCGACAACCTGGGCAGGACCTATCAGACTCCCGCGCTGCAGCGGCTGTGCCCGGTGCAGGCCTATATAGAGTGGATCAACTGTGCCGCGCTAGTGCGCGGGCCGGTGTTTCGGGCCGTGGACCGCTGGGGTAATCTAAGCGAGGAGGGGTTGCACGCCAACAGCGTCATCCCGTTGCTGCGTCAGGCCCTCCAGCGTGCAGGCATCGCCGCCGAGCACTACACCAGCCACTCGCTGCGCCGTGGCTTCGCCAGTTGGGCGCACAGCAACGGCTGGGACCTCAAGTCACTGATGTCCTATGTAGGCTGGAGGGACATCAAGTCGGCGATGCGCTACATTGATGCCGCTCCGTTCCTGAGCCCATCGGAGGCGGGGAGCGGTCCGAAGGTTTCTTCTATCAATAAGCTGCCTTCATAGTGAAAAGCAATCAGTGACATCAGGTTTGCCAATGAGCGATTGTCATCGATCATGCGTAAGCTTCACTTCATCGAATTCACAACCCATCCAACCCATCAGGAGATATACCGATGCCTATCATCAACAGCCAAGTAAAACCGTTCAAGGCTACCGCATTCAAGAACGGCGCTTTCGTTGACGTCTCGGACGCTGACTTCAAAGGCAAGTGGTCTGTCGTATTCTTCTACCCGGCCGACTTCACCTTCGTATGCCCGACCGAGCTGGAAGACCTGGCTGACAACTACGAAGAGTTCAAGAAGCTGGGCGTTGAGATCTACAGTGTCTCGACTGACACCCACTTCGCTCACGCTGCATGGCACAACACTTCGCCAGCCATCGGCAAGATCCAGTACACCATGATCGGTGACCCGACCCTGACCATCTCCCGCAACTTCGACGTACTGATCGAAGAAGCCGGTCTGGCGGATCGCGGTACTTTCGTGATCAACCCTGAAGGTCAGATCAAAATCGTCGAGCTGAACGACGGCGGTGTTGGCCGTGACGCTTCCGAGCTGCTGCGCAAGATCAAGGCTGCTCAGTACGTTGCCGCTCACCCGGGCGAAGTCTGCCCAGCCAAGTGGAAAGAAGGCGAAGCTACTCTGGCTCCGTCCCTGGACCTGGTTGGCAAGATCTGAGTCGCATGAATCGGCTAGGGGCGTTGAGCTCTTGAGCAAGTAAACCGCATCGCCCCAAAAAACGCCCGGGCGGTCATCGCCTGGGCGTTGTTATTTCTACCCTTTGTAAACAGGAAGCCGCCACATGTTGGACGCCAATCTTAAAGCCCAGTTGAAATCCTATCTGGAGCGGGTTACTCGCCCCATCGAGATCGTCGCGTCCCTTGATGACGGCGCGAAGTCCCAGGAAATGCTTGCACTGCTCAATGATGTGATCAGCGTTTCCAAGGACGTCACCCTGAATGACAGCGGCACCGACGCACGTACTCCGTCGTTCTCGCTGAGCAGCCCTGGCCACGATATCAGCCTGCGTTTTGCTGGTATCCCCATGGGTCACGAATTCACCTCGCTGGTCCTGGCGCTGCTGCAAGTCGGCGGCTATCCACCCAAGGTCAGTGCGGAAACCATCGAACAGGTTCGCGCGCTTGAGGGCGAATTCCATTTCGAAACCTATTTCTCGCAGTCCTGCCAGAACTGCCCGGACGTTGTCCAGGCACTGAATCTGATGGCAGTACTGAACCCTGGTATCAAGCACGTCGCTATCGACGGTGCGCTGTTCCAGGACGAAGTCACCGATCGCAAGATCATGTCGGTACCGAGCATCTATCTGAACGGTGAATTGTTCGGCCAGGGCCGCATGGGCCTGGAAGAGATTCTGGCCAAAATCGACACCGGTGCCGGTGCGCGTCAGGCGGAAAAACTCAACGCCAAGCAGGCTTTCGATGTGCTGGTCGTGGGCGGTGGCCCCGCGGGCTCTGCGGCGGCGGTCTACGCTGCCCGCAAAGGCATCCGCACCGGTGTTGCCGCCGAGCGTTTCGGTGGTCAGGTGCTCGACACCATGGCCATCGAGAACTTCATCTCGGTACAGCATACCGAGGGGCCGAAACTGGCCGTGGCGCTTGAAGAACACGTCAAGCAGTACGAAGTCGACATCATGAACCTGCAACGCGCCGACAAGCTGATTCCTGGCGCAGCCGGCGAGTTGCATGAAGTGAAGTTTGCCAGCGGTGCCAGCCTCAAGGCCAAGACGTTGATCCTTGCCACCGGCGCACGCTGGAGGGAGATGAATGTGCCGGGCGAGCAGCAGTACCGTAATAAGGGCGTGGCTTATTGCCCGCACTGCGACGGTCCGTTGTTCAAAGGCAAGCGCGTCGCCGTTATCGGTGGTGGTAACTCGGGTGTCGAGGCGGCAATCGACCTGGCAGGTATCGTGTCCCATGTGACACTGCTGGAGTTCGACGTGCAGTTGCGTGCCGACGCGGTGCTGCAGCGCAAGCTGCACAGCCTGCCGAACGTGACCGTGATCACCAGTGCGCAAACCACTGAAGTGACGGGTGATGAGCAGAAGGTCAACGGCCTGCGCTACAAGAACCGCACCACAGGCGAAGAGATCACCGTGCCGCTCGAAGGTATCTTCGTGCAGATCGGTCTGCTGCCCAACAGCGAATGGCTCAAAGGTGCCATCGAGCTGTCGCCGCGTGGCGAGATCGTGGTCGATTCCCGTGGAGAAACTTCGGTGCCGGGTATCTTCGCTGCCGGTGACGTGACAGTCGCCCCGTACAAGCAGATCATCATCGCCCTGGGCGAAGGTGCCAAGGCCTCCCTGAGCGCTTTTGACCACCTGATCCGTACCTCCGCACCGGCTTGATCGGACAGCGGTAAACAAAAAGCCCCGTGAGCGATCACGGGGCTTTTTGTTTTTCAGGCTGATCGCTCCTTGCCGGAGCGATCACCGCCAGTCTCAGAGCGGTGTAGGCTGGATGATCTCTACCCAGTAGCCATCCGGGTCCTTGATAAAGGCCAGGCTGTTCATGCGGCCGTCGGACAAGCGCTTCTGGAAGTCGACGCCCAGGCTTTCGAATCGCTCGCAGGCGACTTTCACGTCAGGCACCGACACGCAGATATGGCCAAAGCCGCGCGGGTCGCTGTTACCGTTGTGGTACGACGCTGTGGCATCGCTTTCGGTACCGTGGTTATGGGTCAGCTCTAGAATGCCGGGGATCGACTTCATCCATTCGTTGCGCGCAGCGTCGTCTTCCGGGATCTGCGCCTTGTCGACCAGCGCCAGGAAGTACAGGCTGAATTCGGCTTCCGGGAAGTCACGTTTTTCGACCAGGCTGAAGCCCAGTACACGGGTGTAGAAGTCCAGCGATTTGGTGATGTCCTTGACGCGCAGCATGGTGTGGTTGAACACAAACTGCCGGGTGGCCGCTTCAGGATTGGCTGTGACGCCCGGTAGGGTGTTGAGTTCGTGCAAGCTCATCAATGTGTCTCCAACAGAATGTACAAATAATGCCAAATGATACGGGGCAGGGCGAGCAGTGCCAAACCCGGCTTGGATAACGTCGCGTCGGCCTTGCTCGATGCCGACAACAGGCTCAGAATTTCCGGTCAACCGTTCTGGCGACCCGATCATGATCCTTTCGCACTACCGACGCTCCGTGCCAAGCCTGTGCCTGTTCCTGCTGCTGGGCACTGCCCAGGTCCATGCCGCCGATGCAATGATCGTCTGGCCCGCAGGCTGGGAGGTCGAGTCGTTACCGACCGAGTCGGGCGAGCCCGTTCAACCTTCCGTGCAGGTCAGACAGCGCGCGGTTAAAAACGATCAAAGTGGAAATCCGCTGATGGTCATGGAGCTCACCCAGACGCGCCTGACGCCGGGGCATGAAGTCAACGTCCAGGGCGTTCTGCTGGAAATGCGCAAGTCGGTTCAGGTCAATTTTGCCCGCAGCGGATTGCAGAGCGCCTGCACGCATGTCCGCGAAAGCCGGCTCAGCGTGGTGCCCGCGCTCGAAACCACCTGCACAATTACCCAGAACGGTGTGCACGTGCTGACCCAGACACTGGTCGCGGCCGCCAGCAAGGATCTGGCCTGGTCGTTGTCTTATGCGGGATCGGCAGACGGCTATGCGAGCAACAAGGATGAGGCACTGCGTATTCGCGAGAGTCTGCGTCTGGACATTACGCAGTGACATCTGCCTTTTCGCAGGCAAAAAGAAGCCCGCCGAGGCGGGCATGGGACGCTATTCCTTTAGCGGTCTTCATCATCCGAGAGTCCATGTGAAAAAAGTGTGAAGCTGCGCTGAGCTGCGCATTCGATGCTGTTCAGCGCACCGAATCATTGAGAAACAAATAGTGCTGTATCTCATCATGCTGTCGACCTGAATAATTACTCTACACACTTCAGCAACTGTTCAGGTTTGTAACTGTGTGCTGAATCGCATAATCCGGATTTATTGGCGTCATTATTCCCGCGGCATTTACCCGGTGCATTGAAGTATACGAACCGGGCAGTTCACCTAATCATGTATATGAATTTCCGGCGCGGACCGACAGGCACTGTGTGATGACGCCTGAGCACAGCGCTGCAATGCGCAGGTGTTCATCTGCAGTGCCGGAGATAAAAAAGCCCTGCACGTGCAGGGCTTCAAGTGACAACTTGCAATCAGGCACGCAGCCATGAATCAACAGTGTCTACACCGTATTGCTCTTTCCACGCCTTGAGGCCGCGATGGTTGCCGCCCTTGGTTTCAATCAGCTCGCCGGTGTGCGGGTTCTGGTACACCTTGACCACGCGTGCACGGCGACGCTTGGGCCCTGCGGGTGCAACCAGCGAGGTGGCACTCGAAGGGTCAAGGATGGCGATGATGTCACGCAGGCTTTTGCCGTAGGTGCCCATCAGGTCCTGGAGCTTTTGCTCGAATTCGATCTCCTTCTTCAATCCGGCGTCATTCTTCAACGATTCCAGCTGTGCAAGCTGTTCCTGAAGGGCTTTCTCTGCTGCTCGAAACTCGGCAAGTCTGGACAATTAATATACTCCAACAATGTAATGGCTGTTGTCAGCCCTATAAAGCGATGAGACAAAACTGATGGGTCGATTCGCTCACTCGAGGGTGCCCGATACCTGCGGTTTCTATGCTGAAACTTGGCCTTTGCGGCTTGTCGTTGTGCAGATAGAGGGTATTTATAACTCAGTCGCCCGCAAATGATGCACTTTTTTTTTCAGTTAGAAAATAGCCTTTCTCAAATTCGTTAAATGGCATGGGGGAACGATGTTGGATATAGGGGGTGATGTCCGTGTTGTAGGCTGAGGGGTGTTGTAAGTTATTTCCGATATTAGCCATGGATGGAAAACGTGCCATGAGAGAGTGGAGGGCTTAGAAAAAGAAATATCCCACAGGCAAAAGGAGTGTTGGGTGAGGAAATGGCCGGAATGTCTGAAGGCCACGTGCTGAAAGGCGCGTAGACCCTTCAAAGATGGCCTTTCGCCCGTCTCAGCGTTGCGTTTGTGACCCTACAGTCCCTGTTGCAGCACAGGGTCATCCGGGTTCTGCTGCTCGAGCTCGGCCAGCAGAATCTGCACGTTTTGCAACTGGCCGTTCTCTTTCCAGTACTGGATCAGCAGCACCCTGGCCTTGCGATTGGCGGGCTGGTTCTGAACGATCTGGGTCAACTGGCGCTGTGCCGCTTCGAGCTCGTTCAACGAGTGCAGGGCCACCGCCAGATCATAGCGATAGTCGTTGTTGTCGGGTGCCAGTTCCGTGGCCTTGGCCAGGCTGAGCACGGCGAATTCAGCCTGGCCGTGGTTCAGCAGCCACATGCCCAGCGCATGCTGGAGCAGGGACGAGCCAGGATTGTGCTCCAGCAACTGTGCGAAAAGGCCGCGCGCCTGCTCGGCCTGGCCCTTGCGGTCCAGTAATTCGATGTGCGCCAGCGCTGCTTCGATATTGCCCGGGTCCAGCGCGGTGGCCCGCTGTAGGGCCGCGAGCGCAGGTTCCAGGTCGCCGGTCTGCAGATACAGCCTGGCCAGTTGCAGCTGGTTTTGGGCGTTTTGCGGCTGGCTCTTGAGTGATTCCTGAAACGCCTCGGCACTTTGCTGCAGAACGGCAAAGTACAGGCCCAGCTCATCGGGGGAGAGGCCAAGCAGGGCGCCGGTGGCGCGAAACCTGACGGATTGTTCGGCGTCATCCAGCAGCGGGCCGAGCAACAGACTGCGCTGGCTGTTGGAGACCAGCCTGACGCTGACATCGATGGCCGCTTCGCGCACTTGCGCGGACGGGTTACTCAAGGCCGCATCGAGCAACTTGAGGGCCTGGGGGCTGGGGTAGTCGCTCAGTTCGGCGAGCAGGCTGATGCGTTGTGCGTCAGACAGGTCAGTCCGCGCCAGTTGTTGGTACAGCACGCGCGCGGCACCGGGTTTGCCGTCATGTGCCTGCTCCAGCGCCTGGGCATAGGTATGACTGAGCTTGGCCGGGGCCGTCTGCACGGGCATGCGCCACCACCAGAAAACCAGCGAAAGCACCAGCAGCGCTGCAGCCGCTGCGCCGATCAGCCAGCGACGTCGAGAAGTGGGTTGAGGCGATAACCCCGTGGTAGAAAGTCTGGGCATATCGATTTCCAATGCTTGACGGGTTGCAGCTTCGGGGAGTGGCTGGCAGCTGTCAAACGGCAATCATGATGCAGCCGGATTTCAGGCAAAAAAAGCCCCGCGGCCTGATCGGGCGCGGGGCGGGTTTACCGGCTTTTCAGGTTCAGGCCTGAGGTTGCCAGCCGCCACCCAGTGCCTTGTAGATGGCCACAATGCCACGGTACAACTCGATTTCTGCCTGCGCCTGAGCGTCCTCGGCCGCCAGGCGCTCGCGCTCGGCATCCAGCAGGACCAGAAAGTCCGCCGTGCCTTCGCGATACTGCACCGACGCCAGTCTGGCCGCCGAGCGACTCGCATCGCTCTGGCGCATCAGTGAGACCAGCCGCTGCTGGCGTTTGTCGTAGTCGCTGAACGCGTTCTCCGACTCTTCCAGCGCGAGCAGCACCTGCTGCTCATAGTTGGCGAGTGCACCCTCGGCATCGGCGTCGGCACTGCGAATCTGCGCCCGGACACTGCCCAGATCGAAGGCCGCCCAGGTGATGCTGGGGCCTAGCGACCAGGCTCTGGCCGCTGACGAACCGATCTGCGAGCCGCGTCCGGCGGTAAAGCCCAGAAACCCGCTCAGGCTGACCCTTGGGAACAGATCGGCAGTCGCGACGCCGATACGGGCGGTCGAGGCAGCGAGTTGTCGCTCGGCTGCGCGGATGTCGGGCCGATTGCGCAACACTTGCGTCGGGTCGCCAATCGGCAAGGCCTTGGCGATGGCCGGCAGCTTGCTCGGGCTCAAGTCGACGCTGAGGTTTTCCGGACGCTCGCCCAGTAACGTGGCGATGCGATTGCGTTGGCGAGCCTGCTCGGCCTGCAACTGCGGAACGGTCGCCTCGACGGCGGCCAGTCGTGCCTCGGCACGCACCACATCCAGCTCGTTGCCCACGCCCGCATCGCGCAATTGCGTGGTCACGTCCTGAGAACTTTGCTGATTTTTCAGGTTGTCGCGGGCAATGGCTTCACGCAGCTGTGCGCCGCGCAGTTGACCGTAGGCGTCGACCACCTCGGCAATCAGCGTGACCTGCAGCTGATAGAGGTTGGCCTCTGCAGCGTCCTGATCGGCATCGCTGGCTTCCAGCTGGCGCTGTATACGTCCGAACAGGTCCACTTCCCAGGCCATGTCCAGGCCCAGGTCATAGCGCTCGCTGTTGACCCGGCGCTCGGTGATGCCGGGTTGCTGACCCTTGCCGATGTCGCTGCTGGCGCGGCTGGTCACCACTGGCATCACATCGTTGGCGACGTCATCGCGAATGGCGCGCGCCGACTTGAGCCGGGCGAAGGCGACGCGCAGATCGCGGTTGCCGTCCAGTGACCGGGCTACCAGTTTGTTGAGGGTCGGGTCCTCAAACTGCTGCCACCAGACCCTGTCCACTTTGCTGCGGTCATAGTTGCCCTGGGCGGCGGAGGCCAGTTTCGCTGGCGCGGTGACCGGTGCCTTATAGTCCGGGCCTACGGCGCAGGCCGCCAGTGCCATGACCAGCAGGCTCGGGATGAAGACTTTGTACGCACTCATCAATGCATCTCCGCAGGCAGGTTTTGCTGGCTGTTTACCCTGGCGGCCTTGCGGGCCTCCTGGCGTTCGACGTAATTACGGATAAGCACGTAGAACACCGGCGTCAGCAGCAGGCCGAAGAAGGTGACCCCCAGCATCCCGGAGAACACCGCGACACCCATGGCATGGCGCATCTCGGCACCTGCACCGCTGGACAGCACCAGCGGCACGACACCCATGATGAAGGCGAACGAGGTCATCAGGATCGGACGCAGACGCAGGCGGCAGGCTTCCAGTACCGCATCCAGCGGGCTCATCCCTTCGGCCTGTTTATCCTTGGCGAACTCGACGATCAGAATCGCGTTCTTGCACGCCAGGCCTACCAGTACGATCAGGCCGATCTGAGTGAAGATGTTGTTGTCGCTGCCAGCGATCATCACCCCGGCAATCGCCGAGAGCAGGGTCATCGGTACGATCAGGATCACCGCCAGCGGCAGGCTCCAGCTTTCGTATTGGGCTGCCAGCACCAGAAACGCCAGCAGCACACAGAGCGGGAACACGAACAGCGCGGTATTGCCCGAAAGGATCTGCTGATAGGTCAGGTCGGTCCATTCGTAGATCATGCCGGTGGGCAGTTCCTCGCGAAGCAGTTTCTCGACTGCCGCCTGAGCCTGACCAGAGCTGTAGCCCGGCGCTGCCGCACCGTTGATTTCAGCAGTGATGAAGCCGTTGTAGTGCATGACGCGGTCAGGGCCTGCGGTATCGCTGACCTTGACGAAGGTCGCCAGCGGGATCATCTCGCCCAGGTTATTGCGCACCTTGAGCTGACCGATCTGATCGGCATCCTGACGGAACTGCTGTTCAGCCTGGACATTGACCTGATAGGTGCGGCCGAAGCGGTTGAAGTCGTTGGCGTACAGCGAACCCAGATACACCTGCAGGGTGTCGAAAATATCGCTGACTGCCACGCCGTGGGTCTTGGCTTTCTCGCGGTCAATCGCGGCATCGACTTGCGGTACGTTCACCGTGTAGCTGGTAAACAGTCCGGCCAGTTCCGGCACGCTGCGGCTTTTGGCGATGATGTTCTGGGTTTCCTTGTACAGCTCGTCATAGCCGAGGTTGCCACGGTCCTCGATTTGCAGACGGAAGCCGCCGATGGTGCCCAGGCCTTGTACCGGTGGTGGCGGGAAGATCGCCATGTAGGCTTCCTGAATCGAAGCGAACTGACCGTTTAGTGCACCGGCAATCGCGTTGGCCGAGAGGCTCGGGTCCTTGCGTTCGTCGAACGGTTTGAGGGTCACGAACACCACGCCGTTATTCGGGCTGTTGGTGAAGCCGTTGATCGACAGCCCCGGGAAGGCAATCGCATCCTGCACGCCAGGCTGCTTGAGGGCCAGCTCCGACATGCGCTTGATGACATCCTCGGTGCGGTCCAGGCTTGCGGCGTCCGGCAACTGGGCAAATGCGACCAGGTATTGCTTGTCCTGGCTCGGTACAAAACCGGTTGGTGTGCTGGCAAAGCCCATCCAGGTCAAAACCATCAGGCCCGCGTAGACCAGCAAGGCAATACCGCTGCTGCGAATGACCCTGGCGACCGTGCCGACATAGCCGTGGCTGGCTTTCTCGAAAAAGCGGTTGAACGGACGGAACAGCCAGCTGCCGAGCATTTTGTCGAGGAACCGCGAGAAGCGATCCTTGGGCGCGTCATGACCTTTGAGCAATACCGCCGCCAGTGCAGGCGACAGGGTCAGCGAGTTGAAGGCGGAAATGACCGTCGAGATGGCGATGGTCAGCGCGAACTGCTTATAGAACTGCCCGCTGAGCCCGGAGATAAACGCCGCAGGCACGAACACGGCGCACAGCACCAGCGCCGTCGCGATGATCGGCCCCGTCACTTCGGCCATGGCCTTGTGCGTGGCGGCGACCGGTTCCAGGCCCAGTTCGATGTTCCGTTCGACGTTCTCCACCACCACGATGGCATCGTCGACCACGATACCGATCGCCAGTACCAGGCCGAACAAGGACAGCGCGTTCAGCGAGAAACCGAACATATGCATGACCGCAAAGGTGCCGATCAACGAGACCGGTACGGCCACCAGCGGGATGATCGACGCGCGCCAGGTCTGCAGGAACAGGATGACGACCAGCACTACCAGAATCAGGGCTTCGAACAGCGTGTGAATCACCGCCTCGATGGAGCCACGGACGAAGATCGTCGGGTCATAGACGATGCTGTAGTCCATGCCTTCCGGGAAGCTTTGCTTGAGCTCGGCCATCCGTGCCCGTACATCGTTGGAGATGTCGATGGCGTTGGAGCCGGGACGCTGGAAGATCGGGATCGCGACCGCAGGCTGGTTGTTGAGCAGCGAGCGCAACGCGTACTGGCTGGAACCCAGCTCGATGCGGGCAATGTCCTTGAGGCGAGTGATTTCGCCATCGGCACCGGCGCGCACGACCACGTTTTCGAACTCTTCCTCACTGACCAGACGGCCCTGAGTGTTGATCGACATCTGAAAGCTGGTGGCATTCGGGGAGGGCGGGGAGCCCAGCTGGCCTGCGGCTACCTGACGGTTCTGCTCGCGAATCGCATTGACCACATCAGTGGCGGTCAGGTTGCGTGAGGCGGTCTTGTTCGGATCAAGCCAGACCCGCAGTGAATAGTCGCCCATGCCGAACAGTTGCACGTCACCGACGCCGCCCAGTCGCGCCAGCTCATCCTTGATGTTGAGCACGGCGTAGTTGGACAGGTACAGCATGTCGTAGCGTTTGTCCGGCGAGGTCAAGTGCACAACCATGGTCAGGTCGGGGGAGGCCTTGTCCACCGTGATGCCGATGCGTGTCACTTCTTCAGGCAGCTTCGGCTCGCTGCGGGTCACGCGGTTCTGCACCTGCACCTGCGCGTTGTCCAGGTCAGTACCCAGTGCGAAGGTGATGGTGAGGGTGAGCTTGCCATCAGCGGTGGCCTGCGAGGACATGTAGAGCATGCCTTCGACACCGGTAATCGCCTGTTCCAGTGGCGAGGCCACGGTTTCGCCGATCACCTTGGGGTTGGCGCCGGGGAAGTTGGCGCGCACCACCACGGTTGGCGGAACGACTTCCGGGTATTCGCTGATCGGTAGCTGGAACAGCGAGATGGCACCGGCGATCAGGATCAGCAGCGACAGCACTGCGGCGAAGATCGGCCGTGAAATAAAGAATTTGGAGAAGTTCATCGGACGAGTCCCTTAGCCGCGCGGCGCGGCAGCGCTGGCGATTTTGACGGCCGCTTTGGGCGCCACTTGTGGCAGGTTGCTGGCTTCGAGGGCCTGGCGTTGTTTGAGCAGTGCGGCGAGGGTGTCGGCGCTGGCCATCGGAGTGACTTCAGGGTCCACAGGCTGGCCGGGACGAACGCGCTGCAAGCCTTTGACGACGATGGTGTCATCCTTGGCCAGACCATTGCGCACAATGCGCAGGCCTTCGATTTTCGGCCCCAGCTCGACAGCCCGGTAAGCGGGCTTGTTGTCCTTGTCCATGACCAGCACAAACTTCTTGCCCAGGTCGGTGCCCACTGCTTCGTCATTGATCAGCACGGCCGAGTAAGTGCCGCTGCCCACCAGTTTCAGGCGTGCATACAGGCCGGGGGTAAACGCACCGTCGGCGTTATCGAACACGGCGCGGCCACGAATGGTGCCGGTCCTCGGGTTGACCTGGTTGTCGACAAAGTTCATCTGGCCCAGGTGCGGGTTGCCGGGTTCGTTGGACAGCCCCAGGTACACCGGCGTGGTCTGACCGCGCTGGCCTTTGCGGGCCAGTTCGGTGTATTTGAGGAACATGCGCTCGTCTGCGTCGAAGTAGGCGTAGACCTTGTCGGTGGAAACCACGCTGGTCAGGGCGGTGACATCGGCGGTAACAATGTTGCCAGCGGTGATTTCGGCACGGCTTACGCGGCCTGAAATCGGTGCGGTGACCCGGGTGAAACTGAGGTTCAGTCGAGCCAGATCCAGTTGCGCCTGGATGGCCGCGACACCGGCCTTGGCTTCCTGCGCCGAGGTGGTACGCGATTCGGCCAGCTCGGCGGAAATCGCATTGTTGCTGCGCAGACGCTCACCGCGCTGCGCTTCGCTGTCACTGCGCGAAGCAACTGCGCGGGCCTGTTGCAACTGGGCTTCGAGGCGGCGGACTTCCGACTGGAAAGGGCGAGGATCGATCTGGAACAGCAGATCGCCTTTCTTGACCAGCGCGCCGTCGGTGAAGGCTACCTGATCGATCTGGCCGGAGACCCTTGGACGCACTTCGACCGTTTCAGGTGCTTCGAGACGACCGGTGAATTCATCCCACTCGTTGACTGGCTGCTCCAGTACCTTGGCCACACTGACCTTGGCCGCGCCAGGCGCACTGGTGGCTTCCGGCGCACGGCCGCAGGCACTGATGACGATCAAGGCGAGGGCGGTGAGAGGGTAGCGCAGATGGCTGATTGTCTGGTGCATGGGAAGTTCCGCCAATAGTGAAGAATGGGGCGGATTCTGTTGCGCACGGGGTGTTATTAACGAATCGAATAAACCGAAGGTTACTATCACCGACAATGATGAGTACCTATAGGTCTGTGAAACTCCCTGGCCGAGCGAACCTGAAAGTGGACTTCGGCCAGGTATTTGGAGCTGAAAGTGCTGCCCTGACAGAGCGCCAAAAAAGCTCATGTCATATTGCTATCTCGTCGATCAATCTTTGCAATCGCCGCGACTATTAAGTTGTTCCGCGGACAGTCGATCCTTGGGTATCACGATAAATCCCCAGGAAAAATTTATGAAGTCGACATGGCTGGACAATTTGAAGGTCAGCAAAAAGCTGAGTGTAGGCTTCGGTCTGATACTGCTGGGCGTACTGACGGTCACCGCGATCGGTTACCTCAGTACCAACCTGCTGATCGAACGGCTGGGCAAGGCAGCCAAGGTTTCTGAGGTGAAGGCCGATGCGCTGAGCCTCAGGATCGCTGCGCAGACCTACACCGCCAAGCCTGACGCGAGCAATTCGCAGGGCTACACGTCGGCTCTGGACAACCTGGGCAAGACCATCGAGGACGGCCTGAAGATTCTGACCGTTCCGGTCAACGCCGATATGCTCAGAGGGATTCGCGACCAGGCGGGTGTCTTGAAGCAAACGTTCAGCCAGTTGGTCGATAACAATCGGCAAATTGATCAGGCCATGCAGCCGCTCATCACCATTTCCGAACAGGTCAGCGGAAGTTTCGAAACACTGCTGCAAAAGACCTTTGACGACGTTTCCCGCTCGCTGGACCAGAGCGGCATCGATCAGGTGAAGATTGCCGGCGACCTGCGCAATGGCATGACCAACTTTCGCCTGGTGTTTCGCCGTTATATCAGTATCCCGACTGCTGAAAACAGGCAGATTACTTTCGACGCTGCCGACTCGCTGATCGCTCAGGTGGGCAGCGCGCGCAATCAACTGCCGAACAAGGCCGGCCCGGCGGTGGATGAGGCGCTCGCGGCGCTGCAACAGTACAAGTCGTTGATGGTCTCCATCTCGCAACTGATGCAACAGAACGATCAGATTCGCGACAGCCTTCGCCAGCAGTCAATGGACATCGTCACCAGTGCGGAAAAGCTGATGGCGGGTCAGGTGGTCAGTGCCAATAAAGAAAAAGACAGTGCAGTAACCCAGCTGCTCACCGTGGCGGTGATCGTATTGCTGCTGGGTATCTTCGCGGCGATCCTGATTACCCGTCAGATCACCCGTCCGCTCGATTCGACTGTGATCGCGGCGCGTCGGATTGCCGACGGCGATCTGACCAACGACCTCAGCACCAGTCGCCAGGATGAGCTGGGCCTGCTGCAAAACACCATGCAACACATGACCGTATCGCTGCGGACCCTGATTGGCGGTATCAGCAATGGTGTGACACAGATTGCCACGGCAGCCGAGGAGCTTTCAGCCGTCAGCGAGCAGACCAGCGCGGGTGTCACTCAGCAGAAACTGGAAGTCGATCAGGTGGCGACCGCCATGAACCAGATGGCGTCCACCGTCCAGGAAGTGGCGCAGAACACTGAAGATGCATCGCAGGCCGCCAGACAGGCCAGTGATCGTGCCGCCCATGGCAGCAGCGTGGTGCAACACGCCACGCGTGAAATCAGCCAGCTCGCCGGTGAAGTGGGACAACTGGGCGAGGCCATGCAGCGCCTGATTCAGGACAGTGACAAGATTGGCGGTGTCATCGATGTGATCAAGGCGGTGGCAGAACAAACCAACCTGCTGGCCCTCAATGCGGCGATCGAAGCTGCACGTGCAGGTGAGCAGGGCCGTGGCTTTGCCGTGGTGGCCGATGAGGTGCGCTCGCTGGCTCAGCGTACACAGTCATCCACGACTGAAATCGAGGCGCTGATAAAATCCTTGCAGGATGGCACCGGCGCAGCGTCGGAGCTGATGAATGCCAGCCGTCAACGCACTGAAGGCACCGTGGCGCTGGCGCGACAGGCCGAAGACTCGCTGCTTGAAATCACTCATTCGATCGTGACCATCGAACAGATGAGTCAACAGATTTCTGCCGCCGCTGAAGAGCAGAGCGCCGTGACCGACGAAATCAATCGCAGTGTCATCAGCGTACGCGATATTGCCGATCAGTCGGCCACGGCCACTGAGCAGAGCGCGGCGTCTACCGTGGAACTGGCGCGCCTGGGCAGCAACCTGCAGGACATGGTTGCGCGCTTCCGGATCTGATGGTCGCCACTTTCAAATCGTTGCGAAGTTCAAACGTCTCACCCTGCAAAAACAGCGGCGCTGGCAATCAGCGCTGCTCCACCCGCTGCAGAAACCTTCGGGTCCGCTCGTTTTGCGGATTCAGCAGAATTTCGCTCGGGGTGCCGTCCGCCACGATGCGGCCGCCCTCCATGAACAGCACCCGGTCAGCGATGTCCTGAGCGAATTTCATCTCGTGGGTCACCAGTAGCATGGTCATCTGAAACTCGTGGGCAATCGAGCGAATCACCGCCAGGACCTCGCCGACCAGCTCGGGGTCGAGCGCTGACGTGACCTCATCGAACAACATGACCTGCGGACGCATGGCCAGCGCCCTGGCAATCGCTACACGTTGTTGCTGACCACCGGAAAGCTGGCTCGGATAGGCATCGGCCTTGTGCGCAAGCCCGACCAGCCCGAGGTATTGGTGCGCGCGCTCAAGGGCCTCTTCGCGAGGCAGTCTGAGTACCCGTAACGGCGCTTCGGTGACATTTTCCTGCACGGTGAGGTGCGGGAACAGGTTGAATTGCTGGAACACCATGCCTACCCGATGTTCTACCGGAGCCTTGCGCGCGCCAGGCCAGCGCCATCCGGATGTGCGCGCGGGCACTGCTTGGCCTGCGACTTCTATGCTGCCTTGCTGGTAGTTTTCCAGGCCCTTGATAAGGCGCAATACCGTTGATTTGCCCGAGCCACTGGGGCCGATCAAGGCGACTTTCTGACCTTGAGGAATGCTCAGGTCCAAGTGGTCGATAATCCGGTTGTGGCCGAAGTCCTTGACCACGTGTTTCAGCTGTATCTGCGCGGTGGTGACGGGCGGGATTGCGGTGTGTGCGAGATCAGACATGGCTGCGTCTTTCCAGGTATTTGAACAGCAACGAGGTCGGCACGCTGATTGCCAGAAACATCAGCGCCATCACCGTGTACGGTTCGTTGTAACGATAGGTCATGCCGGCGATCTGCTTGGCGGCCTGAAACAGTTCAGGGATGGTAATCACCGCCAGAAGCGGGGTTTCCTTGAACATGCCGATCAGGTAATTGCCGAGCACCGGCAGCATGGGTTTCAACGCCTGCGGCAGGATGATGCGCCGCCAGGTGTCGCTACGATTGAAGTCCAGGGCGCGTGCGGCTTCCCATTGTCCGGCCGGGATGTCGTCAATGGCTCCGCGATACGCTTCGGCAATGTAAGCCGCGTAATAGCAGCCAAGGCCGATCACACCGGTGGTGACCGCCGGAAAGGTAATGCCCGCCAGCGGCAGGGCGAAGAACAGTACATACAACTGGACCATCAGCGGCGTATTGCGGAAAAAGCTCAGGTAGCCTTTGCTCAGGCGATGCACGATGGTTATCTGCGAGCGTAGTGTCAGGGCCAGGACCAGACCGAGCAACACCGCGAGCAGGAACCCCAGCACCACGACCTGCACAGTTACCAGCAAACCCTGAAACAGCTCCGGCAGAATCGACCAGGCGAATGCGATATCAAATTCCATCGTTCATCCCCTGGCTGTGCGCCACGCGGTGGCGTGCTGCTCATAGCGTCGGACCAGCCAGCTCAGTGGCCAGGCCATCACGAAGTAGCACACCAGCACGATGCTCCAGATCAGCGTCTGCTGGCCCAGCGTGGTTATCAATTGACTGCCGGTGAAGGTCAGGTCGGTGAGGGTGATGAGCGAAACCAGCGATGTGGTTTTCAGCAGCTCGACCAATTGATTGCCCATCGGCGGGATCATGAACGGCAGGGCCTGCGGCAGAATGATTCGCCGAAACGCGTTTATCGGCCCGAAGTCCAGCGCACGCAACGCATCGCGTTGGCCCTGGCTGACGTTGATCAGCGCCGAGCGAATGATCTCCGCGCCATACGCCGAAAACGTCAGGCCCAGCCCCAGCACGCCGGTGGTCATGGGGGACAGGCGAATGCCGAACAGCGGCAGGATGAAGAACAGGTAGAACAGCAGCACCAATGCCGAGATGCCGCGCAGCACCTCGACATACACAGTAGCGAACCAGCGTAGCGCCCTGAACGGCGACAGGCGCATCAGGGCGATTACAAACGAAAGCACCAGTACCAGCAGTTCGGCAAGCACGGTGATCTGCAGGGTGATCCAGGCGCCGTGGGCCAGTTGTCTGGCAATGAAGCCTGCGGTTTCCAGTGTTGCGGCATCAACAGGCATGGCCGTACTCGTGTGGGTCAGGGCCGTTTACTGCGCGCCCTCGCGGGGCGAGGCAGGTCATGGGTTGCAGCGTTGGGCTGCGGTGATGGCCGGGTCAGCCAGTTCGTTTTCGGTGTAGCCGTACTTCTGCAGGATGTTCAGCAGCTCGCCCGACGCCCGAAGTTTCGCCAGTTGTTCGTTGAAAGCCTGTTCAAAAGCCGGGTCGTTTTTCGGCAGGCCGTAGGCGTGGTAATTCCAGCCCGGTTTGCCACTGGCGTCCGGAATCTGCTCGAAAGGCAAGGCGCGCTCGATGTCCGGACTGTTGGCTTTCTTGATCAGACTGATGACTTCGGCGTCGGGAAAATACACCACGTCCACGCGACCCGCCTGCAAGGCGGCCAATGCCTCGGTGTCCTTGTCGAACAACACCACGTTGCCGTTGGCGATACCGCTGTCTTTGGCTTCCTGGACCTGATTACTGCCAGGTTGCGTGGCCAGACGCACCTTGGCGTTGCTGGCGACGTCCTTGAGGCTGTGCAGGTTCAGCGGGTTGCCGGTTTTGACAATGAACGCACCACCGGATCGTGTAACCGGGTTGGAGAACGCGATGACCTTGCAACGATTCGGATTGATGAACAGCCCCGCACCAATCAAGTCGAAACGACCTGCCGCCAGACCCGGCACCAGCGAACCGAAGTCAGTGATAGGCGTCTCGATCTGCTTGATGCCCAGCGGTTCGAGAATCGCCCGCAGTATCTCGACGTTGGCCCCGGTGGCTTTGCCATCGGTGCCGATGTAGGCATAGGGCTGTTCATTGGCGATGCCAGCGGTCAGGCCGTCAGTGCGACCTTTTTCCAGCAGTCCGGCCAGGGCAGGGAATGAGATGACGGCATTCAACAGCAGCGCTGAACCCATCAGGGCTGGGAACGACAGGGTTTTTATGCCTTTCATTGCGGGTGCTCGACGTAGGGAGGGATAGGGCTTCTTGCTGATACGGCCTGAGCATGCGGGTCGGGTGCGCAAGGTAGCCTGGTCTTGCCTGCATCCTGCTTCGGCAACGTTTGGTGCATAAGGTGCAACTCTATAGCTATTAAAAAAATAATTTAAATATCAATAAAGAATAAGCATATATACAGTCGCCGACGTTATGGACTCCTAACGTCGGGCGGCCAATTTCTACAAGACCCGGTATTTGTCAGTACGTCCCTGTTCGCAACTCCAGACGCTGGCCAGGTATCGCGGCAATCAACTCCTGGGTGTAGGCCGCTTCAGGTCTGGCAAAAACATCCTCGGCCAGACCCTGCTCGACAGTCTTGCCATGCTTGAGCACCAGTACCTGGTGGGCAACGCTGGCGACCACTGCAAGGTCGTGGGACACCAGCACGTAGGCAATGCCCGATTCGGCTTGCAGTTCGACCAGCAGGTCGAGAATCTGCGCCTGCACTGACACGTCCAGTGCCGAGACTGGCTCATCGAGCAGCAGCAGATCAGGCTGCAGGGCCAGTGCTCTGGCAATGGCAACCCGCTGACGCTGTCCACCGGAAAGCTCGCGCGGCAGGCGGTCCAGATAGGCCACGGGCAACTGCACTCGCTCTATCAATCGGCGTGCCGCCTGCTCCAGTTCGCGGCCTTTGAGCAGACCGAACGAAACCAGTGGCTCGACGATGCTTTCGAATAACGTGAAGCGTGGGTCAAGGGCTGCGAACGGGTTTTGCTGCACCAGCTGAATACGCCGTCGCAGCGGCCTGAATTCGCGCCAGCCCAGGTCGGTGACATCCTGGTCGTCCAGTAAAACTCGTCCGTGAGTGGGCTTTTCCAGGCCCAGCGCAATGCGCAGCGCAGTACTTTTACCCGAGCCGGACTCGCCGACGATGGCCAGGGTCTGGCCGGCATACACCTTGAAGTTGACGTCCTGCAGCGCCTGGAAGTCTGTGTCTTCGCCTTTTACGTAGGGCAGGCGATAGGTCTTGCCGATGTTGTTCAAGGTCAGCAGTGGCCTGGCGCTGCTCGCTACCGGGCGCGGTGTTGCCGGGCTCTTGCGTTGCCCGAACGCGGGTGCTGCTGCGATCAGCGCACGTGTGTAGGCATGGCGAGGCGCGATGAGTATCTGTTGCGGAGGGCCTTGTTCGACCAGCTCGCCCTTGTTCATCACCAGCACTCGATCGGCCCGGTCGGCCGCCACGCCCAGATCGTGGGTGATGATCAGCAGGGAAATACCACGCTCGGCCACCAGACGTTGCAGATGATCGAGGATCTTGCGCTGTACCGTCACGTCCAGAGCGCTGGTGGGTTCGTCGGCGATGATCAGGCGAGGATTGCCGGCCAGGGCGATGGCGATCAACACGCGCTGGCGCATGCCGCCGGACAGCTCGTGCGGGTACTGACGAGCGCGCAATACCGGTTTGTCCAGACCGACCTGCTGCAGCAATTCCAGCACATCGGCATCCACTGCCGGATAACGTCGACCGTGAGCCAGAAGCAGTGCTTCGGCGATTTGCCGACCGATGCGCAGGGTAGGGTTGAGGCTGACCATCGGGTCCTGCGGCACCAGACCAATGGTGCCGCCGCGAATTCGCCGTTTCTCGCGTTCGCCAGCATGGCCAAGATCGTGTCCATCGACGTGTAGCTCACCGCCGGTGATGGCGGCGTTGTCCGGTAGCAGGCCGAGTATGGCGTTGGCCATCGTCGACTTGCCGGATGCGGATTCGCCGACAATCGCCACGGTTTCACCTCGGGCGACCTGGAAGGATACGTTGCGCACGGCCTGGTTGATCTGGCCATCGAAGCGGTAGGCGACACTCAGATGACGAATGTCGATCAGTTGAGCGGTGTCATTCATCGTTGAGTCTCCTCCAGCGTGCGGGCGATGTGGTTGAAGCTGAACACCACGCCGACCACGAACAGCCCCGGCAACAGCGACACCCAGGGTGCAGTCATCAGAAAATGACGACCGTTGGCAATCAGCGTGCCCCATTCGGCGGCCGGTGGTTCGGCGCCGAAACCCAGAAAACTCAGCCCGGCAGTGGCCAGAATCGCCGCGCCGAAGTCCAGCGTGGCCAACACCGCCACCGGGCCCCAGGCGTTCGGCAGGATGTGGCGCAGCAGGGTTCGCGTCCAGCTTGCACCGCCCAGACGCGCGGCTTCGACGTACGGCAGGGTTTTGACCCGCAGCACTTCGGCGCGGGTGGTGCGCGCGAAGCCGGGGATGATCCCCACACCGACCGCAATGGCCACCGGCAGGGTGCCGAAACCGATAGCAGTGACAATCGCCAGCGCCAGTAACAGACCGGGCAGGGCCAGCAATACATCGATCAGGCGCATGATCACCGCATCGATGCGCCCGCCTGCGAAACCGGAAATCACCCCCAGACTCAGGCCGCCGGCCATGGCGATGCCGACAGCCAGCAATGCCGCCTGTACCGAGAGGCTGGAGCCATGCACCACGCGGGTATAAAGATCACGGCCCAACTCGTCGGTGCCGAACCAGTGCGCGGCATTGGGCGCGGTGAGCTTGTCGGCAGGCGAGGTGGCATAAGGTGCGTAGCTGCTCAGCAGGTTGGGTGCCAGCGCGGCCAGCAGCGCAAAGGCGACGATTGCCACGGCCAGCAGAAAACCAGGGCGCCGCAACAGGGGGCGCGTCGCTTCCACGATCCGGCTCAGGCTGCTGCGCCGCCGCCACTGCAGGGCAGGTGCGGTTTTACCCGCAATGGTTTCACTGGAAACGACCAGGCGAGCCAGGCGCGCAAGGCGGTTGTCGAAGATAGTCATGGCTTCAGGAGACCTTTGGCGTATGGGCGATGCGCGGATCCAGCGCGGGATACAGCAGGTCAACGATCAGATTGACCACGACGAACGCAGCTGCGGAGACCGCAACGATGGCAAGTACCACCGGGATGTCCTGGCGCAGCACGGCTTCCTGGGCAAGTCGACCGACCCCGGAGCGGGCGAAAATGGTTTCCACCAGCACCGCGCCGGATACCGTGTTACCCACCTGCAGGCCGATCAGTGTCAGCAGCGGCAGGGCAGCGTTCTTGAACGCATGGCGGGCCTGAACCTGCGCGCGGGTAAGGCCCTTGGCGTAGGCGGTTATGATGTAGGGCTCTTTCCAGACGCCCTGAAAGCCGCGTTGCAGGACCTGGGCATACACCGCAGCGCTGGGGATCGCCAGCGTGACGGCGGGCAGTATCAGGCTTGAGAAACCCTGATTGCCGGTCGCCGGGAACCAGCCAAGGGTGAACGCGAACAGTTGAATGAACAGCAGGCCCAGCCAGAAGACCGGCACCGAGAAGCCCAGCGACGGCAGGCGTGACAAGGCGACTTTCAAGGGCTGCCAGCGTACGTAGGCAGTGAGATACGCCAGACCTGTCCCGCCGATCAGTGACAGAACAATGGCCAGCCCCGCGAGGCTCAGGGTTTGCGGCAGACGTTCGATCAGCAACTCCGATACCGGGCGATTGAGCGTCAGCGAGTTGCCGAAGTCACCGTGTATGGCTCCCCACAGCAAATCGACGTATTGCTCGAAGATGCCCCGGTCCAGCCCGTAATAGAGCTTGGCCTTGGCGAGGTCCTGCGCGGACAGTGAGTCGATTTCGACACCCGAGGCGCTGAGCATGATCGACAGGGTGTCGCCGGGCAGCAGGTACAGAATGAAATAGGTGACGCTGTAGGCACCCCAAAGTACCAGCAGCGCTTGCGCGATGCGACTGAGGATATAGCGGCTCATGGCGTTGCCAACTCGATGTCGTTGAACAGCGCAAAGCCTTCCGCCGTCCAGTGGAAGTTGCGTACGTTTTTCGCCGTGGCGGCTTGCCAGACCCGCTCGTAGACCGGGAACGCCGAGCCTTCGTCGATCAGCAAGTCCTGCAACTCGCCATAGGCCCGGGCACGCTGCTCGCTTTGCGTGGCGGTCAGTCCGGCGTCGAACAGCGCAAGGGCTCTGGGCAGTGTTTCCGGCGCGTAAAGGTTGGTCGCCAGAGTCGAGCTGTTGGCGCTGCGCGGGTCGATGATGGTCTGCAGGATGATCGGGTCGGCGCGGGTCATGTAGTTGTACGTCAGGTCATAATTGCCTGCCGCATTGGCAGCGGCCCATTCGGCGGTGGTCACCACGTTGAGCTTGAGCTCGATGCCCACCTTGCGCAGTTGATCCTGGATCAGTACATCGCCAGCGGTTTCGGCGGGTGACAGGTTGTAGGCCAGCTTCAGCCGTTTGCCCTCCTTGTAGCGATAGCCGTCGGCATTTTTTTGCCAGCCAGCCTGGTCGAGCAAGCGCTCGGCACCCTGAGGATCATAGGCAAGCTTGTCGGCCTGGTTTTTGTAAAACGGTGTAGTGATGTCGAAGACACCGGAGACCACCGGGAACTGCGGGTTGTAGACCGTCGCTGCATAGGTCTTGCGGTCGATTGCCTTTTGCAAAGCCTGGCGCACGTCACGGTCGGCAAGAATGCGATTGCCGCGTGTGTTGGGGTACAGGTTCAGTGCCGGTCCTGGCAGCGACCGGCTTTGAATGGTCGCGCCCCTGGACTTGAACAGGTTGAGATCCACCTCGGAGAACGGGTTGCGCGGCCAGAGAATATCGACCTGCCCCTGAACGAACTGGCCGTTACGTACGCTTTCTTCCGGCACGTAGCTGACCTCGACTGCGTCCAGATGCGCTTCGCCCTTGTTCTGCGCATTGGCCGATGGCCAGGCATAGCCCTTGCGTTTGATCAGGCGCAAACCGCTTTCCGGGGTATAGCGCTCCAGCACGAATGGCCCGGTGCCGATGATTGCACCCAGCGAGCGCTGCTTGACGCTGAGCGCGTAGGACTCTGGAGCCAGGATGGCGAGATTGGTGGTGGAGGTGGCTTGCAGAAAGCCCGCATTGGGTTGGGCCAGCACCAGTTTGATGGTGAACTCGTCCAGCACCTCGGCATGGTCGTAACCTTTGAGGTAAGTGGCGCCGAAGGTGGCTGGCAATTGTGCGGCGAACGACTTGTCCGCGTCGTAGGCCGTCTTCACCGCTTGAGCGTCGAAACGTGTGCCGTTGCTGAAGGTCACGTCCTTGCGCAAGTGAAAGGTGTACTCCAGCGCGTTGTCACTGATTTCCCAGCGCTCCGCCAGCCAGGGAATGATCTTGCCGGTCTGCGGGTCCTGATCGGTCAGGGACTCGGCAATATTGCGCAGCACCACCCGATGCTCCAGCCAGTAAACCTGAAAGGGGTCAAGGCTGACCAGCGTGGTGTTGTCTCTGAAGAACGCCACTTTGAGTGTCTTGGCTGCCTGGCTGTCCTGGCCGGAAGGTGAGCAGCCAAGCAGGGTTATGGCTGTGACGGCGGTAAACAGCAGGCGCGAGAGGAGCGGGCGCCGGGTCATCGCATTGTGCTCCGAGTCACGAATCCATTTGAGAAAGTCGAAGGTGGTGTACGGCGCATGGAAGGTCCTCTTCAAGTCGGGCACAGTGCTTCAGCACTGATTTCTTAAGACCGTATTCTTATGATTATGCGCTGTAAAAGTCTTTTTTGTTCTAAGCTAATATAGGTTTTTATGATTTATAAAGTTATTAATTATGCTCTATTGGTATTTTATGGCGCATGGCCAATTTCTGTAACGGGTCTGCAGCGCGCCCCGGAAACGACAAAGCCCTCGAGTCAGGAGGGCTTTGTGAGTGCTGTATGGTTCAGTGCATGCGTTCCGGATAAGCCATCACCACACTTGGTAAGGTGGGTGATGCCCGCCAGGGATTATCTCAGCTCGCCTGAAGAACGCCATTTTGCTTCGCTACGTGTGCTGCCAAGGCATCCATCAGTGCCGGGGAAAGACAGTCGTAGGTTGGCAAACCCATCGTGTTGAAACGTTCGCGAATGCCGTCCATTTCAGCTGGCGGCGTACCCGTTTCAATGACCGACGAGACGAACGCGGCAAAACCGGGCGCAGCCCAGCCTGTCTGAGGAGACAGTTCGGTGTGCACGAAATCCAGACCGTGGAACGCGTGGTTCTGGTTTTCGATGCGACCATACATGTGGGCACCACATTCTTTGCAGGCGTGACGCTGGATGGTAGCGCTTGCATCAATGATGGTCAGTTTGGCTGCGTTGACGGTAACGCTGACTTTGTCGCGATTGACTACCGCGATGACGGCAAACCTGGCGCCCGCTGGTTTCCAGCATTTACTGCAACCGCAGGCGTGGTTATGCAGTGTTTGAGCATCGACTTTGACCTCAACCTTGTCGGTCGGGCAAAGGCACTGCAGAGTGCCGCCTGCAAAGTCGGTAGCAGCGGATTTGATGCCGTTATCCAGCGCAGGGTGAAGTTTTACATCGCTCACAGTGTACCTCCAGCTATAGGGGTGACTTGGAACAGGTTCCATGGCAACTGCCCCGGAACAGTGGACGACATCAGTATTTGATGACGGTGCGGATCGACTTGCCTTCGTGCATCAAGTCAAACGCTTCATTGATGCGATCCAGGCCCATGGTGTGAGTGACAAAAGGTGCCAGCTCGATCTCGCCTTTCATCGCGTCTTCAACCATCTTCGGCAGTTGGCTACGGCCTTTTACGCCGCCAAACGCCGAGCCTTTCCAGGTACGGCCGGTGACCAGCTGGAAGGGACGGGTCGAGATTTCCTGACCGGCACCGGCAACACCAATGACGATCGATTGGCCCCAGCCGCGGTGGGCACATTCGAGCGCAGCGCGCATCACATGCACGTTACCGATACATTCGAAGGAGTGGTCGACACCCCAGCCAGTCATCTCAATGATCACCTGCTGGATCGGCTGTTCGTGATCTTTTGGATTCACACAGTCGGTAGCGCCAAACGAACGGGCCAGTTCGAACTTGGCAGGGTTGGTGTCGATAGCGATGATGCGTCCTGCCTTGGCCTGACGCGCACCCTGAATCGCCGCCAGACCGATGCCGCCCAGGCCAAATACCGCGACTGTGTCGCCAGGCTGGACTTTGGCCGTGTTGTGCACCGCGCCAATGCCGGTAGTCACGCCGCAGCCGAGCAGGCAGACGTGCTCGGGGTTGGCGTCTGGATTGATCTTCGCGACAGAAACTTCAGCGACAACAGTGTACTCGCTGAAGGTCGAGCAACCCATGTAGTGGTACAGGGGTTGGCCGTTGTAGGAGAAGCGTGAAGTGCCGTCCGGCATCACGCCTTTGCCCTGAGTGGCGCGCACAGCGGTGCACAGGTTGGTTTTGCCCGATTTACAGAACAGGCACTCGCCGCATTCGGCGGTGTACAGCGGAATGACGTGGTCACCGACTTTCACGCTGGTCACGCCTTCGCCTACTTCGATGACGATGCCGGCGCCTTCATGGCCCAGTACTACCGGGAACAGGCCTTCCGGATCATCGCCCGAAAGTGTGAAAGCATCCGTATGGCATACACCGGTATCAGTGATCTTGATCAGCACTTCGCCCTTGCGTGGCGGCTCGACGTCGATCTCGACGATCTGGAGCGGCTTGCCAGGTTCAAATGCAACTGCAGCACGAGACTTCATGTGATTTTCTCCAATTGATGATGCTCGACCCTTGGATCGTTGTCTTTGGGCCGAGCATCGATAGGTGCCTGTCACTGCGTTCTGGAAGATTTCACAGCAAACGCGCCATCACCCAGCAGAGCGAGGACCAGCGCTGTGACGGACAGATAGATCGGATATTCCCAGCCACCGTTAGCGTTGGTGAAGCTCCAGCCGTTGCCGAAATGCACGGTGGCGGCGACAAACAGTTGAACAACAGCGATTGCAGCAACCCAGCGGGCGTAGACCCCCAGTACCAGCATCAAACCGCCGATCACTTCGAAGGCCATAACCGGATAGGCAAGGAAGCCTGGAAAGCCAATGGATTCGAAAAAGCCAGCAGTACCTGCCGGAGTAAAGACCAATACTTTGGTCAGGCCGTGGGCGATGAACATGAGGCCCAATGCCAGGCGCAGTACAAAAGCAGCGTAAGGCGCGGTGCGTGAATCGATCATGGAAAATTCCTTGTGTTAAATAAGCAGTGGGGTTCAGTTGGAAAGCGAAAGTGTCCGGTCCAGCCATTGCGAGAAGTCAGCCAGTTCCTGCGGAATGATCTCGTGGGCCATGTCGTAAAAATGAGTCTGGTGCTGCACACCGATCCGGCTGAGCCAGGCGTCAGCTTCATGTGCCCAGTCAATCGGCAGTACGTTGTCCTGCTGGCCGTGAGCGATGAAGGCTGAGACGCCTTGCAACTGATCACGTGGCGCAATCTTTGGCTCGATTTCTCGCAGCATCCGCCCGCTCAGCAGCGCAAAACCTGCTACCAGCTCAGGTTGTGTGACGCCGACGCTTGAGCTCATGATGCCGCCCTGGCTGAACCCGGCGATCACAGTGGGCAGCGGGGGAAGCGCCTGAATAAACCGGATCAATAACTGGCGGCTGGACTCAGCCTGCTCCTGGTTAAAAGAAGGCCCATCGCTGGTGAAGTTGACCTGGTACCAGGCGAAGCCTTGAGGACCCAGTTGCAGCGGGCCGCGGAGCAACAGGATTTCGATCTCTTCGGGCAGCGACGCGGCCAGACTGGCGAGATTGGCTTCGTTCGATCCTACTCCGTGAAGCAGTAGCAACCGTGCCTTTGGGTTGACAGTGCTACATGCCTTACGGAAAAAAATACCCGACTCGGACTCGCGTGCGGGTTCAGAGAAGTTGATGTTTTGCATGAGGTTATTTCACACCTTGAACGGTTTGAGCTGACTCGAATCGTTCGCTATCAATTGAGGTAAACAGGTAGCTGTCCATCGCCAGAACGCCGTGGGTAATACCGCCGTCCATTACCTGTGTCTGATAACCGTGACCAGCTGCCCCGAGCGCAATAACCAGCGGCAGGAAATGCTCATCGGTCGGATGTGCACGTTCGGCTGAAGGTGCGTACTGCTTGTAGTCGAGCAACTGATCAATGTTTCCTGCCTGCAGGGTCAGGGCGGTCCATGCTGCGAACTGTTTGACGTAGTCGGCGCCGTGGCTTGTTGCGCCGCGGAACTCGTACAGGTTGTGGGTGAGGCTGCCTGACGCCACGATCAATACGTTCATCTCACGCAGTGGCTTGAGTGCTGCGCCGAGCTGCCAGGCGCTGCGTGTATCAAGCGTGGCGGGCATGGACACCTGAACGACCGGTATGTCTGCGTCGGGTGCCAGATACATAAGTGGTATCCAGGCACCGTGATCCAGGCCGCGGGCGGAATCGAGCCGCGATTGCCAGCCCGCCGTCTGCAGCAGCTCAACAATATGACTCGCTAACGCTGGTGCGCCCGGAGCCGGGTAGGACAACGTATACAAAGCGCCCGGAAAACCACCAAAGTCATGAATGGTTTCAGGTGCTGTGCTCGACGTAACCCTGACTTCGCCACGGGTCATCCAGTGCGGCGAGACAACCACGATGGCATCAGGTTTTGGCAGCTCACGACCGAGCCTGGCCAGTCTCGGGCCTGCCAGGCCGGGCTCGATGGCGAACGTGGGAGCACCATGAGACACAAACAGCAGGGGGAATGAAGTGTTCATGGTGACTGCTCCTGATTGATGATGTGTTGCTTACTTGCTCAGCCAGACCGGAGCGACCGAAGTGCCCAGACCCGCGCCGTAGCCGAGGTAGATGTTGAAACCCGCCAGTGGCTCCAGATAGCGAGCGTTAACCAGGCCGCCAGCGTCCACGGTGTTCCAGCCCAGGCTGCGAGCCAGCGCGATAGCGGTTTGCTTGGCGCGCTCACTGTCGCTGGCGACAAATACGCTGCCGGTCTGGTCGTTGGCGAACTTCGGACCATCGGCGAGCACTTGAGCGAACAGGGTGTTGAACGCTTTCACAACGTTGGCTTGGGGCACAGCCCTGGCGATTTCTTCCGAGGCGCTGGTGACGTGGCCGACGGTCAATGACATGTAGTCGGCGCTCAGCGGGTTGGTGATATCGATCACCACTTTACCGGTCAGGTCACCCAGGCTTTGCAGTGCAGCGGTCGCATCGGCATAGGCGGTGGCCACCACGATTACTTGGCTGTCACCCAACGCTTCGGACGCTACATAAGCGCTGACATTCGCGTGCTGGTCGGCCAGGGCCTGCGCCTTGCTGATGTCACGGCCAGTGATGCGGACGCTGTGCCCTGCGGCAGAAAGCTGTTTCGCAAAGGCTGAGCCCATGTTGCCGGTACCGATTACTGTGATTTTCATGACTGCCTCTCTCTGAGTTGAGTTGCGTTTCGATGGGCCCAGTTTATAGATTGCCAGGCAGGGATAAATCGGGCTGAATGTGATGAATAGTTCCACTAAGTGAGACAATCATGGATCGTGCACTGGAAATGCAGGTCTTCTGCACCGTTGTTGATAAGGGCAGTTTTGTCGGGGCAGCCGAGCCACTCGGCATGTCCAAGGCAGCCATCTCGCGTTACGTGAGCACGCTGGAGGAGCGTCTCGGCGCGCGGTTGTTGCACCGCACGACTCGGCGGCTTTCCTTGACGGATGAGGGGCGTCAGTTCTATCACCAGGCCCGTGAGGTGCTGGCCATGATGGATGAGGCAGAGAAGGCTGTATCGTCTGCTTCGCCAGAGGCCAGCGGAGTGCTTCGAGTCAACGCCCCGGTCAGTTTTGGCGTGCTGCACCTGGCTCCGATCTGGGCCGATTTCATGAGCGCCTACCCCAAGGTCGAGCTGGAAATCAGCTTGAGCGATCGTCTGGTGGATCTGGTTGACGAAGGTATTGATGCAGCGGTGCGTATCGCACGCATGGATAATTCGTCGTTGGTGGGCAGACGCCTGGCCAGTACCCGGATGTGCCTGTGTGCGTCGCCTGCGTATCTGGCCAGCCACGCACCCATTGAAAAACTATCGGATGTGGCAGAGCACGGGGTAGTGGCCTACAGCAACTTTGCCAGCGGTACTGAATGGCAATTCGAGGGGCCCGAAGGCAGTGAAAGCGTGCACACGCGCTCGGTGGTTCGATGTAATAACGGGGATACCTGCCGCGCCATCACATTGGCCGGTGGTGGCATTTCGTTGCAGCCGAGTTTTATGGTGGCGCAGGATCTACGCCGAGGCGATCTGGTCGAAATACTTCCCGAGTATCAATCGGTCGAGTTGGGGATCTACGTGGTGTATCCAACCCGTAAACATTTACCCGCGAAGGTAAGATCGCTGATCAACTTTCTGGTTGAGCGATTCGCCCATCCAGTATGGGAGCAGTGACAGACCTTTGGAAAAAACCGGCTGATATAAGGGGCAGTGAAGGTATCAGCCGGATAAAAGGAGCGCTGTATCAGGAACGTCCGTACACACAGAAACCCGGAAGTGCGGCCACCCACCGAATCGCCGTTACTGCAAAAAGCTGCGCAGGTCTGCCGCAAATTTCACTGGATTCTTGAACGCCAGGAAGTGATCGCCTTGCTCGGCTTTGGTGTACACATGAAGTACCGAGTCCCGGATAACCGAGCTCATCCAGTGCTGACTCTCCAGCCAGTCGCTGTACTCACCGGTGAAGATTGCGGTCGGCACATTGATCTTTGACCGAATGACGTCTCGCCAGTCGTTGGTTGTGTGATCGAAAAGCACCTGCCTGGTAAATGCCATGTCATCTTTAACCACCTCTTGCACGAGGCTGATGACGTTATGGAAGTAGGGCGAGTCCATCGCCATCGCTCGCTCGACAACCCGGCTTGCGGAAACCAGCCTGTTGGTGGCGATGCCTTGCGCATAGGATGCGATCATTCGCTCGGGCGACGTGGTGAACGCCCCGGCCTCGAGCCGTTCTTGCTCCGTCCAGTCGGCGTGGCAATAAATCGAGGGTGCTTGGTCAATGATGCTCAGGGTGCGAATGCCTTGCGTGCCAAACAGATCGATGTAGGCCCACATCACCGATGCGCCCATGGACCAGCCGCAGTAGTCGGCCTGCGAAACGCCCAAATGGCCGGCGAACTCCTTCACGTCCATGGCGTACCGTGAAATGCGATTACCGAAGTCGACCCGCTCGGAAAGGCCCTGATTTCTCACGTCCAGCACATACACATGGTAGTGCTCGCTCAGGATGTGCATCAGGTGAAAGTACATTGCGCCGTTGGCCGACCAGCCGGGGATGAAGATCAACGGTTGCCCGGCGCCGGCTTCCCAATAGCCGAGATTAACGCCGTCGCTGGTGGTGAAGCTGCTTGTCTTCAGATCAGTAAAGTCGGATGTACGAAAGGGCTGACCAATGATCTCATGGGGAAAGTAGAAATCTTCATCAAGCAATGCGTTGAGCGATATGGCTTTTAATGGGTATTTCAAGAAGGAACACCTGCAATTAAAAAGGGTGATGGACAGGTCCTGGCATCGCCCCAGGCCTTTGGCAGGCCGTACGGGTTGATCGTTGCCCACGCAGACCAGGCTCGATCATTCAGCGTGCCGCGACCGTTGAAAGGAGGAGGTGGGTCGATGGCGGTACAGCCATCGATCCATGCTTCAGGAAGCAGGCATACGTCGGTATCAGCCTTTGATCCAGTTCCCATCCGACTGGGCATCAACGGCGATATCGAAGGTCTGAATGTAGCCTGACAACATCCGATAAAAACCAATGACGAGAATGGCATCGCTCAGCTCCTGGAGCGAGAAGTGCTGCAAGGTATGCTTGAACAGCACACCCGGGGCCTTGCCTTTGTCGATAATGGCCTGGCCAAACCGAAGCAGGACGCGCTCGTCCTCTTTGAACGCTGTGGCATCCTCCAGGCAGCCTTCTGCGATGGCGACGAACTGATCAGGACGAACCCCCGCAACTTGAGCGATGGAAACATGCTGCTCCCACTCATAGGCGACGTTCTCATGCGCAGCCAGCAGCAATACCATCATCTCCTTATGATAGTCGGAGAGGGTGAGGTCCCTGAATATTGCGTTGGTCAGGTCGATGACAGGAATAAATGCTCCGGGGCTGTAACCCAGCATTCGAAAGAAGTTGACCTTCGTTGGAAGCTTCTCGAATTTTTCCCGTACCTGATCAGGCAGTTTTGTAAAATCGGGATACTCGATTTCAACTTTGGAACTGATGTTGTCATGCGGGCCGGTCGGGTTGGCCATGGGACGCTCCTTCAGAGTGATCTGGTCGTCGTGATGTCGGGTTTGACAGGGTTGCTTAAGCGATGCGTCGTTCGCACTTTGTGTGCTAGATAAACTCAAGCACTTCGCGAACGGCTTTACGCGGCTTTTGCGGCCAGTTGCTCTCGCCTGGATAACCGACGGTCACCAGCATCACGGGGATTTCAGTAGCTGAAAGATTGAATGCTTCTGCAACCGCCGCTGGGTCAAAGCCGATCATGGGGGTTGAATCAAGGCCTTGGCCTTTAGCTGCAAGCATCAGCGTCATGGCGGCCAGCGAGCCTGAACGGATGGCTTCATCGCGCTGCAGTTGTGGATTTTCAGCGTACATACCCTGAACGGCGCCCACCCACATGTCATAAATGGCCTTGTCGATGACCCCGGCATCCATCGAAGGCTTCAGCGACGTTGCAATCGTTTGATGCGGATTCAGGGTGCCACACACAATAAATGTCACGGCTGAATCCACCACCTTCTTTTGTCCATAGGCCAAGGGCAGCAAACGTGCTTTTGCTTCTTCACTGCGTATGGCTACGAAACGCCAGTTTTGAAGGTTGAAGGCGGACGGCGCATGGGTGGCCAGATCAATCAGATCAGTGATCGCTTGATCTGAGAGTTTGCGCTCAGTGTCGTAGTTGTTGGCGGAAATTCGGGACTTGATGAGGTCAGCGATAATAGACATGGTGCTCTCTGTGCCGTAAGGGGGAAACAAGTGCAGCCCCGGTTTTTTGCAGTCGAGTCTGCGCAGATCAAATCGGTTAGCGGCTGAAGCCGTCGAACGGCGTCATGTACACAGCACCGAACGGATCCAGGCGTTTACGGATCTCGGCATCTGGTGTGCCGTACACAACCAGACTGGTGATGGTGCACAGTTCGAGGAAGCGCTTGCCGAATGGGGCGAAGGTGATGTCTACGTGGCTGACAACGGATTCGACGTTATAGCGCTCAAGGATATGCGCAACGCTTTGATCTTCATTCACGCTGTACTCGTAAACCAGGGTGCCGGGCTCTTTCCGGGTGGCGGCAACGACCTGGGCGATCAGCGCTTTGAACTCGGCAAAGTCGCCGGGTTTGATTGCAAGCGAGAATAAGCAGGAAATATGTGGATGCATGGTGATCTCTTCCACGGTCGGCCCCCAAGGGGGGCAGGTGAGGATGCAACGCTGATCCAGTCGTTGCATTTATGCAGTGTGCAGGTTCAGGGCGTGGCGGGAGTTTCACCGAACAATTTGCCCGCACCTGCCCAATCCGACGGTGCTACGTCTTCGAAAATGACGTAGATGTATTCGGCGGGAGTCCCCGTGTTTTTGACGATGCTTTCGGTGATTTCAGCAGCTACGGCGGCTTTCTGAGCATGCTCTTTACCTTCGAACCAGCTGACGCGTACGACGGGCATGATGTATTCCTGTTTGGGATTGAAAACTCGGTCTGATGTGATCAGCCAGAGACATACCTCCATGCTAGGGTAGAAGTGTCTGGCGATAAACTGCCTGAAACTCTAAAGTGGGTAGAGTTATTGTCTACTTTTCAGGGCGGTTATGATTCCCATAGACTCGTTCCAAGGCGTCATCACCTTTGTGGTGGCAGCGCGTTCGAATAGCTTTACCGAGGCAGCCGGGCGACTGGGTATTTCGAAATCGGCCGTCGGCAAATCCATAGCCCGGCTTGAAGCGCGACTGGGCGTCCAGCTGTTTCATCGCTCTACCCGTCGAATATCTCTGACTGCTGATGGCGATGCCTATTTCATCGCCTGCTCGAACGCGCTCGAAGAAATAGGTGCGGCTGAAAGCGGATTGGCTCCGGGAACCCGCGAACCGTCCGGACGATTGCGCATCGATATACCCGTGGCATTCGGGCGCCGGGTTGTCGCCCCGTTGTTATTTGAAATCGCTAACAAGTATCCCGCGCTGCAGTTGAATATGACTTTTTCTGACCACTTGGTCGATCCGATTGAAGAGGGGATCGACCTGCTGGTTCGTTTTGGAGAACTCAAGGATACCAGCGGCCTTGTTGCTCGCCGGCTTGCGCGACAACGCTGGGCTATTTGCGCCGCGCCGAGTTATCTGGCCCGTTTTGGCGTACCTGACACCCTGGAAGATCTGAATCGTCACCATTGCATCGTCGGCCATCGACGGGGCCAACCACTCTCCTGGCGAGTCAATGAAGATCAGGAAACCGTTCGCTACGCGCCACCTTCCGCACATCAGATCGGCGATGGCGAGGCCATGATCCTGGCAGCCGTCGCCGGCGTCGGCCTGTGCCAGATGCCGCGCTGCCTGTTCAGGGACGACATTGACGCGGGCCGACTGGTTGAGGTGCTGGCAGGCTATGAACCAGAGCCCGTTGAAGTACATGCCGTATGGCCCAGGGTTTCTCACTTGCGGCCCAAGGTGAGGTATGTGGTTGATGAGCTGGTGCGGTTGTGTGAGCACTGGCAGTAGCGTCTTCGCGAAGACATTCCAGCCAGGCAGACGCCCTGCATCACCTCGGGCCAATCCGGTTTTGCAGAACCCGCTACCGCCAATTCATGGAGCCCCACACATACTGATTGGGCAAGTGTTCATTCCACTTGATACTGGCACGTGACGCGTATGGGGCGCCCAGGCAGGCACCTTTTTCGCGCTATGCTTATGCTAAAAAGGTATTAATTTTATGTAAAACATAAGGTTAAGCTATATATCAATACGTAAGTTCAAGGCCCTGCCTGATGTGTTTTCTGTCCGTTTATCCCGATGTGGAAGGCCAGCAATGACCTTCGATTACGCATTCCGAACAGAAGCCCGTGGCCAAGGCTGCCCCTTCACCGTCCAGCAGCTACCTGGAAACCATCAAGGCCCGTGACAAGCTGATTGTCGGCGTGTTCAGCGATAAACCGCCTTTTGGCTTCGTCAACGAGCAGGGCCAGTACGTCGGTTTCGACACTGACCTGGGCAAGCGTTTCGCCAAGGACCTGCTGGGCGACGAGAAGAAGGTCGAGTTCGTGGTGGTCGAGCCCGCCAGCCGCATACCGTTTCTGCAGAGTGACAAGGTAGATTTGATTCTGGCCAACATGACCGTCACGCCGGAACGTCGGGAGGCGGTGGATTTCACCCATCCGAATCTGCGTGTTGCAGTCCAGGCGCTGGTGCCGCAAGCCAGCCCGGTCAAGACCCTGGACGATCTGGCGAGCAAGACCACCATCGTCACCACCGGCACCACCGCTGATATCTGGCTGACGAAAAATCACCCTGACTGGAAAGTGCTGAAATTCGAGAAAAACTCCGAGTCGCTGCAGGCGCTGGCCAATGGTCGTGGCGATGCCTATGCGCAGGACAATCTGGTGCTGTTCAGCTGGGCGAAGAAAAACCCCGGCTACCGCGTGCTGGAGCAGAAACTCGGTGACGAAGCGCCAATCGCCCCTGCAGTCAAAAAAGGCAATATCGAGCTGCGCGACTGGGTCAATACCGAACTGGCCAGACTGGGCGAAGAGAAATACCTGCTCAAGCTCTACGACCAGTATGTACGCCCGGAACTGGCCGAGGGCACAGACCCCAACGCGGTCATCGTCGAAGGCGGAAGCTGGAAGCCTTGATGGCAGAGGCCTGACGGTATTGACTGAATGGCGAACCGGCTCAATGCCGGTTCGTTTTACTGCATGAGCGGCAATCGCACTGGTTACGCCGAACAAGCTTACGATTCAAGCTGAAACCGCAGGGCTGGCCAGCATGACCGGGCCCAGCCAACTTCCTTCCTTCGTCGTACACCGCAACCTGTCGAACACACCCGCATAAATAAGGCACTGATGGCTTGTCAAGTCGTGCCTGTGCTCAGTCGATAAAGGCGCTAAGGTTTCCTTAAAAAAAGGATAACTATCATTTAGCCATCAGCTGGGTCGATTCCATGAGTTGCAGGTGGCTGCTGACAGATGCCGTGCGACTGCGCGCGCGATAAACCGGCAGCCATGGCGACGTCACTGGCGCTTGGTCGAAGACAATCTACGCTTGAGGTCGCAGAGACGCGCCAGGGCAGGCGGACGGTGTCCTCTGGTCACCTCCCGGTATTCAGGATTGAAAACGAGTGTCTGATCGATGAAGAAAAGCTCTCTCACGTGGCTCGTTGGCTGGATGGCTGTGGTGCTGTTGGCCGGGCTCAGCGTCAGCTTTATCGCCAGCCATGAACAGCGCAGGTCGATTGATGCACGCATAGGCCAGGCTCTCAAAGAGGCCGGAGAGGGGATCGGCGATAACTTACAGGCACGGCTCAGGGTCTATGAGTACCGCCTTCGAGGTCTGCGCGGTGCCGTTCACATGCTGGACCTCCAGCATATCAACAGCAGCCAGATGGGCCGTTACAGCAAAGGGCGCAATATCGAGAAGGAATACCCGGGCGCGCGCGGATTCGGTTTTATCCGCCGCGTTGCGGCCAGCGATGAGGCCGAATTCGTAAGGCGTGTCAGGGAGGATGGCAGGCCGGACTTCAGTCTCAGTCGATTGAGTGGACCGGGCACCCGGCAGGGAGACCGTTTCATCATTCAATTCATCGACCCGCTGGACCGCAATGTCCAGGCGCTGGGGCTGGACATTGCCTCGGAGGAGCATCGTCGCGATGCAGCCCTTCAGGCCATGCGCAGCGGCGCTGCAACCCTGTCGGCGCCTATTACCCTGCTGCAGGACAACGATGATCACATGCGCGCGTTTCTATTCCTGTTACCGGTTTACAGCACCCCTGAAATCCCCACCGATATCGCCCAGCGTGAAACGTCCCTGATCGGCTGGACCTATGCACCGTTGGCCATGCGGGAGGTGATGAGCAATCTGGACCCCTTGAACCACAGGCTGCACTTGAAGCTTTATGACGTCAATGAAGGTCGGCAACTGATCTACCAGACCCCGGAAAACGATCATGATCAGGAGGTCTTGCAGACCTATGCTTTCGAGCGGGAGATCTATGGGCGCGTGTGGCGCATGGAGGTAGGTGCTCACCCGGCATTTATCGCGGCCCTCGATCCGGTCCCGGCGGGCAGGGTGTTCCTCATCGGCACGCTGGTCAGCCTGATGTTGACGGTGCTGGTCGGCACGCTGCTACTGTCCCGTCAGCGCAAACAGCAGGTGGTTGCCGGTCAGGCCAGGCTGGCAACCATCGTCGAAAACTCCAGCGACGCGATCATCGGTGAAGCCCTGGACGGTCGGATCATCACCTGGAACCGGGCTGCCGAGCAGATGTTTGGCTACGACGAGCACGAAGTGCTGGGCCGCCCATTGGCGCCACTGCTGGTTCCGCCAGAGCTGGTTCACGAAGACGAACAGCTGTTGGAAAGGGTGGCCCGCGGTGAGCGCGGGCCGACGCTGGAAACCCGGCGGCTGCACAAGAACGGCCAGTTGATCGATGTGACCATTACCTGCAGTTTCATCCGCGAGACTGATGGCACCCTACTCGGCGCGGCGAAAATGATGCACGACATCACCGACCGCAAGCGCGTCGAACGCTACCTCATGGAGTTCAACGCACAGCTTGAACAGCAGGTCAGCGAGCGCACTGCAGAGCTGTCCAGAGTGGCGGGTTTGCTGCAGGGTGTGCTGGACGCTTCTTCGGAAGTTTCGATCATCGCTACCGATACACAGGGGCAGATCTTTGTGTTCAATCGGGGCGCTGAATTGCTGCTGGGCTACAGCAATTCGGAAATGCTCAGTGGCAACGGCCCAGGGGTGTTTCATCTTCCTGAAGAAGTGGCCGCACGCTCCGCCGAGCTGAGTCGTGAATACGGCACCCTGATCGAAGGCATTGACGTCTTTTGCTACAAAGCGTCCCGCGAAGGCTCGGAAACCCGGCAATGGACCTACGTGCGCAAGGATGGCACGACGGTGCCTGTGCTGATGATCATCACCCCGATCCGTACCGCCGACGGAGAACTCATCGGTCATCTGGGTATTGCTCAGGACATCACCGAACGGCTGCACCATAGCGCCGAGTTGCACGCGGCCAAGTCCAGCGCCGAGGCTGCCAATGCGGCCAAGAGTCTGTTTCTGGCCAACATGAGCCATGAAATCCGCACGCCCATGAATGCCGTGATCGGCATCTCCCATCTGCTACACAACACCGCCTTGAACGACCAGCAGCGCCAGTTGCTGACCAAACTGCAGATTGCCGGCCGGACATTGTTGGGGATCATCAACGATATCCTCGACATCGCCAAGATCGAGGCGGGAGAGATGCGCCTGGAACATAACCCCTTCAGCCCCCGGCAATTGCTCGACGAACTGGGCGAGCTGTTCACGCCCCAGGCACAGGAAAAAGGCCTGCGCTTTTCTGTCAACGTTGTGGCATCGCTGCCTGGCCAGTTGATAGGTGACGCATTGCGAGTCAACCAGATCCTCATGAATCTGGTCGGCAATGCGCTCAAGTTCACCAGTGTCGGCGGAGTCGATGTGACGGTCAGCCGTGAGGACGATCACGCCGACACCTGCTGCTTGCGCTTCTCTGTGCAGGACACCGGCTGCGGCATACCGGGCGATGTGCTCGGCCAGTTGTTTTCGCCGTTCACTCAGGCGGATGCGTCCACCACGCGGCGGTTTGGCGGCACCGGACTGGGTTTGTCGGTGGTGCGCGGGCTGGCCGAGCAGATGGGCGGCCGTATAGGGGTGGAGAGCGAACTCGGCACAGGTAGCGAGTTCTGGGTGGAGTTGCCGTTCCAGATCAGCCAGAGCGACCTGGAGCCGTCCGGCCCGGGAAGCAGTCTGGAGGTCATGCTGCTCAGCGACGACGCGCAATCGTCCATGGCGTTGCAACGCTTATGCCGCGGCCTGGGCTGGCGTGTGGCGAGTCTGACCGGCGAACATGACCTGCGCACTGCCTTGCAGGAGCGTAATCACGTTAACGCGGCATTGCCGGATGTACTGTTGGTGGACTGGCAGCAGCCGCAGGTTGAGGAGGTGCAGCAGTTGATCGAGGCGACGCCGCTTCCGGTCATTCTGGTGACATCGTCCGAGATCCGGGCAGAACTGCACCCTCTGGTCGACAAGGTATTGCTCAAGCCGCTGGACAGCTCGGCCTTGTTCAACGCGGTCAACGCTTGTATCGCCAGGTATCAGGGCAGCACCGAACGGGTTATCCAGGCCACGCGGATGGATACCTCCATGACGCTCTGGTTGAGTGGATTGCACCTGCTGCTGGTGGACGACAGCGAGATCAACCTGGAGGTTGCCAGCCTGTTGTTGCAGCAGCAGGGCGCTGTGGTCCAGACCTGCAGCAATGGTCTGCTGGCCCTTGAACGACTGCGGCAGACGCCGGATTTCTTCGATGCTGTGCTGATGGATGTGCAGATGCCGGAAATGGATGGCTATGAGGCGACGCGGCGCTTGCGCAGCGAACTGGGCCTGACACGCTTGCCCGTGCTGGCGTTGACCGCAGGCGCCCTGGCAGAAGAGCGGCGGCAGGCCGAGCTGGCGGGTATGGACGATTTCCTCACCAAGCCTCTGGACCCCGCAGCCCTGATTCGGGCGGTACGGCGTGCCGTCGAGCGTGTCCGAGGTGCTCCGCTGGCGGTCGGCACCTTGCTGCAGGAAGCATCGACAGGCTCTGCATGGCCGGTTATCGAAGGTATCGACACCCAGGAGGTCGCCGCTCGGCTAGGCAATGATGTGCCCTTGTTTCTCTCGTCCCTGCGGCGCTTTTTCAGTGAATTTGCCGCGTTCGGCGAGAGCGAGAGCGTTCTGGCACGGGCGCGACAAAACCCCGATCAAACAATGGCTGATCTGCACAAATTGCGCGGTTCTGCACTGCTGCTTGGCGCCACGCAAGTGGGCCTGCATGCCGGGCAGGCGGAAACCCTGCTGCGCAACGCTGCGGACCCGGAGCAAGCGTTGCGAGCCCTGAGTGCCGCTTTCCGGTCATTGCAGGAGCGCACGCCGGTACTTGAGGAAAGGCCGCTGGCCCCGCGTATCGATGCGGATCCCGATGTTTCCCGACAGGCATTGTCGACCTTGCGTGAACTGCTTGAAAACCATGATATCGCCGCGCTGGACCAGTTTCCGCTGGCTGCTGTGGCGCTTCAGGAGCTGGCCGGACAGGCACTGGTCGAACAGCTCTGGCAGACCATTGAAGGGCTGGAGTTCGAGCAGGCACTGCACCTGCTCGAACGTGCGGAATTATAAAAAGGAGCGTCACCCACCATGCAACCTGTACCTAGCCTGCTGATTGTCGATGATGATATTTCCGCCATTCGCGTATTGAGCAAAATTCTGAACGGTCTGGGGCAGATTCGTTTTGCCACGGGCGGTGCCCAGGCCTTGAAGATGGTCCGGGAAATGCGTCCTGACCTTATCCTTCTCGACGCCGAGATGCCCGGAATGAGCGGTTTTGAAGTCTGTGAGACGCTCAAGGCCGATCAATTGCTGGAAGACGTTCCCGTCATCTTCATCACCAGCCACACCGAAACCCGTATCGAGGAAGCCGGACTGGCGCTGGGGGCGGTGGATTTCATCGGCAAGCCTATTCAGCCTTTGATCGTCACGGCGCGAGTAAAGACCCACCTGCGCCTGAAAATGGCGATGGACCAGCTCAACCTGCTGGCCCAGACCGATGGGCTGACGGGGCTGGCCAATCGGCGTTTCCTCGACGAGAGTATCGCGCGCGAATGGCTGCGCATGCGGCGCAACCAAGGTGCGTTTTCGCTGCTGTTGCTCGACATCGATTTCTTCAAACGTTACAACGATCACTATGGCCATTTGCAAGGCGATGAGTGCCTGATTGCCATCGCCCACGCCTTGAAAAAGTGCGTGCACAGGTCGACCGATCTGGTAGCTCGTTATGGGGGCGAGGAGTTTGCCGTGCTGTTGCCGGATACCGGGGCAGAGGGCGCCTGTCGTCTGGCGGATGAAATCGTGCAGCACATTCATGGCCTCAACAAGCCCCATGAAACCAGTGACTTCGGCCGGGTGACCGTGTCGGTGGGGGTAGCAAGTCTGGAGGCTGGTGCGCTGCCCGTCCCGAGCCCGGGCGCTGCAATCGGCCTTGCGCCTGACTCGATCGCCATAGCGTTGCTGGCGGAAGCCGACCGGGCCTTGTACCGGGCCAAGCATGAGGGGCGAAACTGCAGCCGGTTTGAGCCGATACAGGTTGCGCCTTGAGTCTGCGGTCCATGTTTTAAAATCACAGCGTCAGCGAAGCGTCAGGGACACTGACACCTTGCTTCAAACCGCATTCTTGTTGAGCTCTGCTTCAAGACGGTCAACGAACAGGCGTACCCGGTGAGGTACGCGCTGGCGGGTTGGCAATACGGCCGTCACCGACAACTGCTCGGGGATGACATCCTCGAAGTGTATCTGTTGAAGACTGCCTTCACGGATTTCCTGCTGAACGTCCCAATAGGTCAGCATGGCCAGCCCCAGGCCCTGTTTGCACGCCGTGCGCACCGCTTCGACGCTGTTGGCCGAGAACGCCCCTTGCGCGCGGATGGCCACCGGCTCGCCCTCTCTGATGAACGGCCAGTAAGGCATCGCATGCAAGGTGATGCACGGGTGTTGGCGGAGTTCGTCCAGTACCGATGGCTGGCCGTGCCGCGCCAGGTAGTCGGGGCTTGCACACACGACCCGAGGGTTGGGCGCCAGCGATCTGGCCACCAGGGCGGAGTCACGTATCGTAGCGATTCGGATGGCGACATCGATGCCCAGCCCGGCGATGTCCACGATGCTGTCCGACAGCGTCAGGTCGATACTCAGTGCCGGATTGTCCTGCATCAAGGCTGGCAGCAGCGGCATGATGACGGTCTGACCAAACACGCTGGGTGCTGTGACTCGCAGTACGCCACTGGCTGTACCGGCATCGGCTTTCAGCGTCGCGCGGGCGGTTTCGCTGGCGTGCAGCATGGTTTTGGCGTGCGGCAGAAACACTTCGCCCTCCGGCGTCAGTGATGCCGAGCGGGTTGTGCGGTGCACCAGCCTGACGCCCAGGTCGTTTTCCAGCGCAGCCAGACGCCTGGAGATGGCCATCGGCGACAACCCGAGTCGACGCGCCGCTTCCGACAGACTCCTGCTGGAAGCAATGGCGGCGAACACCTCTATATCAGATATTTGCATGGATTCTATCCATTTTCGTTAAAGCGCCTTATCTGCACGGCCGGGTTCCAATGGGCTGCGCCAGCCCTTACCGTTACTGCAGGTTCTGTCAATGACTGCGGGCAATCCGCAGCCGGTCTGCACAGTGAGGATTTGAAGCATGAGCGAGACAAACAAACACGTTACAGCCCCGTTCGACAGAGGTCATCTGAAACTGAAGAACAGGTTTGCGGTGGCGCCCATGACACGCGTGAGCGCGGACGAGCAGGGCAGTGCAACGCAGGCCATGACGCGCTATTACGAGCGGTTCGCCAAGGGCGGTTTTGGCCTGATCATCACCGAGGGCAACTACACCGATCGCCGTTTTTCCCAGGGCTACCGCTTCCAGCCCGGGCTCACTGATGACGAGCAGGCGCAGGCATGGCGTGCCACGACCGATGCTGTGCACCGGCATGGCAGTGTCATGATTGCGCAGCTCATGCACGCCGGCGCACTCAGCCAGGCCAATCGCTTCGTCAGCGAGTCGGCGGGCCCTTCGGCCATTCGTCCCAAGGGCGAACAGATGGCGTTCTATTACGGCGCGGGCAGCTACCGGGTTCCGCGAGCGATGAGTGACAAGGATATTGCCGAGGCCATTGACGGGTTCGCCCGCGCGGCGCAACTGGCTATCGGCACTGCAGGCTTTGACGGTGTCGAGATACATGGTGCGAACGGCTACCTGCTGGATCAGTTTCTGACCGACTACAGCAATCAGCGCACCGATCAGTGGGGCGGTGAGGTCGGACAGCGCCTGCGACTGACGCTCGAGGTCATCGCCGCAGTGAAAAAGGTCGCCGGGCAGGCACCGGTGGGCGTGCGTCTTTCACAAGGCAAGGTCAACGACTTTCAGCACAAATGGGCCGGGGGCGAGGGCGATGCCGAAGTCATTTTCGCTGCGCTGGCCGATGCCGGGGTCGATTACATCCATGTGACCGAACACGAAGCATGGCAGCCGGCTTTTACCCAGGGTCAAGCCAGCCTGGTCGAACTGGCCCGTCGCTACGCGCCGGATGTTGCGCTGATCGCCAATGGCGGCCTGCACGATCCGCAAAAAGCCGACCAGGTGCTTCGCCAGGGGCCGGACATCATCGCAGTGGGCAAGGGTGCGCTGGCCAACCCGGACCTGCCAGAGTTGTTGCGTCAGGGCGCGCCACTGCGCGACTTCGATCCAGCCATTCTCGGGCCGATTGCCAACATCAAGGACAGTGAGCTGGTCTAGTCGTTTGTGACGAACATCAGCGCTGGCTGAGCGTGCGCAATGCCTCGTTGATAGGTGTTGCGCCCTTAGTCAGTTCGATGATCTGGCGGGATATCCCGGGTCGATCGACCAGTGCAGCCAGGAAAGCGGCTACGTCATCGCGCGGTACTTCGCCATATGCGATAGCCGGACCTGCGCAGACTTCACCGGTCCCCGGGTTGTCGACCAGAGTGCCTGGCCTGAGAATCACCCAGTCCAGTGCGGAAGAGGCCAGATACACATCGGCTTGTTTTTTCACCCGCATGTAATTCTCGAAGCCAGTGGAGGTGTCCGTGCCGCGTGCTGCTTCAGGAAATGCCGACACCAACAGGAAGCGATTGACCCCGGCAAGCACGGCTGCATCAACAGCGGTTTCCAGGCCCTTGCCATCAATGGCATTGGTCAGCTCAATGCCCGCGCCGCCAGCCCCGGCGGTGAAAACCACGACATCGCTGCCTGTCATCGCAGCGGCCAATCGCGAAGCGTCCAGCTCGGTGAGGTTGCCGAGCAATGGTATGGCGCCAGTCGCTTTGATTGCCGCCGACTGGTCTTCTTTACGGTGCAGTGCGATCACTTCATGAGCGCCGCCGCCAAGGTTTTTCAGAAGGCGCTGGCCGACCTTTCCGGCTGCGCCGATGACAAAAACTTTTGACATGAAATCTTCCTCTGGTGGGCCGTGCGCCGACGCTCAGCAATATCGGCGCATTCCAGCCGCGTTAACCTTCGAATTGATGGTAGACCTTGGCAATCACTTTCCAGCTGTCGTCGATTTTGATCAGCGTCAGGTAGTCGTTGTAGTCCGCACCAATAGCATCCTTTTCCATATCGACCCGGACCACTGCCGTGGTGGGCGTAATGGCAAGGACGTCCAGGCGCGTTGTGATGTCTGGAGCGGTACCATTGGTTTCGACGAAGGTGTACAGGTTACTGATCGGTCCACCCAGCAGTTGACCATTGGTGAAACCATACATCACCGCATCTTTATGAAAGGCTTCCTCGATAGTGGCAACGCTGCATGTACGCAAGCCTTCTACGTACTTGCCGGCCGTTGCGATAACTGCGTTGTAATCGGTGGTCGGGACGGCTTTGATGTTCTTGCTCATGGGGTGTTACTCCTGGATTAGGAACTGACCACTGCGCGGCTGATATCTTCAGGCGCAATGGCCATCTCGTTAAGCGCTTTGGCTGTTGCTGCGCCGGTGACGATTACGGTTTTCTTGTCGAGATAATTCATGTGGTGTTTTTCCTTTGTCGCGGTATTTCCGGGATCCTGGGAATTGATGAAGGGGAGGAGGCCGGCAGTGGCTTAGTACTTGCCCATTGGCCAGTCGATATAGCCTTTGGCACCGCCGCCGTAGTACGACTCACGTGGTGCAATGGTCAGCTCGGCACCATGGCGCAGACGGGCGACGAGGTCGGGGTTGGATATGAACAAGCGGCCGAAAGCCACGGCGTCGATCTTGCCCTGCGCCCGACGCTCGATCGCCATCTTCAGGTCATAGTTGTTATTGCCAATGAACGGACCGTTGAACCCGGCGCTCAGGGCATCCATGTCGACACCCTCCGGCACTTCACGGGAGGTGGCAGTGGCGCCTTCGACAAAGTGCAGATAGGCCAGATTGAATGTGTTCAGTTGCTGGATCAGGTAGCCATGAAGGCCCATGACGTTGCTGTCGGGTGCCGTATTACCGGCGTCGGGGGTCACGGGCGACAAGCGAATACCCACGCGGTCACTGCCCCAGATATCCACGATGGCCTGGGTGACTTCCAGCGTCAGGCGAGCGCGGTTTTCTATCGAACCGCCATACTGGTCGGTGCGCTGATTGGTCGAGTCGCGCAGAAACTGGTCCAGCAGGTAACTGTTGGCCGAATGGACTTCAACGCCATCAAAACCGGCCCTTTTGGCGTTCTCTGCGGCGTGTTTGTATTGCTCGATGACGCCGGGGATTTCGCCGGTTTCCAGTGCGCGCGGCATGGAGACAGGTACAAAACCGTCGGCGGTGTAGGTATTGCCCTCGGCCTTGATGGCGGAGGGCGCTACCGGTGCCTCGCCGTTGGGTTGCAGGTCGACACTGGAAAATCGCCCCACGTGCCATAGCTGGCTGACAATCTTGCCTCCTGCTGCATGCACAGCGTCGGTCACCAGGCGCCAGCCTGCGACCTGTTGCTCACTCCAGATTCCCGGGGTCGCGGCATAGCCTCGACCCTGAGCGGAAATGTTTGTCGCCTCGGCGACGATCAGCCCTGCCGTAGCGCGTTGTGCGTAGTAAGTTGCGTGCAGTTCATTGGGAACACCATCCTCGCCATAGCGGCTGCGTGTTACCGGTGCCATCACAATACGGTTCGCCAGCTCCATGGAGCCCAGGGTGACGGGGGAAAACAGGTCGGTAGTTGTACGGGGATCATGCATCAAATACTCCATATAGTAGACCAGTCGTCTACTTAAAAAGACAAAAAAAATGCCCGCTACCGCAGCAGGCGTTTGGTCATGGTCAGTGCTTTTTCGAAAGATTCGGTGGACTTGTTCACCTTCGCCAGAAGGGAAGCGCCAAGCCAGAGCTGATAGAGGGATTCTGCGAATCCTTCATGATCGCCCTCGGGATGAATGCTGTCGTCGGCGACACCCATGTCGACACAGGCAGTGATGCGTTTGATGATTTTTGCTGTGCCGACCTCGAGCACGCCACGCATGTCTTCAGACAAATCGCAGACTTCCGCCCCCAGCTTGACGACCAGGCACTTGCCTTCGGGAAAGTCGGTGCCCTGGGTTTCTATCCAATAGTTGAAGTAGGCCAGTAACCGCTCGGCGCCGCTTCCGGGGCGTGCCATGAGGGCGTCGACTCGACCCAGGTACTCGGAAAAATACTCTTCCAGCAGCGCCTGACCGAATTCTTCCTTCGATTTGAAGTAGTAATAGAACGAACCTTTGGGTACACCAGCCGTGCTTAACACCTCTGCGAGGCCGACGGCGGTATAGCCTTTGTTCGTCATGAGCGAGCGGGCCACATCAATGATGTGCTGTCGCATGTCCTGAGCTGGTTTCTTCATAATGCCGAGCATCCTAAACGTAAACCGACCAGTCGTCTAGTAGGTTTTCTGGATATGCTTGCGCAAAAAAACCTCAGCAAATGTATACCGCATAGGCTTTGACTCTATCCCCCCTGGGGGGATAGAGTGCCGGTCTGAATTATCCAGACTGGAACTCAAGCCATGAGTGAACACGACCATCCCCACGGCCATACGCACCAGTCCCACGAAGCTGTCATCAAGCGCCTGAAACGGGCCGACGGTCATTTGCGCAGCATCATCACCATGATCGAAGAAGGGCGCGAGTGTGTGGACATCGCCCAGCAGCTGCACGCGGTCGAGAAAGCAGTGTGCCAGGCCAAGCGCACGTTGATTCAGGATCATATCGATCACTGCCTCGAAGACACGCTAGGTTCACTCGCCAAGGGTGAGCGGGCACCGCTGGAAGCCTTCAAGCAAATCACCAAATACCTTTAGGTCTCGCATGCCGAATTTCGTCGAGCTGTTGCAGCAAGGTGGTTCGCATGCCTGGCTGTATTTCCCCAGTGCCATTCTGCTGGGCGCGTTGCACGGGCTGGAGCCCGGGCATTCGAAAACCATGATGGCGGCGTTCATCGTGGCCATTCGTGGCTCCGTGAAACAGGCCGTGATGCTCGGCGTCGCCGCTACCGTCTCGCACACTGCCGTTGTCTGGCTGGTGGCCATCGGCGGGATGTATCTGGGGCAGGGGCTGGACGCTGAAACCACGGAGCCTTATTTTCAGCTCGCGTCGTCTGCCGTGATCATCGCCATCGCGCTGTGGATGCTGTGGCGCACCTGGCGTGGCGAGCAGTTGTATAAGTTCGAAAGTGCCCGGCTCAGTCACGGGCATACAGGCCATGGCCATGAGCACGACATTGACTTCAAAGAGCATGAGCACGGTCACAGCCATGACCACAGCGATCTGGGCGGCTTGAGCCTGAGCGCCGAGGGCTACCAGGATGCCCATGAAAAGGCCCATGCCGACGACATCCGCAAGCGCTTCACCCATCGAGAGGTCAGCAATGGCCAGATCCTGATGTTCGGCTTGACCGGGGGACTTATCCCTTGCCCGGCGGCCATCACCGTGCTGCTGCTGTGCCTGCAGGTGCAGCAGGTCACTCTGGGCGCGATGATGGTGATCTGTTTCAGCGTGGGACTTGCCATCACGTTGGTCACCGTTGGTGCGGCCGCCGCCATCGGTGCGCGAAGAGCCTCGAATCGTTTCCCCAGGCTCACTGCAGCCGCTCGACGCGCCCCTTACCTGTCCAGCGTCCTGATTATTTGTGTCGGGATGTATGTAGGAATCAACGGTTGGATCGGCCTGTACTCGTGAGCTGGCCTGACGCTTGGGCGTGGCGGCTGTCACAAAAATAATTTGTGTTTCTTGAAAATATATATTGATTTTTATTGGTGTCGCCCGGCTTTAGCATGAGTGGAACTTGAACAAGTCGCCGGGCAGTGATCACGCCGCCCGGCTTCACACACCACCAAGAGCTGCAATCGGAGTCCTGATGAGTCTTTCTCCTTTCCACCTTGCAATCCCGGTTTATGACCTGGCCGCGACACGTACCTTTTACGGTGAAGTGTTTGGTCTTTCCGAAGGGCGCTCCAGCGACCAGTGGGTCGACTTCGATTTCTACGGGCATCAGTTGGTGATCCATGAACACCCTAAAACCGCCTCTCAAGAGAGCGTGCACAGCAACCCGGTAGACGGCCACGACGTGCCGGTTCCGCACTTCGGCATCATTCTGGAATGGGCCCAGTGGGAAGCTTTGGCCGAGCGCTTGAAATCCTTCGGCACCGAGTTCGTCATCGAACCCTACATTCGCTTCAAGGGGCAGGTGGGGGAGCAGGCCACCATGTTCCTTTTCGATCCCTGTGGTAATGCGCTTGAGTTCAAGGCGTTCAAGGACATGAGTCAGCTGTTCGCAAAATAGTAAAAGGCCTGGCGCACACCACGTCGCGCCAGGCCTGCTTGAGCAGGCGCAGCGCTAACGAGTCAGAGCGTGGTCGTTAATCAGTTGCACCAGCGCGCTCACCGGCTCGGTCAGGCTGCGGCGAGCGCGATGTACCAGCCCGATATCGCGATGGAACGTATGCGCTTTCAAGTCGACAGAGCGCACACCGGCGTGCCATGTCTGCAGGGTTGCCGTTTCCGGAACCAACGCTACGCCAACACCATTGGCGACCAGTTTGATGATCGCATCCAGTTCATCGAGCTCGCAGACTTCGCGCAGCGAGACATGGGTCTGGCGCAGGAACCGGTCAACCTGTCGGCCACCGAACGACGATCGATCGTAACGAATGAATGGATGAGCCGAAACCAGCTCGGCCCAGTCATCCCCCGGCATGTCGGCAGGCACGATAAGGCGATAGGGCTCACGGACCAGCGTCGTCCAGCGCAGGTCGCTTTGCAGCGAGAAGGGCGGGCGGATGATCGCTGCCATGTCGATCTCGCCAGCGTCCACCTGATTGACCAGGTCCATGGACAGGCCGGGGATGACACGCGTCCTGCATGCGGGGAATTGCTGATGAAACCGAGCGAGCGCTTCCGGCAGAAAGGAGCGTTGCACAGAGGCAATTGCGCCGATGGTCACCAGTACGCTGGCGGGTAGCCCGACCGTAGTAGTGCCCAGGCTGCTGAACTGGCGCACCAGGTCCTGACCTTGCAGCAACACCTGCTGCCCCATGCGGTTGAGCTGGGCTGAACGTCCTTTTCGGTCGAACAGTTCGACGCCCAGTTCTGCTTCAAGGCGCTGCATCTGCGCACTGACAGCGGCCTGGGTGAGCCCGATCTTGCTGCCGGCCGCAGCAAACGTGCCTTCTCTCGCCACGGCAATAAACGTTTTCAGTTCTTTGATCATCGGCAAAGAATAATTGTATTTTTACTGAAAGCACATTTGTTTATTTTGTTGTTGCTGCTTATCCCATGTCCTCGGCCACACCCTGATCCTCACCGAGAAACCCGCCGCTCTGGTGCTGCCACAGCCGCGCATAGGTGCCGTTTTTGCCCAGCAGTTCGGCGTGGGTGCCTTGTTCGATGATGCGGCCGTCATCCATGACAATCAGCCGGTCCATGGCGGCAATCGTGGACAGGCGGTGAGCGATGGCGATCACCGTCTTGCCCTGCATCATTTCATCGAGGCTTTCCTGGATCGCCACTTCGACTTCCGAGTCCAGCGCACTGGTGGCTTCGTCGAGCAGCAGGATCGGGGCGTTCTTGAGCATCACCCGGGCGATGGCAACGCGTTGGCGCTGGCCGCCCGACAGCTTGATACCGCGCTCACCGACCAGCGTGTCGTAGCCACTATGGCCTTGCTTGTCACTCAGTTGGCTGATGAACCCATCGGCTTGTGCACTGGCTGCGGCGCTGCGGATTTGCTCATCAGTCGCGTCGGGGCGTCCGTAGGCGATGTTGTCGCGAATGGAGCGGTGCAGCAACGAGGTGTCCTGCGTGACCATGCCGATGGCACTGCGCAAGCTGTCTTGAGTGACGTGCGCAATGTCCTGCCCATCAATGCTGATTGACCCCTTGTCCACATCATAAAAGCGCAGCAGCAGGTTGATGAGGGTGGATTTGCCAGCGCCGGAGCGACCCACCAGGCCGATTTTTTCACCTGGACGAATGCTCAGGCTCAGGGCATCGAGCACCTGGCGTTCGCCGTTGTAATTGAAGCTCACGTTATCGAAGGTGACCGCGCCACCGCGGGTGACCAGAGCCTTCGCATCCGGCGCATCCTCAACCTTGGGACCGCGGGTCAAGGTTTCCATGCCGTCCTGGACGGTGCCGATGTTCTCGAACAACGAGGTCATCTGCCACATGATCCAGTGCGACATGCCATTGATGCGCAACGCCATGGCGGTGATCGCCGCGACCGCACCGGTGCCGATCTGGCCCTGGTGCCACAGCCACAGGGCGTAACCGCCGGCACCCATGATCAGCGCGACCACCAGTGCCTGATTGACGATCTCGAACTGGCTGACCAGGCGCATCTGGGCCAGGCCCGTGAGCTTGAAGTCCTCCATCGCTGCGCGCGCGAAATGCGCTTCACGCTTGGAGTGGGAGAACAGCTTTACCGTGGTGATGTTGGTGTACGCGTCCGAGACACGTCCGGTCATCGAAGAGCGTGCGTTGGCCTGCTCCTGGCCGACCTTGCCCAAGCGTGGCACGAAGTACAGCATGGCCAGGCCGAACAGCATCAGCCAGCCAAGGAAAGGCAGCATCAGTTTCAGGTCGAAGCCGCCGGCCAGGGCGATGATCGCGATGAAGTAGACGCCGATACCGAGGACGATTTCGACGATGGTGAACAGCACCTCGCGCACTGACAGCGCTGTCTGCATCACCTTGGTGGTGACGCGGCCGGAGAACTCATCGGAGAAGAAAGACAGGCTTTGCCGCAACATCAATCGATGGAAGTCCCAACGCAGCCGCAGGGGCAGGTTGATCGCCAATACCTGGTGCTGCACCATTGTGCGCAACGCCACCAGCACGATGCTGCTCAGCAATACCAGGCCAATGCCCCACAGCACGCTACTTTCCTGCGCGGCCGTGTCGCCGCCAGCCTTCCAGGTGGACAGCAGATCCACGACCTGCCCGAGGAAGGAAAACAGCCAGGCTTCGTAAATCGACACACCGGCGCACAGCAGCGCAAACGCAAGGATGTAACCGCGTGCCCCTCGCGTGCAGGCCCACAGAAACCGTGCCAGACCGTCAGGTGGCGGCGGCACCTCGTCAGGCGGGAACGGGTCAAGCCATTTTTCAAACGCGCGAAGCATGGTGTTCTCCAAAAAAATCAGTGCAAAGAGTCTGGCGTCCTCGACGCCTCCCGAACCTCTTCCAGATTGAGCTTCAGGGTCAATTTTTGTCGGCGCCAGTGCCCAGGCTGTCCCACAGCCTCATCACCTGGGTCACTGCGGCGTCCAGTGTGGCATGTGGGACTCCGTCGCGCGCCAGTGTAGACAAGCCCAGAAGAAAACTGTCAAACACGGCCGCGAGCGTTTCCGGTATTACCGTTGCGGGCAACTCGCCTGCCGCAATGGCGCGCTGGATACAGCCCACGATACCTGTGCGGTTCAGATCCCTCGCCCGCGCAAGAGGTTCGGAAATGGCCTTGCTCTCGTCCGAGCAGGCGCTCATCAGCCCTAACGCCACCAGGCACCCTGTCGGATGCCCTGGCTCGCACTGCATTTTCGCTGAGCGACGGAGGGTGAGTTCAATCGCGTCTCGGGGCGGCAGGTTCGTATCGAACAGGCTGTCGGTGACCCGGCCGTAGGTGTCGAGGTAGCGCTCCATCACTTCATTGAACAGAGCCTGTTTCGAGCCAAACGCTGCGTAGAAGCTCGGTGCCGTGATGCCGCCACCGATGGTTGCCTTGAGCCGGCTGAGGGAGGTTGCATCGTAGCCGTGCTCCCAAAACAGATGCAGCGCCTGAGTGATCGCTACATCACGGTCAAATGTACGCGGACGCCCCAGCTGTGCCATGTCGAGTCTCCTTCGGAATTAATTAAATACTAATCGATACATAAGTCGTTGACCACCTGACTCCATCTCCCTATATTTGTACCGATCAGTATATTAGTGAGGGTTTTTCAATGACTACAGATGAGAAGCAGGGCGAAACACTCCCGCTGGGGGCGTTGCTGGCGCTGGCAATGACGGGTTTCATCTGCATTGTCACCGAGACCTTGCCTGCGGGTTTGTTGCCGCAGATCGCCGATGGGCTGGACGTGTCCGCATCGTTTGCCGGGCAGATGGTGACTGTTTATGCGCTGGGTTCATTGCTGGCCGCCATTCCACTGACGATCGCGACGCAAAGCTGGCGGCGCAGAACGGTCTTGCTGGTGACGATTATCGGCTTTCTGGTTTTCAACAGCGTCACCGCGTTGTCGTCCAGTTACGGACTGACCCTGATCGCAAGGTTTTTCGCCGGCGTCTCGGCGGGTCTGGCCTGGAGCCTCATCGCCGGTTACGCACGGCGCATGGTGGTGCCGCAACTGCAAGGCCGCGCACTGGCCGTGGCGATGGTCGGCACGCCCATTGCCTTGTCACTGGGCGTGCCTCTGGGCACCTGGCTCGGCGGGTTCATGGGCTGGCGCATGGCGTTTGGCTTGATGTCCGGGATGACCGTGCTGTTGATCATCTGGGTGCTGGTCAAGGTGCCGGACTATCCGGGCAAGTCTTCCTCACAGCGCATGGCGTTGCGTCAGGTCTTTTTCACGCCCGGCGTACGCTCGGTGCTGGGCGTGGTCTTCACCTGGATGCTGGCGCATAACCTGCTTTACACCTACGTTGCTCCCTTCGTTTCCGCGGCGGGGCTGGCGAATGACGTGGACCTGGTATTGCTGGCATTCGGTGTCGCCGCACTGGCAGGCATCTGGGTAACGGGACGGCTGGTTGATCGCCATCTGCGCAAGACAGTGCTTGCCAGCCTGGCAACCTTCGCAGCCGTGTCAGTGTTCTTCGGCGTGTTTTCCGGCTCTGCAACGGCCATCTACATCGGCGCTTTCATTTGGGGCCTGACCTTCGGTGGCGCCGCCACACTGCTGCAAACCGCGCTCGCCGATTCGGCAGGCGAGGGCGCAGACGTGGCGCTTTCGATGAACGTCGTGGTCTGGAACAGCGCCATCGCAGGCGGCGGGTTACTGGGTGGCGTGTTGCTTGGCCAATGGGGAGCAGGTTCCTTTCCCTGGGTCTTGTTGATGCTGTTATTGCTGAGCCTGTTGATCGCACTGCGCGCAGGTGCTCATGGTTTTGCACGGGGCAGCCGGCTGGACCGGGAACATGTTTTGGCTGGGTGATCTGATCAAGACCCGGAATATGGACGTCAAGCTGCTTGCTGATGCAGGGGGTTAATTCTATAATTTTGTGAATTAAATGGCTGAATCGAGCTTTATACACATTATGTTGGATTTAAGCTTCAGCAAGCCTAGTGAGATCGTCAAGCGCCTTTGCGAGCGCCTGCGCACAGAGCGACTGGCGCTGAATATGACACAAGCCGACCTCGCCGGGCGTGCCGGCATCGGCACAAACACGGTCTCCAACCTCGAAGCCGGACGCAATGTCGGATTCGAGAACGTCGTTCGGGTGGCTATGGCTCTTGGCCGGACGAAGGAACTCGAAGGCCTGTTTCTGCCAAAGCTGGACAGCATCGAAGACATTCGGCGCTACGAAAACAGCGCCAATCGTCTCCGTACAAAGAGGAAGTCCGGCGATGCTTGAGCAGGTTAACGTCTTCTACGAGGGCTGGGGTGAGCGATGGCAGTGGGGCACGCTGGTCTCGACGACCGCCTTGACCGGTCGCCCGCTGATCGTGTTCGAATACAGCAATGAAGCCAGACAAAGGGGCCTGGAACTGTCCTCCTATACGCTGCCCCTGGAGGGGGACAGGTTGCGTCGAGACTTCCCGGACCATCAGCTGTACTTGCCAGGGCCTGTTTACGACTCGTTGCCGGATGGATGGGGCATGTTGTTGATGGACCGTCTTTTCAGGCGTCGCGGGCGCACCACCGCGCGCATCGGCCCTCTGGAGCGGCTGGCCTATATCGGTAGCAGTGCAATGGGCGCCATGTCGTTTGAGCCCGTGGCGCCCGAAGGGCAGGAATCTGACGTCCACATCCCGCTGGAACAGCTCGCCGCCGACGTGAAGCAAGTACTGCATGGAAACGGTGGTGAGTTCCTGCAGGCATTGCTGCTGGTGGGTGGCTCGCCTCAAGGTGCAAGGCCCAAGGCTCTCGTCTATCGCGATCCTGAAACTGGCGGGTTTACCACTGCGGCTACGCCGGGCTTTGAAGCATGGTTGATCAAGTTTCCGGCCAAAGAAGAACATGCAGAAGTGTGCGCCATCGAAATGGTCTACGCCGAGTGCCTGCGCATGTGCGGTATCGAGACCCCTGACACCCAGTACTTAAATCTGCCTGATGGCCTGGCAGCGTTTGCCAGTAAGCGATTTGACCGCCGCGGTGGTCTACGTATACCCATGCAAAGCCTGGCCGCCTTTACGGGGGCAAATTACCAGTCTCCGGGTGTGTTGGACTACGTCAACTTTTTGCGGGCAACACAGATGTGTACCAACGATGTACGAGAGATGGCACGCGCGTTCGAACGTGCCGTTTTTAACGTTGCGTTCAACAACCGAGACGATCATCCCAAGAATTTCGCCTACATCATGTCGCAGGACGGTCAGTGGCGACTGTCGCCGGCTTACGACGTAACCTTCTGCGAGGGGCCAAGCGGATACCATCAGATGGACGTGATGGGAGAGGCGCTGGAGATTTCCCGTGCGCAAATGCTTCGGCTTGCCGAGGAAGCCGAGATGTCCCCGGACGCTGCAACCGGAGTGATTGACGGCATGTGTGATGTAGCGAGCCGGTTTACAGCCATCGCCGAGAACCTGTGCCCGCAGGTTATTACTCTAGACACCCTGCGCATGATCCAAAGCCGCATTGATCAGAACGTAGCCCGGTTACACCACAGTCAGGCCGACGGCGGTCACGGGCGATTCTCATAAACGATGCTGCCGTATGCTTCGAGCGCTCAGGGCCGTGCGCAAGACTTTGAGCATCCGCAAAGTTGCCCTGTCATTACCTTCATCACGGTGTAGCGCGGCTCAAGCCAGCCTAAAAATCGGCGCCCACCAGCGCATCTACCTCCTCACGGCCAGGCGCCGTTGCCGGCCCCCGGCGGGTGACCGCGATTGCTGCTGCCGCATTGGCGCGCAGCGCTGCGCGGTCGACATCGCTGCCCCTGGCCAACTCGGCCAGCAGCACACCGGCATGAGCGTCGCCGGCTCCATTGGTGTCGAGTGCCGTGACGGCAAAGCCGGGTATGAGCCGCGTCTGTCCAGCATGGTGGATCCAGCAGCCTGCGGGGCCGTCACGCATCACTATGAGCGCATCTTCGCGCAGAATGGACGCCAGGCGGTGGATCGCGTCGTCGGGCGTCCGGGTTTGCGTGAAGCGCAGGGCTTCTTCGCGGTTGCTGGACCATAAGCTGATCAGGGGAAGTACGGCGCGCATCTCGACGCCATGAAGCGCATCAACCAGTGGGCCTGGGTCGAATACCACGGCAGTGCCGCTGGGCATTCCGCCCAGCCAGGCGAGCAGGGCTGTGACCTTGTTTTTGTGGGCCAGGCTGTAGCCGCTGACAAATACGTAATCTTCGGCGCTGACCTGCACGCCATGCAGATCCTCGGCAGATAAGCCACCTTCAGCGCCCACATAGGAGATGAACGAGCGCTCGGCCGAGGCTTCCACCAGGGCAACGGCCAGGCCGGTGTCCTCACCGGAAACGGGCATCGTAGAAATTTCCACGCCTTCGTCGCGCATAGCCTGGCGAGCAATGTCGCCGAAGCGGCCCTGGCCATGGCGACCCAGGTAAACGGTGCGCAAGCCATTGCGGCAGGCAGCGGCCATGACATTGAAGCCGCCTCCGGCCTCGAACGTGGCGCTGCTGGCCAGCACATCTCCGCCCGACGGCGGCAGGCGGTCGATGGCCATGACCAGGTCAACCACGACCTGGCCGGTGTAGAACAATTTAGCGGGCATGGGCAGCCTCTTCGGTAACGACACGGCGATCACGCGCCCCGCCGAGCAGCGCATACAGGCCACCGGCGACAATGAAGGTCACGATCCAGCCCAGGCCGTTATGACCCAGCCAGGAATCGGCGAGGAAGCCTTTGAACAGCACATGCTCCGGGGTGGTGGCCACGGTGGTGAAGCTGAAGCCAAGCACGATTGCTAATGCCCACGAGCCCAGCGCGCGCCATTCGACGCCGCCGCGATACCAGTAAGCGCTGCGTGGGGTCTGGTCCAGCAGGTCTTTTGGGGAGTAGATGTGGCGGTGCAGCAGGTCGACGACAAAGATGCCGACCCACGCGGTAATGGGCACTGCCAACATCGAGATGAACGTAATGAAGGGGCCGTAGAAGCTGTCGGCGATCAACATGAAATAGATCGAACCGGCAAAGATCGCGATGATATCGACGATGACTGCGTGTACTCGCTTGACCTTCAGGCCGAGGGTCAGGGTGGTCAGGCCGGCCGAGTAGACCGACAGGTTGTTGGACAACAGCAGGCCGCCGAACGCAGTGATCAGGTAGGGCACGGCCATCCAGGTGGGCAACATTTCGCGAATGGCGATGATCGGGTCGGTGGCTGACGCCAGATGATCGTTGCCCACCGACAACAGGCCGCCAAGAGTGATCAGCAAGACCAAGGGGATCCCTGCGCCAAACGCCGCCGATGCCACCAGGCGAGTGGCCTTGACGCTGGCGTGCTGATAGCGGGACATGTCGGCGCCCGCATTGGCCCAACCGATACCGGTGCCTGCGGCCATGGTGCCAACGCCAATAATCATGGCACTCAGTGGCGCTGCTGGCGCGTCGAAGACCAGGCTCCAATCGATGTGGGTGAGTAGAAAGCCACCGACCACCAGGTTCAGCGCGCCAAACAGGTAAGTCGCCCATTTCTGGATGACCAGCAAGGTGGCATGGCCCAGGCCCGAGACGGTCAGGGTCAGCAGTACGAACAAGGCGATGAACACAAGGGTCAGGCCAGGCGAGTTTTTCGCCTCCACGGGGGTGCCGAAAAGGATTGCGAACAGTGACAGCAGGACGAACGCGGCAGTGGTGGTGTTGACCGTTTCCCAGCCCAGACGCGACATCAGCGAAACCAGCGTAGGCCCGATATTGCCTCGTACCCCGAAGATGGCCCGGGACAGCGTCAGGCTCGGGGCCCGCCCGCGGCGCCCGGCAATGGAGATCACGCCCACCACGGCGAACGAGCCGGCGGCACCGAGGATGGCGACGATAATTGCCTGCCAGATAGCCAGCCCCTGGAACGCTACCAGGGTGGCACCGAGCGGCAAGCCGAGGATGCTGATATTGGCGGCGAACCAGACCCAGAACAACTGCAGCGGGTGGCCGTTGCACTCGTTTTCAGGAACCGGCTCGATACCGCGGGTTTCCAGCTGACCCGCACCTTGAGAGGGGGACGATGTAGTCATTTGCGTTGCTCCTATTGCCTTTATTGTGGTTGTGGCAGTACGTCAGCAGGTGCAATCCAGTGCAAATTGGCTTTTCCGAAATCGGGTCAGCCTGATCGCCGCCCGGAAGGCTGAGGGCGAGGGTGATCTCGTTCACAGTGGGCGAGCACAGCCCGGTCCATCAACCGGTGCGCAGGGCCAGCAGTTGTTCGACCAAAGGCGCTAGATCGAGCGTGTTGACCGCATCAATTTGCTCAATCAACGCCGCCGGCCAGGCGTGCATGCCGTTGCAGGCGCCCAGCATGGCGCCGAGAATGGCGGCAATCGTGTCGGTGTCGCCGCCCAGGCTGGCCGCCATGCACACGGCGTCGAACGGACTGAGCTGGCTGCTCGCCACACGGTGGGCGAGGGTGAACGCAGCGACCACTGATTCCTGTGAGGCGACCGAGGTACCAATCACATCGTGCACCCGGTCGGCCAGCTGTTCGTCTGTGCAGTCAGCGCACAGTGCCTTGGCCCATTGAATGCGCGCGGCGATACGCCCACCCGCAACCCAATGGCCATGGCGTTCGGCACTCAGGGCTACCTCGGCGCCTGTCTCCAGCGCTTCGGCCAGGGGCGCGCCATTGATCCCGGCGGACACCACGGCCGCGACCGCCGCCGCGCTGGAGATGCCCAGCGTGGTGTTATGGGTGACCTGACAGGCTTGCACCACCAGCGCCATGAAGGCCTCGCGGTTGCTCACGTCGGCCGCGATGCCTACCGGGGTGATACGCATTGCCGCGCCATTGGTGGTGCCGAAGCGGCCAGCCTCTTCAGGGCTGTGGCCGTCAAGGATCATTTCAATCGCGCGCTTGGTCGAAGGCCCCAGCAGGTCGTAGGAGCCCTTGGCTTTCATCGCGGCTTCCCACTCGATCAGGCTGTGGGCCAATGCTGTCGGGTCAATGCTGCCGCCGCCGGCCACCAGCAACTGTGCCACCAGGATGGCCTGCTCGGTGTCATCGGTGATGGCGCCGGCCGGCATGTTGGGTGCGATCGGCTGGTCGGCATCGGCGCCGATCAGCGTAGTGATACGGCCATAGCGTTGCAGGATCAACGCGCGCGGCAGCGACTGCGTCGGCATGCCCAAGGCGTCGCCCAGGGCCAGGCCATAAAAGGCGCCCAGGCCTCGGTCTTGCAGAAATGTCGCGCTCATGTGGACGATCCGAAGGCGAGATGAAGGCGAAAATGCACAGGGTCCAACAGGCTCTCTACGTGCTCCATAAAACGTTCACGGCGGTCAAAGGTCGTGCGCACGGCCTTGAGAAACACCGTGCCGGGCTCGCGTGCCAGCAGCGCGGCGTCATCACGGTTCAAGGGGCCTGCGCCGATCCACTGGTCACCCTTGTCGCCAATGAAGCCGTGCGCGGCCATGGTCACCGTCAGTGACTGTTCCAGCAGGCCGTTTTGCGGCAGGTTTTCCAAGCCATCGACCGCCGGAATCAAGGCGCGCTCCAGGGAAACGATACTGCCGTCGGCGGCGATACGTCGGCGGTCCAGAGCCACCAGACTGGAAGTGCCCAGGCGCACTTCCATGTCGGGGCGTTGCACCGCCACCAGGCGCAGGATTTCCGTACGCACGCCAGCACCCGTATCGGCCAGGGCCTGGGCCCAGCCGGCACGCTGGTCCAGGCTGAAGCCGTCGTAGGTGACGATCGAGCCCACGCCGGTCTGCGTGGCAATGAAGTTACGCCGCTTGAGCTCGGACAACGCCTCGCGCAGCGTGCCGCGGCTGACGTTGAATTCCTGGGCCAGGAGATTTTCCCCGGGAAGCAGAGCACCGGAGCTCATCTGGCCGCTTTCGATACGGCGGATCAGCTCATTGATCACTTGGGTTTTCTTGTCGAATCGAACCTGTCTAGTCATGTACATTTTATAGGGGCATGTTGGGTTGGAATGCAAGCTGTTTTTGCGTGGCACATTGTCATGCGACGTACCGTGCTTAAGGGATTGGTCTCATCGTCTGCGCACATCATGCTCGCAGTTCGACAAGTCACCTTGCAGGTCACGCCTGCAAGGTTTTTGAAGCGAGCCTTGCGCTCACCCACCCTCCAGTGCCAGCCAGGGCAGTCCGATGTGGGTCAAGGCTTTGGCAATAGGAGGGCTTTTTCGATTATTTTCCAGCCTGCAACCCGATCACCCGGCCAAGGAATTTGGGCCTCGGCAGCTCGGACTGCCCAGCGCTTATAGCGTCAAGTCTTTCCTTTGTTGCCTCGGTAAACAGCGTTGCATGCGGGCCGGAAAGGTCTACGTGCAACAACATCTGCTCATTGCCGGCCAGCTCCATGTCATCGCCTGCCAAATGTAGGCTGTGATAGAGATGCAGGCGCTTGGCGTCGTAGGCGATCAGTTGGGTATGCACCTCGACCTCGGCGCCGAGTTTCACTTCGTGCAGGTAATTGAGGTGCAGTTCCAGGGTGAACAGCGAGTGGCCGCTGGCTTCGCGGTTGTCGCTACCCAGCCCCAGCGCGTCCATCAGCCCGTCAGTGGCGTAGCTGAAGATCAGCAGGTAGAACGCGTCACGAAGGTGGCCGTTGTAGTCGACCCAGTCGGGTTGGACTCGGGTGGTGTAGGTGGTCAGTGCAGGCATGTCGGGGGATTCCGGGTCATTACTGATCAAAATGAGGGCGCTGGCGTGCTTTGCAGGACGATGGAAGAATCACCGCCACTCATCAAAGGCAAGCCAGCTTGCGGAGGTTCATTGCGTGAAGCTCATGCCATGCCTGGCCTTGGTAGTCTTTACCGCCTCCAGCACCGCGAGCAAGCAATCGTCACGGTAGCGCTCCAACGCAGAGATACTGTGTTTACCCAACTGGTCAGTGGTGCCGTCGACCACATCGTCGATCAGTTTGTCGGTCAGTTCCGGTGCCGGCAGGTAGGTCCACGGCAACTGCAACGCCGGGCCGAACTGAGTCATGAAGTGGCGCATGCCCGCTTCGCCACCCGCCAACGTGTAGGTGAGAAAGGTGCCCATGAACGACCAGCGCAGCCCTGCGCCGAAGCGAATCGCATCATCGATTTCGCCGGTGGTCGCCACGCCGTCATTGACCAGGTGCAGCGCCTCGCGCCATAGCGCTTCGAGCAAGCGGTCAGCGATAAAACCGGGGACTTCCTTGCGCACGTGCAGCGGGCGCATACCGAGGGATTCATAGACCTTGATTGCCGCCTGTATGGCCGCCGGAGCAGTATTTTTGCCGCCCACCACTTCGACCAACGGCAGTAGGTACACCGGATTGAACGGGTGACCGACCACGCAGCGTTCCGGGTGCGCGGAGCTTTCGTAGAAGTCACTTGGCAACAGGCCCGACGTACTCGAGCCAATTAACACATTCGGCCTGGCCGCCGCGCTGATCCTGCTGTGCAGATCCAGTTTCAGTTCCAGGCGTTCCGGGGCGCTTTCCTGAATGAAGTCGGCGTCTCTCACACATTCTTCGACAGTGGCCACAAAACGCAGGCGGTTCTGGGATGCACCGGGTACTAGGCCCTGTTGTTCCAGCGCCCCCCAGCACTTGGCGACACGGTTACGCAGCGCTGCTTCGGCGCCGGGCGCGGGGTCCCAGGCAACCACATCCAGGCCATGGGCGAGGGCGCGGGATACCCAGCCACTGCCGATGACGCCGCTGCCGAGAGCGGCGAAAGTTTTGATTTCAGTGATAAAGCTCATGGCGACGTTCCTGAAGAGTGCGGTGATTTATGTCTCGGAGGCATTAGCCGCGCTTGGTAAGGCCCATCTTGGTGCGGCCTTCTGCCGGGCTCATGACTCGCGCGCCCAGACGGCTGAGAATTTCACTGGCGCGCTCCACCAGTTGGCCGTTGGTGGCGAGTACGCCCTTGTCCAGCCACAGGTTGTCCTCCAGACCGACCCGGACGTTGCCTCCCAGCAACACCGCTTGCGCGGCCATCGGCATCTGCATGCGGCCGATGCCAAAGCCAGCCCACACCGCGTCGGCTGGCAGGTTATCGACCATGGCTTTCATGGTGGTGGTGTCGGCTGGTGCGCCCCATGGAATACCCAGGCACAGCTGGAACAGCGGGTTATCGAGCAGTCCTTCCTTGAGCATCTGTTTGGCGAACCACAGGTGGCCGGTGTCGAAAATTTCCAGCTCGGCCTTTACGCCCAGCGCCTGGATACGTTTGGCGCCGGCACGCAGTTGCGATGGGGTTGACACATAAATAGCGTCGCCGTCGCCAAAGTTCAGGGTGCCGCAGTCGAGGGTGCAGATTTCCGGCAGCAGTTCCTCGACATGGGCCAGACGTGTCAGCGGGCCGACCAGATCGGTATTGGGACCAAACTCCATCGGGTGCTCACCGTCGCCAATCTCCAGATCGCCACCCATGCCAGCGGTGAGGTTGACGATGATGTCGATGTCGGCCTCCCGAATACGCTCCATCACTTCGCGGTACAGCGCCACGTCGCGGCTGAATTTTCCGGTGTGCGGGTCGCGCACATGACAGTGCACCACGGTGGCACCGGCCTTGGCCGCCTCAACCGCGGCGGCCGCGATTTGCTTGGGCGTGACCGGTACGTGAGGGCTTCGGGCGGTCGTGTCGCCAGCACCGGTGAGTGCGCAGGTGATGATGACGTCGTGGTTCATGGGGGGCTCCTTACAGGCGTGAGGACGCCGTTCGCGACCACGGATGCTCGCGAAACGGCCGTTCAAAATCGGGTTATTGGCTGCTCGATTGAAGGTTTGCCGCAGCCGGTTTGCCGTCGAAGGTGGTGACGCCTTCCAGCCAGCGCGCCTGGTCTTGCGGATGGTCTTTGAGCCATTGTCTGGCGGACTCAAGAGCATCCTTGTGATCCAGTAGCGGCTGCATCATCCGGCTCTCGTCGGCGGCGGTGAACGTCAGGTTAGTCAGCAATTTGTGCACGTTGGGGCACTGTTCGGCATAAGTCGGCGAAGTGACCGTCCACACAGTGGCCATGCCCTCGTTCGGGCCCAGGGCGTCGTCGCTGCCATTGAGGTAAGTCATCGCCACGTTGACGTTCATCGGGTGCGGCGTCCAGCCGAAAAACACCACGGCTTCCTTGCGGCGGACGGCGCGGTCCACGGCGGCGAGCATGCCGGCTTCGCTGGACTCCACCAGCTGGAATTTGCCCAGACCGAACTGGTTTTTGGCGATCATCGCCTTGATCTGGGTATTGGCGCCTGAACCAGGCTCGATGCCGTAGATTTTGCCGCCCAGTTCCTTCTCGAACTTGGCGATATCGGCAAAGGACTTTAGGCCCTTGTCCGCCAGGTAAGTCGGCACGGCGAGGGTGGCGCGAGCGTCTTCCAGGCTCGGTTTGTCGAGCACTTTGACTTTCCGGGCCTCGACAAACGGCGCGATGGTCTGGGTCATCAGCGGGTTCCAGTAGCCCAGAAAGAGATCCAGGCGCTGGTCGCGGATGCCGGCGAAAATGATCTGCTGGGACGCGCTGGTCTGTTTGGTCTTGTAACCGAGGCCGTCGAGCAACACTTGGGTCATGGCGCTGGTTGCGATCACGTCGGTCCAGTTCACCCCACCCATGCGCACGTTCTGGCATGAAGCGGCATCAACTGCCATTACATTGCTGCTCAACAGAGCGCTGGCGCCAAGTGCAAGCACGCTGCAGCCAATCAGTCGGTTCATGGTGGGGCCCTCGGCAGATCGTTATTGTGGGGTGTCGGCGTCTTTGTGCACCGTGGAAGCAAATTACCCTGCCTGGAGGGCGCCGAAGCGCACTGCAGCGACCCACTTTTGCACTGCGGCGACCTGCCTCTTGAATGCGCTCATGAACGGGAGTATCAACGTGCCACGCTGCAGGTCCGACGAGAGCGCCACCATGGCCCAGGATTTCTATTTTTTGCTGATGCCGGGCTTCTCGGCCATCGGCTTTATCTCCGCGCTGGAGCCCTTGCGGGTGGCCAACCGCTTTGGTGGCGAGCTGTACCGCTGGCACGTCCTGAGCGCCGATGGCGGCGCGGTACAGGCGAGCAACGGCATGTCGGTCAACGCCGACGCGGCGCTTGAGTCGCTGAAAAAAGGCGCGACCCTGCTGGTAGTGGCTGGCTTTGAACCGCTGCAGTTCGCGACCCCGGCCCTGCAGCAATGGCTGCGGCGCCTTGATCATGACGGCGTGACCCTGGGCGCTATCGACACAGGCGCCTGCGTGCTCGCTGAAACCGGCTTGCTCGACGGCTATCGCCTGACTTTGCACTGGGAAGCCATCGACGCGTTCAAGGAGTCCTACCCACAGCTCACCGTCACCCAGGAACTGTTCGAGATCGACCGCCGCCGCATTACCTGCGCAGGGGGCACCGCGTCCATCGACCTGATGCTCGACCTGATCGCCCAGGCCCACGGCCCCGAGTTGGCGATTCAGGTATCCGAACAATTCGTACTGGGCCGCATCCGCACACGCAAGGACCATCAGCGCATGCAGATCGCTACGCGCTATGGCATCGCCAACAAGAAGTTGGTGCACGTGATCGGAGAGATGGAACAGCAAACCGAACGCCCGCTCAGCACGCTGGCCCTTGCCGAAGCGATCAACGTCACCCGGCGCCAGCTGGAACGCTTGTTTCGCCTGCACCTGAACGATACGCCGAGCAACTTCTATCTGGGCCTGCGCCTGGAGAAAGCCCGGCAACTGCTGCGGCAAAGCGGTCTGAGTGTGCTGGAAGTGAGCATCGCCTGCGGGTTCGAATCGCCGTCGTATTTCACTCGCAGCTATCGAGCACGGTTTACGAAATGCCCGAGGGAGGATCGGCGGCGGGAGGGGATTTGAGTGTTGTTTTCAGGGGGCGGGATTGGGCTTTGCGTAGGCGGGTTTTGGTGTTGGTTATAGCTGTAATCTCCGGCTGGTGTTGGTAGCAGTAGAAACAGGAGCGCCGATTTGAGTGATTATGTTTGCGCGTTTAGCGGGCGGTCTGTAGAGGTGTAGGCGATGGGGAGATAATTCGTTTAGAGGCTATCCGGATTTCCCCAAAAACATTTTTACTGGGCTCTGGGCCGGTGGTTTCAGTTTGAAAAAATCTTTATATGCCTTCAATTTTTCCCCCAGTCAGACGGCATATATGAACGATCATGAATGGCGATTCAAGATACGGTCTGAGATCTTCCAGGTTGTGTGGGAGCTTCTGATGAAAGACAATGCCGAAATAAGTCGTCACACGGGTGAAGCACATATGTAGGACCCGCTCGAACAGCGTCTGCTTTGCTTCGACGAGCTCGTCCAGCCCGATGAGGAACACCGCATCGAACTAGAGCACTTTGATATGTTGAACATCGAACACCCGGATATCGTAATGATTACCCAATGACTGGCCATCGACACAGGGGACTGGGAGAAAATTTCTGCTCTCTAGCTTCTCGGTAAGCGCTTCTGAGACGGGTTCGCTTGCTTCATAAATCCCAATCCTCGACACCACCTGCCCATGTTGGAACTTCACCGCAATCTCGCGTACCTATCCGCACTGTGCCATTTGAAGTTAAAATGCCAGTATGCGAGAGGTTTATTACAAGGATGCTGTTCAAATGGTTTTACCGGATCAACCTAAAAGCCTGATTTTTGACCTGGAAGTCGTCCCCGGCAAACCCAATCAAACTGACCGCATATTTATGGTTGGTGCGATGCGTCCTGATAAGGACGAGGAGCTTGAGCATAAGGTCAACAAGGACTTGCCTGCAGTGCTTGAGGCCCTTGATCGCTTAGGGCAGGGCGCTAGCTTTGTACTTGGCCATAACGTTATCGACCATGATTTACCCATACTTCTAGAGCAAGCTGCGCATCTGGCATTACACCAGCTGCCGGTGATAGACACCCTACGCCTATCGCCTTTGGCCTTTCCACAAAACCCGTATCACCGGCTGGTCAAAGATTACAAACTCGTTCGTGACAGCCTCAACTCACCACTGTCCGATTGCCGCTCAACCTTGACACTGTTCAATGATCAGCGGCGAGCATTCAAAGATCTGAGTATTAATCTGCAATCAGAACTGCTCTGCTACCAAGCGCTGCTCGCTCCAATGCCAGATAGCGACCTGGGGGCGTTCTTTACCTCGATAACTGGTCAGGCGCCTAGATCCCTCAAAGAAATTCGTCACCTGATCCCAGAGCTACTTAGGGAAACTGACCCAACGTTGACGCGCACTTCCAAGGTTTGCAGTAAACGACTGAACCAGTTGTTGCAACGCGACCTCATGGACGACAGCCAGCGTTGGCCACTTGCTTATGCGCTGGCCTGGCTGCGCGTGTCAGGCGGCAACTCGGTTCTGGCACCTTGGGTACGCCATCAATTTCCTGCAACAGGTAAATTGATTGCTGAACTGCGTGATATTCCCTGCGGGGAGAGCCAATGCGACTATTGCAGCACCACTCATGATCCTCGCCACGAGCTCAGGCGCTACTTCGCTCCTATTCAGGACTTTCGGACCGAACCAGACGGACGCTCCTTACAGCATGACGTGGTGCTGGCAGGCATGCAGGGCAAGCACGTGCTCGCGATTCTTGCGACAGGGGGCGGAAAATCCTTGTGCTACCAGTTACCGGCGCTGAACCGCTTTCACCGCAACGGCAGCTTGACGATCATCATATCGCCGCTGCAGTCGCTGATGAAAGATCAGGTCGACGGCCTACTGGCTCGTAACGTCCAATGCGCTGCAACTTTGAATGGTCTGTTGACCATGCCCGAGCGGGCAGAGGTGCTGGAGAAGATCCAATTAGGCGATGTGGGCATTTTGCTGGTATCCCCCGAGCAGTTTCGCAATATGGCTTTTCGCCGCGCGATCTCCCAGCGCCAGGTCGGCGCCTGGATCTTCGATGAGGCGCATTGTTTGTCCAAATGGGGCGCAGATTTTCGCCCGGATTACCTCTATGTATCGCGCTTCATCAAGCAGTTCTCTGGGGACGGTCCGCTCGCGGCGATTGGCTGCTTTACGGCTACGGCCAAACCTGATGTGCTTGAGGACATCGAACAGCATTTCAAAGAGCAGTTGGGCATAACCTTCAAGCAGTTTATCGGTACCCACGAGCGTACCAATCTGCACTTCGAGGTCCTGCCGTGTTCTCGCTCAGAAAAGCGCCACCATGCTCAGACGTTAATTGAGGAAGAGCTAGGCACCAGCGAGGGTGGCGCGGTGATATTCGTTTCAAGCCGAAAAGGCGCTGAAGAGCTTGCAGACTTTTTGATCGGCCACGGATGGGCTTGCAAGTACTTCCACGCTGGGCTGGAGCCACATGAAAAAAAAGATATTCAGGACGCCTTCAAGGGCGGGGAACTGAAGATTATCGTGGCCACCAACGCTTTTGGCATGGGCGTCGACAAACCCGATATTCGCTTGGTGATACATGCTGATATTCCGGGGTCGCTCGAGAACTACTTACAAGAAGCCGGTCGCGCCGGTCGCGATCAAGGGCAGGCTCGGTGCGTACTTCTGTATGACGCTCAGGACATCGAAAACCAGTTCGGGATGTGCGAAGGTTCGAAACTGACCCTGCGTGATATCCAGCAAATCCTGCGCAAGTTGCGCAAGGAGAGCGACCGACGCAAGGGCAGCAGGCTCGTCATCACTGCCGGTGAGGTGCTGATGGATGAGCATGTTGATACTAGCTTTGAAGCCGGAGAACGTGATGCTGAAACCAAGGTAGCCACGGCAGTGTCCTGGCTTGAGCGAGGGCAGTTTTTAAAACGGGAGGAGAACCAGACCCAAATCTTTCCGGCAAGCCTGAAGTTGACTAAGGAGGAGGCCGATAAGCGTCTGGCCACCGTTAAGTTATCGGCCAGGCGGCTCGAAGAATTCAGGGCTATCTTGAGTTATCTGTACGAAGCTAATGTCGACGAGCGAATCAACACCGACGCCTTGATGGCTCTGACTAGCCTCACGTCCGAAGAAGTCACTGCGACACTGCGTCAGATGGAGGACTTGGGGCTTTTGGTTAACGACTCTAAGCTGACCTTATACGTCCGACATGGGGTCGTGTTCCCTTCCACTCAACGCCTGCAAGCTACCTTACAGCTCGAGTCTGCCTTGTTCGACCTGCTGCAGGAACTGGCGCCTGAGGCCGAGAGTGGGGAATGGCAGGACCTGAACGTGCCACTGTTGACCTCGACGCTCAAAACAGCTTCTGGTAACAAGGACCTGATACCGCTTCACGTGTTGCGACTGCTGCGCAGCCTGGCCCAAGATCACGACAGCAATAGCCAGCAGCGCAGCAGTTTCGAACTGCGCCAGATCACTCAGGATTTCCTCAAGTTGCGCATCCGCGGCGGACACAACTGGAGAGCTATTCAAGGGCTGGGAGAGCGTCGACGTGCTTTGGCCGCTGTCGTCCTCACGTTTTTGATTGGCAAATTACCGCCGGGTTCACGCAACAAAGACCTGTTAGTGGATACTACGTTCGGCGAACTTATGGGCCTGATTGATCTGGATCTTGAGCTGCGCACTAGAATCCCAGAGTCGCAGCGCCGCAAGGCCGTTGAGCACGTACTGCTGTACCTGCATAAGCAAGAAGTGATTACGCTGAACCACGGCATGACAGTCATGCGTCGGGCTATGACGATTGAAGTCGAGGGGGGAAAGCGCACCGGATTCCTGAAAGATGATTATCAGCGTCTTGATGAGCACTACCGAGAAAAACGTATTCAGGTTCACGTCATGCGCGAGTATGCCGAGGTTGGGCTTGGCTCGATGGGCTATGCCCTGGATCTCGTTCAGCACTATTTCACACTAGCCAAACAGGAGTTCATTCGCCGCTACTTCGTAGATCGCGAGGAGGTACTTAAGCTAGCCACGAGTGAGGAATCTTGGCGTAGCATTGTCGAGAAGCTTAGTGCTGCTCAGCGGATCATCGTGTCCGATGATGATGATGTGAATCGCCTGATTCTGGCTGGGCCCGGCTCCGGCAAAACGCGTGTGATCGTGCATCGAATCGCTTACCTGTTGCGAGTTCGTCGCGTTCCGGCGCGCTGTATCGTGGCTTTGACGTTCAACCGGCATGCAGCAAATGAGATCAAGCAGCGCCTGATCAAGTTGGTTGGCGCTGATGCCTTTGGGGTCAACGTGATGACGTATCATCGCATGGCCATGCGCCTGACGGGCACTCGCTTCGAGCGAGGTGAAACGCTTGAAGAAGGGCGATTAGCCCAGGTGATGGGAGAGGCTGTTGAGTTGCTTGAAGGCAAGCGTCAGGTAGAAGGGGAGGACGATCTGCGCGAGCAATTGATGCGAGGCTACCGCTACATCCTCGTTGATGAGTACCAGGACATTGATGACCTACAGTATCGGCTCGTAAGTGCGTTGGCCGGGCGTAAGTCTGAAGAAGAAGGGCGCTTGTGCATTTTGGCAGTCGGTGACGATGATCAGAACATCTACGCCTGGCGGGATACGAATAACCGCTATATAGAGCGCTTTCGCGATGAGTATTCGGCTACAAAGAACTATCTGGTCGACAACTACCGTTCCAGCGGTCGCATCATTGATGCGGCTAACCGGGTTATTGGTCGTAACCCAGATCGCCTGAAAAAGGACCATCCGATTCAGATTGATACTGTTCGTCGCGCAATGCCGAAAGGCGGTGACTGGGAAACCCTCGACATTGAGCGGGAGGGGCGCGTGCTTCGCCTCAAAATAGACGCTCAGGGCCACGCACGGGCTAATCTGCAAGCCCAGGCAGCGATGACAGAGTTGCAGCGCCTGCTCAGTTTGGACAGCGAGGATTGGCATGGGTGTGCCGTGCTAGCCCGCACCCATCAAAACCTGCTGCCCCTTCAGGCGTGGTGTGAAGCTCACGGCGTTCCATATTGTTTGGCAGCCGACAAGGAAGGTGTCTTACCTCTCACCGCTCAACGTGGCTTCGTGCAGGCTGTTGAAATACTAAGAGAGATTACCGAACCGCTGAGTGCCTCCGAGACATGGACATATCTAGGTAAGAGGCAGCTCGGGCCAGAATGGTACGACATGTTACTCGTCGCCTTTGATCAGCTAACAGCCGAGTTCGGACAATGTCCGCTAAGTGCTGAGATCCTGCTCGATTGGCTCTATGACTATTTCCGGGAGCTGCGTCAGCAACCTAGAAAGGGTCTCTATCTGGGCACTGTCCACTCCGCCAAAGGCCTGGAGTTCCGCCACGTAGTCGTGCTTGACGGCGGCTGGTCCACGCAGCCTGAAACGCTTAGCGATGAGCGTCGACTCTACTACGTGGGCATGACTCGCGCCGAGCAGACTTTAACCTTGTGTGAATACCCAGAAGGCAATCCTTTCTGCAGCCAACTTACGGAAGAGGTCATGGCGCGAACCTTCCGAGGAGAATACCTTGCGGAGCTGGAGACGCGTTACCTACAACTCTCTTTGAAGGACATTGATCTTGATTATGCTGGGCGTCAGAACCCTACGGCATCAATACACAAGGTATTGGCAGCGCTTGAACCTGGCGACATGCTTTCGTTTAAAGCTCATGAAGATAGATATCTGATTCAGGACGCCAACGGTTATGTTATTGGCCGCACAGCAAAATCATTCAGCCTAGATCTTGATATTGAGGAGTGTGAAGTGGCGGCTGTTTTGGTTCGGCGTTCTGACCGGTGTGAAGAGTCGTTTCGAGCTTATCATCGTTCGCAAGAGTGGGAGCTAGTCGTGCCGAGAATCGCTGGCCGGGTCGTAATGAGCGATACATAACTTTGACGCTAATCTACCTCGAGCAGTAGTTTAGCTAATAGCGCTACTGTCGATGCTATTTGAGTTGATCTGTGGTTGGAGCCAGGACACCAAAATCGCATACCGTATTTACAACGCCCGTCCGGAAATAGCTGCCGTGCAGCTGTCGTATTTTTGATACCAGGTGTCGTGCGCAGTACTGCATCTCCATGACCTATGAAAAGCCAGAAATAACCAGCTAAACAGCCTGCCCAACGCCCCCTAAAGACTATCCGGATCCCCAAAAAACATCTGAATCCGCGACCTCAACCAACGCTCCCCAGGGTCATTATCCTGCGCGCCGCGCCAGGCCATGTGCAGTTCGAACGTTCGGGTTTCAATCGGCAAGTCTTCGGAGCGAACGCCTCCTGCGGCGGTCAGGACCTGCGCCGCATAGTCGGGCACGGTGGCGATGATGTCGGTGCCGGTGAGCAGTGTGGCCAGGCCGTTGAACTGGGGCACGGCAAGGACGACGTGGCGTTTGCGGTCGAGTTTTTCCAGATGTTCGTCGATGAAGCCGCTCAGGTCGCCGGCGAAGGAGACCAGTGCGTGGGGGCGGGCGCAGAAGTCGTCGAGGCTCAACGGGCCGGGTATCGAGTCGGCACGCAGCAATTGCGGCTTGCTCCTGCGCAGGACCTTGCGCTTGGCGTTGGCGGGCAGGTCCTGGGTGTAGCTGACGCCGACCGAAATCTCTCCGGAGGCGAGCAGGGGTGGCATGAGGATGTAATTGACCCGTCTGACCACCAGCACAATGCCCGGCGCTTCGGAGCGCAGACGCTTGAGCAGGGTGGGCAACAGTGCGAACTCGACGTCATCGGACAGGCCGATGCGGAACACCGAGGTGCTGGTCGCCGGGTCGAACTCCGAGGCGCGGCTGACCGCTGTCGAGATGGAGTCGAGTGCGGGGGAGAGCAGGGCGAAGATTTCCGTCGCTCGGGCGGTGGGCTCCATGCTGCGCCCGGTGCGCACGAACAGTGGATCATCGAACAGGCCGCGTAGCCGCGACAGCGCAGCGCTGATTGCCGGCTGACCGAGAAACAGCTTTTCCGCCGCACGCGTGACACTGCGCTCATGCATCAGAGTCTCGAAAACGATGAGCAAATTGAGGTCGACGCGACGCAGGTCGTTGCGATTCATGCGGAATATCTCGGGCCATTTGTCGGTTGAGGACGTGAGCAGGGTGCGATAGTACGAGCAAATGCGGGTCGGGCGCAGCGAAAATTACTGTGGGGGTTACTGAATGTCCACACGGCTTGCAATGTTTCGTCGACATGCGAACAATGGCGGCCATTACGCGCATCGACGCCCGGACGCTGTCTGGCTGCGCCGTGCAGCGCACAGGACACAATCGATGACAGGCATGTCGACTATTAATAGCCACCGATGGTGTTGCCGGCAATGCCCGGATAAAGTTTGTGGCATCAAGGTTCACCAGGCGAGGTTCTAAATGTCCCGCACGATCCGTTTCCACCAGTTTGGCCCGGCCGAGGTGCTCAAAGTCGAAGAGCATCCTGTCGCGTCGCCTGTCACCGGCGAGGTACAGGTGCGTGTTCAGGCCATCGGTGTCAGCTGGTACGACGTTCTTTGGCGGCAAAATCTCGCGGCTACCCATGCCCGGCTGCCTGCCGGCCTGGGTTATGAGATGGCTGGCGTGGTTACCGCGCTGGGTGACGGTGTGGATGATCTGCAAGTGGGCGACAAGGTCGCCAGTTTTCCTGCTGCCGACGCCAATCAGCACCCGGTCTATGGCGAATCCATCGTCATGCCGCGTCGGGCGCTGACCCGCTATCCGGATGCGCTGACGCCGGTCCAGGCCAGCGTGCATTACACGCCGTATCTGGTGGCTTACTTTGCATACGTTGATCTGGCGCGTATCAAGTCCGGGCAGACCGTACTGGTCACCGACGCCAGCCACTGCTCCGGCCCTGCATTCGTGCAGTTGGGCAAGGCGCTGGGGGCTCGGGTCATCGCCGCGACCAAGACCGAAGACGCCCGCGAGTACCTGCTGTCACTGGGGGCCGACAAGGTGGTGGTCACCGAAGAACAGGACTTGTTGATGGCGATCAACAAGTACACCGACAACCGTGGTGTCGATGCCGTCTTCGATGGTCTTGGCGGTCCGCAGATGTCGATCATGGGCGATGTGCTTGCGCCGCGTGGCAGTCTGGTGCTGTATGGCCTGCAAGGCGGTAATCAGACACCGTTCCCGGCCTGTGCCGCATTTCAGAAGAACATCCAGTTCTACGTGCATTGCCTGGGCAATTTCACCGGCAAGCCCGAGCTGGGCATTACCCAGGATCAAGAAGCGCTGCAGCGTGCCTTGCAGGACATCAACCAGATGACTCGCGACAAGGTGCTTATGCCATTGCAGACGCGCAGCTTTCCGTTCGACCAGGTAGTGCAGGCGCACCGTTACATGGATGTCTGCCCGATTGGCGGGCGTGCGGTGCTGGAAGTCGAGGCGGTCTGATTCATCACCTCCTTGTCAGCGCGGGTTATTGAAAAGCCTTCCGAACGGAAGGCTTTTTGCATTCCATATTGCAAAAGAGCCGCCAGGCATTAAACGACGTCGAATGATGCACCTGTCAGTTTGCCGAGACGTGCAGAACTGTGAATGAACAGTGACAATAAAAACCCGCAACAGGGTCGACGTGATTGTTTATTTGAGTGTATGAGTTCTGTCAGTGAAAGCGATATTATAAATATCATGTCCTACGCGTCAGAATGAAATATTAACAGCGGCGGGTGCCCGGCAGCCTGTGGTGACGCCTGAGCGGCCTGGCTGCTGGGGTTGCAGGCTGTTAAGTTCAAAGGGAATCGCTTGTCGCCGGCGTTCGGTGACACCTTTAAACAGCGTGTTTAATCAGTTGAAAGTTCGCCCTGAACTGCACTGTTTTTCAATGCAAACTGTCTATTGTAATTGTTTTAAAGATACTGATAATGCGTCGGTAATTACCACTCAGGGAATGAGTCATGCTCGACTATAAATTGGGTTGTCAGCTTGATGTTCAATGTGCTGTCTGCACCGTGTCATGTCTTGAGCGACAGGCAGGTGACACACAATGAGTTCTATCCACGAACAGGCAATGAATTATGTCTACCAGCAAGTGTTGCAACGCTTGTTGGGATACTTCTCGCGAGCAGAGCGCACTGCGCTGCAGTTGTTGATCCAGCGCCTGATTGTGGCGGCTGGCGGCATTGAGCGAATTTCCGGCTTCAAGGTGCTGGTGGCGTTCGGTGGTGGCAAGGACAGTGCCTACACACTGGCCTTTTTGCGCGCTGCCCAGTTGAGTATTGCCTGCCGCTCGCCCGGTACATTCAGCCTGCGGGTTGCCAATCGGCGTCACGCGGGCATGACTCCTGCGGTGATGGATAACATCAACCGCACCTATTCTGCGTTGTTTCTCTACGACGACCCGCGTGTCGAGATGTTGGTGATCGACAATCAGTACACCCAGGCCTTCGAGCCGGACCTGCCTTTTTCCAGCGCGGGGCGTGAGCAGAATCGTCTGGACATGCTGCTGGGTGGGCACCTGTCTGCTGGCGACGCCCGCACCACGTTTTGCAATACCTGTTACCTCGGGCTGGCGGAGTTTCTGGGGCGCGCCCTGAGCTGGGGCAGTGGGGTTGATGCGGTGGTCAGTGGCGATTCGCTCAGAGAGCAGCGTCAGTACGCGACCTGGATCATGCGTCTGGCCCAGCGTACCGGGCAATACTCGGGCAGTTGGGGCAAGCAGACGCTGGCCAGCGTGCTCAATGTCATCGATACGATTGGCCAGGCCTACTACCACGAGCTGTACGGTGAGGGCGATGACAGCACGCCCGCAAGCCGAGCCATGGCGCTGCCTGAAAAAAGCAGCTCGCCGGCGTTCATCACCATTGCCGATCTGGTCAGTTGCAAGGCGGACGAACACTGGAACCTGCTGACCGAATTCCTCGATTTCCGCTTCGATGATCTGTCGTTCAGCTTCAGTGAATCCGATTGCGCCAACCCTTTGTTGATGGCCCACATGCGCGGCCTGACGGCGCAGTACCTGCAAGCGCGTACTTATGCCGACGGGATCGCCGAATACCTTGAACTGGCGACGTCACTGATGCGCAGAAAGCAGATGCCGCCACGATTGATCGACCAGACGCTGAGCGCTTATGCCGGTCGGGCGCGCATCGAGGCGCGCCGCGAGCTGGCATCGAGCTTCGCTCAGGAGGGCTTCGGCCTGAACGAGACTCAACTGGTGTGCATGCTGTTTTCGCCGTTCGTGGATCATGGCCATGGGCTGGAGTCGTTTCTGCGCAGTTGCCACCCTGGGATGCTGGTAGCGCTGCCGGATCTGCACAAGGCGCTGTCGGGTTCGACGGCGCCGGATCAGGTCATGCAGTGGCTGGTGGATATCAGCGGTTTGAGCCTCAAGTCGTTGCACAACCTCTACGGCAAGCAGCGGGTGAACTTCGACGACCCGCAGTCAATCATCGCCAGAATCCGCGCTGCCGACCCCGACAAGCGCCGGATCATGACCGTTGATCCGGCGACGGGGCAGGCAGTGGCCGAGATGCTCTCGGGACGCTGATCCGGTCGCCAAACATGACTGCTGTCGGTAAACGGCGTTGGTCATGCAGCGATGTTCTGAAGCCTGTTCTGGTTGAGCGGCGGGTACCTGCATGAAAAACAACACGGATTTCGCCTATCAGGCGGTCTACCGCTACCTGGTGCGTCTGGTTGACCAGCAGCAGGGCGAGCCGGCGCTGAAAATGCCGTCACTGCGACAGCTGGCGCAGCGCCTGAACGTATCGATATCGACGGTGCAAAGCGCCTATTCATTGCTGGAAAAGGAAGGGCGCGTCTATTCGCTGCCCAAATCGGGTTATTACTCGGTACCGCGCAGCTTGAATGCGCACGGTCACGTAGTGCCTGACGCAGACGGCGATCTTTTGCAGGCCCTGTACGCCAACGCCCGGCGTCCCGGCATGGCGTTGCTGGGTTGCGATGAGCCGGCGCTTTTGCTCGCCCAGGACAGTCCGCTGCCGGCGATGGAGCGCGAGCTGGGCAGGCATTACCCGCACCCGCGGGACCCGGTTTTTCAGCCATTCGGCGAGCCGGAACTTCGCACGGCGCTGGCCGCCCGGTACACCCGCGATGCAGCGCATTGCTGGCACGCTGACAATGTCTATGTTGCCGCTGACTTTCATGGCGCATTCAAGGCGGTGCTTGGCACGCTGCGGCTGCGCGGTGGCACGGTACTGGTGGAATCGCCCTGTGCCTGGGCGTTGCTGCGCCTGCTGCAATCGTTCGACATCCGGGTTATCGAGCTGCCGCTGGATGAGACCGGCAGCCTTGATGCGGCCCGGCTTGACGGCGTATTGCGCGGCCATGACATCGGCCTTGCCGTGTTGCCCGCGTTGCTGAACCCGGTGCGAGGCAGTGTGCGTCCGCAAGACAACAGCCAGGCTGTCGCCGAAGTGCTCAATCGTCATCAGGTCTGGGTGTTGGAAAACGACAGTCACGCCGGGCTGCAATTTGCTGCCGGGCAGGCCCCCTTGCGCGACTGGATCGACCCGCAGCGGCTGGTGATCATCGGCGGATTCGAGAAGAGCCTCGGGCCTGAAGCGCCCTATGCTTACCTGCTGTGCAAAAGCCTGGATGCGCATTGGCAGCAGTATTTCTGCCTGCGAGCATTCGAACTGCCGCCGCTTCGGCAAAGGGCCATCGCCAGGTTATGCAGCAGCGGGCGTCTGGACAGGCATCTGCTGGCGTTGCGAGAGACGCTGAGCAGACGCATGCAGGCGATAACGCAGCAACTGGATGAACAGACCGGCGGGACACTGCGCTATCAGCTGCCCGAGGGCGGCTGCGGCGTGTGGGCCGAGAGCGCTTACCGGGTGGACATGCGTCAGGTCTTCGTTGCGTTGCTGGCCCAGTCGATCGTCGTCAGTCCTGGCGAGCTGTTCACTTTGCAGAGCCGCTACTCGCAACATCTGTGGGTCAGCTATGCGACTGACTGGACCCGTGAACCTGGCAGGCTGCTGGGCGCGCTGGCAGAGGCATTAAGTCACGCTCGTCTGCCATAGGCGTTGACCTGGCAGGCCGTCGATCCATTTGTGTTTGCCAGACGTGGTGCAAGGTTGTTAACTGGACGCCTGTCCAGTATTCACAACCAACGGCTCCCCAGCGCAGTGACCCCGAACGCCCCCGTAAACCCTGATCCCGAGCCTGTCCTCGCAAGCGACCTGCCTGCACGTTATGTCGTGGCCGTGCGCGCGTTGTGCGAGTTTACCGCCAAGGTGGGCGACCTCGACCTGCGCTTCACGCCGTCACCCACGGCGCAGGAAGGTATTGCCGGGCACCGCACGGTCGCCGCGCGGCGCGGTGCCGATTACCAGGCCGAGCTGTCGTTGAGTGGTGATTATCGCGAGCTGACGGTAAGGGGCAGGGCGGATGGCTATGACGCCAGTCGCAATCAACTGGAAGAGGTGAAAACCTATCGCGGTGAACTCGACGCGATGCCCGCCAACCACCGTCAGTTGCACTGGGCGCAGGTGAAGGTCTACGGCTGGCTGCTTTGCCAGCGCCTGCAGCTTGAGAACGTGACGCTGGCGCTGGTGTATTTCAACATTGTCAGCGAGCAGGAAACCCTGATTCGCGAGCCGTTCAGTGCGGCCACGCTGCAAGCGTTCTTCGAACGACAGTGCACGATATTCCTCGGCTGGGCGCAGCAGGAACTGGCGCATACGCAGGCGCTGCACACGACGCTGGGCAACCTGAAATTCCCCCACGCGTCTTTCCGTACCGGGCAGCGGGTGCTGGCCGAGTCGGTGTACAAGGCCGTCAGTACCGGCTGTTGCCTGATGGCTCAGGCGCCTACCGGTATCGGCAAAACGGTGGGCACGCTGTTTCCCTTGCTCAAGGCCGCGCCCGGCCAGAAGCTCGACAAGATTTTCTTTCTCACCGCCAAGACGCCGGGGCGTCGACTGGCACTGGATGCGCTGGAAGTCATCAATTACAGCGCGCCGGAGCTGAAGCTGCGGGTCCTTGAGCTGGTGGCGCGTGACAAGGCCTGCGAGCATCCGGACAAGGCCTGTAACGGTGATTCCTGTCCGCTGGCCAGCGGCTTTTATGATCGTCTGCCAGCCGCTCGCTCAGCGGCGTTGACCTCGCCGTGGCTGAATCAGGCGGGCGTGCGCGATGTCGCCTTGCAGCATCAGGTTTGCCCGTATTATTTGAGCCAGGAACTGGCGCGCTGGGCTGACGTGGTCATCGCGGACTACAACTATTACTTTGACCTGAGCGCGCTGCTGTTCGGCCTCGCTCAGCTCAATCAGTGGCGCGTTGCGGTGCTGGTCGATGAAGCCCACAACATGGTCGAGCGGGCACGCCAGATGTACAGCGCGAGCCTTGACCAGAGCCAGCTGAAAGCCTTGATCCAGACAGCGCCGGAACCGGTGAAAAAAGCCTTGCAGCGCCTGGATCGCCAATGGAATGCGCTGCACAAGGCACAGCCCGGTACCTATCAGGCTTATTCGGCAGCACCGGAAAAATTCATCGGCAGCCTCAACCAGAGCATCTCGACCATCGGTGATCATTTCAACGAGCACCCGCAGGCAGTGGATGGCACGTTGCAGGGGTTCTACCTGGACGCCATCGGCTTTGCGCGCATCGCCGAGCTGTTCGATGAGCATTTCATTTTCGACATCACCCGGCGCGAGGCGGGCGGCAAGCGCGTTCTGTCGCGCCTCAGCCTGCGCAACGTCGTCCCTGCGCGTTTCATCCGCCCGCGCCTGACCGCTGCGCGCAGCACGGTACTGTTTTCCGCAACGCTCAACCCGCGCCACTATTACGCGGACCTGCTGGGATTGCCGGCCAATACCGCATGGATCGATGTGGAATCGCCGTTTCACCACGATCAGCTCGATGTGCGCATCGTCAGTCGCATTTCCACTCGCTTCACTCATCGTCAGGCTTCGCTGGCGCCGATTGTCGAACTGATGGCCAAGCAGTTCGATGCTCGGCCGGGCAATTACCTGGCGTTCTTCAGCAGTTTCGATTACCTGCAGCAGGTCGCCGAGCTGATGGCGCGCACCCACCCGCACATCAGCCTCTGGCTGCAGGCACGGGGGATGGGCGAGAGTGAGCGCCACGCGTTTCTCGACCGGTTCACCCTGAGCAGTCAGGGCATCGGTTTTGCCGTGCTGGGCGGCGCGTTTGGTGAAGGTATCGACTTGCCGGGCGCACGCCTGATCGGCGCGTTCATCGCCACCCTGGGGCTGCCTCAGCTCAATCCGGTCAACGAACAGTTCAAGCAGCGCATGGCGGCGCTGTTCGGTGCCGGTTACGACTACACCTACCTTTACCCCGGCGTGCAGAAGGTGGTGCAGGCTGCGGGGCGGGTTATCCGCAGCCAGAGTGACAGTGGTGTGGTGATGCTCATCGATGACCGTTTTGCCGAGCACAAGGTGAAGCAGTTGTTTCCAGCGTGGTGGCGGCCCGAAACGTCGATGGCCTGAGCTCGGTTGCCGTTTTGGCGATTGAGCTGAAACAGAAGCAGATGCCGGGGATCAATACTCAAGCAGCGCTGTCGAACTGCCAGTAAACTGCGGCATCGATCATCTTGGCAGCTGCAGCAAGTCTTTATTTTTTCTCCGTATTTCATTTCTTCGTGGAGGTTGTATGAGTCTCAGTCCTTTCGCCGGCAAGCTGGCACCTGCGCAGTTACTGGTCGATATTCCGAGACTGGTCACGGCTTACTACACCGGCCAGCCCGATGCATCGGTGCCCACTCAACGTGTTGCGTTCGGCACTTCCGGGCACCGTGGCACGTCGTTTGACCTGGGTTTCAACGAATGGCACGTGCTGGCTATCAGTCAGGCGATCTGCCTTTACCGCAAGGCCAACGGCATCGACGGCCCCTTGTTTCTGGGTGCCGATACCCACGCGCTGTCGACCCCGGCCGCAGCCACCGCGCTTGAAGTGCTGGCCGCCAATGGCGTGCAGGTGATGATTTCGCAAGGTGACGAATACACCCCGACGCCTGCGGTTTCCCACGCGATTATCTGCTACAACCGCGGCCGTACCTCAGGGCTGGCGGACGGCATCGTCATTACGCCGTCGCACAACCCGCCGCAAAGCGGTGGCTTCAAGTACAACCCGCCCAATGGCGGCCCGGCCGACAGTGATGTCACCAAGTGGATCGAGAACAAGGCCAACGAACTGCTGGCCGAGAACGTCACTGGCGTTTCACGCATCAGCCGTGAAAAAGCGCTGCGTGCCGATACCACGCACCGCCATGATTACGTCAACACCTACGTGGCCGACCTGAAGAACGTGATCGACATGGACGCCATCCGCAACTCGGGCCTGCGTCTTGGTGTCGACCCGCTGGGCGGCGCCGGAGTGAATTACTGGTCGGCTATTGGCGAGCATTACGGCCTGAATCTGGATGTGGTCAATAAATTTGTCGACCCTACGTTCCGCTTCATGACCGTCGACTGGGATGGCCAGATTCGCATGGACCCGTCCTCCAGCCACGCGATGCAAAGCCTGATCGGTCTCAAGGACCGTTATCAGGTTGCATTTGCCTGCGATCCGGATCACGACCGCCACGGCATCGTGACCCCGTCTGGTGGACTGATGACGCCCAACAGCTACCTCGCCGTATCCATCGATTACCTGTTTCAGAACCGTCCCGAGTGGCGTGCCGATGCAGCGGTCGGCAAGACCGTGGTCAGCAGCGGCATGATCGATCGGGTGGCCAAGCGCTTGGGCCGTCGCCTGTACGAAGTGCCGGTCGGCTTCAAATACTTCGCTCAGGGGCTGTTCGAGGGCTCGCTGGGTTTTGGCGGTGAAGAAAGCGCCGGCGCCTCGTTCCTGCGCCGCGACGGTACGGTCTGGACCACTGACAAGGACGGTCTGATTCCGGCCTTGCTGGCTGCGGAAATGACCGCGCGTACCGGTCGCGACCCGAGCCAGATCTACAAGACCATGACTGAAGAACTGGGCGAGCCGTTCTCGACCCGCGTCGATGCCAAGGCCAACCCGCAACAGAAGGCACTGCTGAGCAAGCTGTCGCCGGAGCAGGTGACTTCCACTGAACTGGCGGGCGAGCCTATTCAGCAGGTGCTGAGCAATGCACCGGGCAACGATCAGGCGTTTGGTGGCGTCAAGGTCATGACCGAAAATGGCTGGTTTGCGGCGCGCCCTTCAGGCACCGAGGACATCTACAAGATCTACGCCGAGAGCTTTGTCAGCGAAGATCACCTCAAGCGTCTGGTGGCAGAAGCTCAAGTGCTGGTAGACGGCGCCATTTCGCCGAACTGATCAGCGCGCTGGCCGATGCCCGAAAAACCTCGAACCGCGCTCGGTTCGGGGTTTTTCAGCTTTTGACCTGTGCGTCAGTCGCGATAGAACACCTGCACCAGGTGATAGCCGAATTTGCTCTTGATTGGCCCATGCACGATGCGCAGCGGCTTTTTGAAGATCACCTGATCGATGGCGCCGACCATTTGCCCAGGCCTGACTTCGCCCAGATCGCCGCCACGTTTGCCGGACGGGCAGCTAGAATGCTTTTTAGCCAGCACGTCAAACGCCTCACCCTTGGCAATACGCAGCTTGAGCTGTTCGGCCTCTTCGGCGGTCTTCACCAGAATATGGCGGGCTTGGGCTTTCATGTCGCAATATCACCTGCTGCAAAAGGCTGCCATTATGCCTGCTCTTGCTGAGCGACGCCCGCGCGTCACACGTGCCGTCCTGACGGTCGTGGTCTCTTTACTTCATTTTGTACGGTATTGATTATGGATTTCCCGGCGCTGTTGAAGATTCTGGCCAGTCAGGACGGATCGGACCTGTACCTCTCCACCGGAGCGCCACCGTGCGCCAAGTTCAACGGTGTGCTCAAGCCACTGGGCAGCGAAACCTTCAAGCCGGGGGAGGTCGCAGTCATTGCCCAGGGGCTGATGGACGAAGAACAGAAGCTCGAGTTTCAACGCGAACTGGAGATGAACCTCGCCGTTTCGATGGCGGGCATCGGCCGGTTCCGGATCAATATCTTTATGCAGCGCAACGAAGTGTCCATCGTCGCGCGGAATATCAAGCTGGACATCCCGCGTTTCGAAGACCTGTTCCTGCCGCCCGTGCTGCTCGACGTGATCATGGAAAAGCGCGGTCTGGTGCTGTTTGTCGGGGCCACCGGTTCGGGCAAGTCGACCTCATTGGCGGCGCTGATCGACTACCGTAACCGCAACGCCAGCGGCCATATCATCACCATCGAAGACCCGGTCGAGTTCATCCATCGCCACAAGAAATCGATCGTCAACCAGCGCGAAGTCGGGGTCGATACCCGCAGCTTCCATGCGGCACTGAAAAACACGCTGCGCCAGGCGCCGGATGTGATTCTGATCGGCGAGATTCGTGATCGCGAGACCATGGAGCACGCGCTGGCGTTTGCCGACACCGGCCACCTGGCGATCTCGACCCTGCACGCCAACAACGCCAATCAGGCGCTGGACCGGATCATCAATTTCTTCCCGGAAGAGCGTCGCGCGCAGTTACTGCATGACCTGGGCAACAACCTCAAGGCATTCGTCTCCCAGCGGCTGGTCAGAACCCCGGATGGCAAGCGCCGCGCGGCGGTGGAAGTGATGATGGGCACACCGACCATTCGCGACCTGATCCAGCGCAATGAACTGACCGAACTCAAGGGCATCATGGAGAAGTCCGGCAGCCTCGGTATGCAGACGTTCGACTCTGCGCTATTCAATCTGGCCGTCGAAGGGGCGATCAGCGAAGAAGAAGCCCTCAAGAACGCCGACTCGCAGAACAACGTGCGCCTGCGCCTCAAACTGCACAGTGAAGGCGGCGCCGGGAGCCTCACCACACCGCCGCCGGCCCCGACCGGCAGCAGCACGGCAAGCACCGCAGAGTGGGGGCTGGTCGATGATGACGCGCCGGGTCCGCAGGCGTAAATCGGTGACGCTACGCCCCCCCGGGCAGAAGCTTCGTTGTGGGCCAGATCATTCCGGATGCGCGGCCGCCAGCAATTCCTGCGTGTAGGGATGTTGCGGTGCCTCGAAGACATCATGGCTCGCGCCACGCTCGACGACTTTGCCATCCTTGACCACGATCACGTCGTGGGCGAGGGCTTTGACCACTGCCAGGTCATGGCTGATGAACAGATACGTCAGGCCATGCTTTTCCTGGAGTTCGCGCAACAGCGCCACGACCTGTTTCTGCACGGTACGGTCCAGCGCCGATGTCGGCTCATCGAGCAGAATCAGTGCGGGTTTCAGCACCAGCGCCCGGGCAATGGCGATGCGCTGACGCTGGCCACCGGAAAATTCATGGGGGTAGCGATGCCGACTCTGCGGGTCGATGCCGACTTCTTCCAGCGCCCGAATGACCTCTGCATCGCATTTCGCCGGGTTGTACTGGCTGTGCACCTCCAGCCCCTCACTGATGATCTGCGCCACCGACATGCGCGGGCTGAGGCTGCCGTAAGGGTCCTGAAAGACCACTTGCATCTCTTTACGCCACGGGCGCATCTGTTTCTGACTCAGGCCGTCCAGCGCCTGCCCGCGAAAGCGGATACTGCCGCGTGACTCCAGCAGACGCAGGATCGCCTGACCCAGGGTCGACTTGCCGGAACCCGACTCACCGACGATACCCAGGGTCTTGCCGCGCTCGATGCTCAGGCTGATGTCATCCACCGCCTTGAGGTATTCCCTGTGCCGCCGCAGGATGCCGCCGGTCAGGGAAAACCAGACCTTCAGGTTGTCGACTTGCAGCACCGTTTCCCGGGTGTCGCGTGGCAGCGGCTCGCCGGCAGGTTCGGCGTCCAGCAGCAGGCGGCTGTAGGGATGCTGAGGTGATTTGAACAGCGACTTGCAATCGGACTGCTCGACGATTTCGCCGGCGCGCATTACGCAGACGCGCTGAGCGACGCTGTGCACCAGATTCAAGTCATGGCTGATCAACAGCAGCGACATGTTCAGGCGCTGCTGCAGCTCCTTGAGCAGCAGGAGGATTTTGCGTTGTACCGTGACGTCCAGCGCAGTGGTGGGTTCGTCGGCAATCAGCAGCTCCGGTTCGCAGGCCAGTGCCATGGCAATCATCACCCGCTGACGCTGGCCTCCGGAGAGTTCGTGCGGATAGGCTTTCAGGCGTTTTTCCGGCTGCTGAATACCGACCAGCTCCAGCAGCTCGACAATGCGTTTCTGCGCTTCACGCCCACTGACGCCGCGATGCAGCAACAATGTCTCGCCGATTTGCTTGGCTACGCTGTGCAGCGGGTTCAGCGAGGTCATTGGTTCCTGGAAAATCATCGCAATCCGGTTGCCACGCAGCTCGCGAAGGGTGCGGTCGTCGGCCCCCACCAGCTGTTGACCCCGGTAGGTGATGCTGCCCGTGGTCAGGGTGCCGCTGCGGGGCAGCAATTGCAGGATCGAATGCGCGGTAACCGACTTGCCGGAACCGGACTCGCCGACCAGTGCCAGGCACTCGCCGCGGCGCACATCCAGGCTCAGGTTGCTGACCACTTTTTGCCCGTTGAAGGCGACGCTCAGGTCGCGGATTTCGATCAGGTTTTCCGACATGTCAGGACCTCGGGTCGAAGGCATCACGCAGCGCCTCGCCTATGAATACCAGCAGCGTCAGGATCAACGCGAGGGCAAAGAACGCCGTCAGTCCCAGCCAGGGCGCTTGCAGGTTCTGCTTGCCCTGGGCGATCAGTTCGCCCAGCGACGCGCTGCCGGCAGGCATGCCGAAGCCCAGAAAATCCAGTGCGGTGAGGGTCGAGATGGCGCCGGTAAGGATAAACGGCAGATAGCTCAACGTCGCAGTCATTGCGTTGGGCAGGATGTGGCGCATGATCACTTTTCGGTCGCCCAGACCGAGCGCGCGGGCGGCCTTGACGTATTCGAGGTTGCGGCCGCGCAGAAACTCGGCGCGTACCACATCGACCAGGGTCAGCCAGGAAAACAGCGCCATGATGCCCAGCAGCCACCAGAAATCGGGTTCGACGAAGCCTGACAGGATGATCAGCAGGTACAGCACCGGCAGGCCTGACCAGACCTCCAGCAGTCGCTGACCGAACAGGTCGACCCAGCCGCCGTAATAGCCCTGCAACGCCCCGGCGCTGATGCCGATCAATGCGCTGATAAAGGTCAGCGCCAGCGCAAACAGAATCGACACCCGGGCGCCGAAGATCACCCGCGCCATGACGTCGCGCGCCTGGTCATCGGTGCCGAGCCAGTTTTCTGCAGAGGGCGGGCTGGGGGCAGGGGTGGTCAGGTCATAGTTGGGCGTGTCGTCACTGAACGGAATCGGCGGGAACAGCATCCAGCCGTCACCTTTGCTGATCAGCGTACGCACGTAGTCGCTGCGGTAATCGGGCTGGAAGGGCAGCTCGCCGCCGAATTGCTGCTCGGTATAACGCTTGAACACCGGGAAATACAGCGAGTGCTGATAGCTGACCAGCAGCGGCTTGTCATTGGCGATCAGTTCGCCACCCAGGGTCAGGGCAAACAGTCCGCAGAACAGCCACAGCGACCACCAGCCGCGGCGATTGCTGCGAAAGCGTTCCAGGCGACGACGGGCAAGCGGCGAAAGGCTGCGCATCATGCATTCCTCGCGCTGAAGTCGATTCTGGGGTCGACCAGCGTGTAGCAGATATCGCCGATCAGTTTTATCAGCAGGCCGAATACGGTGAAGATGAACAACGAGCCGAACACCACCGGATAGTCCCGCGACACAGCGGCTTCATAGCTCATGCGGCCCAGGCCATCCAGCGAGAAGATCACCTCGATCAGCAGCGACCCGGCAAAGAACACGCTGATGAACGCCTGCGGAATGCCTGACACCACCAGCAACATGGCATTGCGAAACACATGGCCATACAGCACCCGCCGCTCGCTCATGCCCTTGGCGCGGGCCGTGGTCACGTACTGGCGGGTGATTTCGTTGAGAAAGGAATGTTTGGTCAGCAGGGTCAGCGTGGCGAAGCCACCAATCACCAGCGCCAAGACCGGCAGCGCGAGGTGCCAGAAATAGTCAGCGATCTTGCCGATCGTGGTCAGTTGCTCGAAGTTGTCCGAGACCAGTCCGCGCACCGGAAACCAGTTCAGCGACGTGCCGCCACAGAACACCACCACCAGCAGCATGGCGAACAGGAAGGCTGGCATGGCGTAACCGATGATGATGGCGGTGCTGCTCCAGATATCGAACTGGCTGCCGTGTTTGACCGCTTTGCGAATCCCCAGCGGGATAGACACCAGGTAGGTCAGCAACGTCGCCCAGAGCCCCAGCGATATCGACACCGGCATTTTCTGCAGAATCAGGTCGGTCACCGTTGCGCCGCGAAAGAAGCTGCTGCCGAAATCCAGTCGGGCGTAGTTCTTCAGCATCAGCCAGAGACGTTCGTGCAGCGGTTTGTCGAAACCGTATTGACGTTCGATCTGCTTGATCAGCGCCGGGTCCAGCCCGCGGGACGCTTTGGAATGACCGGCCCCGGCGGACTCGCTGGCGCCTGCGCCCACGGTGGCGCCGCCGATCCCTTGCAGCCGAGCGATGGCCTGCTCCACAGGCCCACCCGGCGCGGCCTGCACGATGAAAAAGTTGACCAGCAGAATGCACAGCAGGGTAGGGATGATCAGCAGCAGGCGCCGCAGAATATAGCCAAGCATTCACTGCATCTCCGAAACAATGGCTGAAGCGCCGCGTTTTTCAGCGAATTGCTCGTTGGTCAGCGGTGTCGGGCTGATTTCCCACCATGTTTCGATGGCTTCGTTATTGCTGGCCTGAATTTTCGGGATGCCGAAACGGTTCCACCAGACGGTTGAAGAGCCGGGCGGATAATAGTTGGGAATCCAGTAGTAGTTCCACTGCAGTACCCGGTCCAGGCAATGGGCGTAGTCGGTCATGGTCTGCTTGCTGTCGGCCTTGAGCAGGCCGGCAATCAGCGTGTCGACAGCGGGGTCTTGCAGCGCCATGTAATTGCTTGAACCAGGGTCCATCGCCACCTTGGAGCCGAAACTGCTGTACAGCTCGGCACCGGGCGATGTCGAGACCGGGTAGCCGGTGACGATCATGTCGTAATCGCGGGCCATGACGCGGTTGAGGTATTGCGCGGCATCGATGCGGCGAATGTCGAAATGGATACCGATCTGCGCCAGGGTGCGTTTGTAGGGCAGCAGCATCCGCTCGAAACCTGTTTGTGCATTGAGAAAGGTGAAGCTGAAGGGTTCTCCCTGGGCATTCACCAGCTCATCGCCCTTCGGCGTCCAGCCTGCTTCCTTCATCAAGGCCAGCGCTTGCAGCTGCTTGTCGCGGATTAAGCCTGTGCCATCGGTTTTGGGCGTCTCGAACACGCTGTCGAACACCTGGTCAGGGACTTTGCCGCGCAATGGTTCGAGGATTTTAAGCTCAGCCGGCGTGGGCAGTTCGCTGGCGGCCAGCTCCGAGTTGGAGAAGAAGCTGTTCTGGCGAATGTACATGTTGCGCATCATCTGCCGATTGGTCCATTCAAAGTCCCAGAGCAGCGACAGCGCCTGGCGCACGCGGCGGTCCTGGAACATGAGGCGGCTCAGGTTAAAGACGAAACCCTGCGAGCTTTGCACCGCGCCTCTGGCCAACTGGGCTTTCTGCAGGCGTCCGTCGCTGAGGGCCGGGCCGTCATAGCGGATTGAATAGCCGGTGGCCGAAAACTCGCGGTTGTAATCGTAGGCGCCGCCTTTGAGTACCGTACGTGCAACATCGGTGTCGCCGAAGTATTCGATGCTGAACCTGTTGAAGTTATACAGGCCTTTGCTGACCGGCAGGTCCTTGCCCCACCAGTCCGGATCGCGCTCGAAGGTAACGGTGCGGCCAGGGTCCACATGGCTGATCCGGTAGGGCCCGCTGCCTGGCGGAATTTCAAAACCGGCACCGCTGGCGAAGTCACGGGTTTTCCACCAGTGTTCGGGGAATATCGGCAGCGAAGCCAGGTCGAGGGGCAGGGTGCGGTTATCGCTCTGCTTGAAGTCGAAGCGGACCTGCGAAGGCGATTCGACCTCCACGCCCTTGACCGCTTCAAACTGGGTGCGGTATTGCAGGTTGCCCTGCGTCATCAGCAGCTCGTAGGTGTACTTCACGTCACTGGCAGTAATCGGCGTACCGTCTGCGAAACGTGCCTTCGGGTTCAGATAAAAGCGCAGGGAGAGGCCATCCGCGCCACGCTCCATTTTCTCGGCGACAAGCCCGTAGACGGTGTAGGGCTCATCCATCGAGCGCGTGGCCAGTGGGGAATAGAGCATGCCGTTGATCTGCGAAACGCCCATGCCCTTGTCGGTGAAGGGCATCAGGTGATCGAACTGGCCGATCTCGATGGCCGAGCGGCGCATGCTGCCGCCTTTGGGCGCGTCCGGGTTCACGTAATCGAAGTGCTTGAAGTCAGCGGGATAGCGCGCAGCTTCGCCGTAAACGGTCAGGGCGTGTTGCGGGGCTGCGTACAGCGATTGGGCAGCGCCAACGAAGGTCAGCGTCAAGGCGAGCAATGATGAAAAAACAAAACGCATGACTCGAATCCTGACTGACGTTCGCAAGCGAACGTCAGGGTTAAAGGCGACTGGCTGTGCAGCGGTGACAAAAAACATGGCAGAGCTCATGGCTCTGCATCGCGCTATCTTCTACAGACAAATGGCCGCTTCGCCAAGCCACGGCGCGCATGCCGGGTCACTGTATTGTTGAAAACGGCCACATACAAAAACGGCCCATCCGAAGATGAGCCGTCTGGCACCCGGCGCGGCAGGATCAGTCCTGACGGCTGGTCACTTCCAGCAGGTGATAGCCGAATTGGGTTTTTACCGGACCCTGAACGGTGTTCACCGGAGCGCTGAATACGACAGTGTCGAATTCCTTGACCATCTGGCCTGGACCGAACGAACCCAGGTCACCGCCTTGACGGCTCGACGGGCAGCTGGAATTGGCTTTGGCGATTTCTGCGAAATCAGCGCCGCCTTCGATCTGCGCCTTGAGTTCGTTGCATTTTTCTTCGCTCGAAACAAGGATGTGGCGGGCAGTGGCTTTAGCCATGGGGAATAATCTCCTGTGAAAAAAAAGAAACAGCCTACCGGATTCAGTGCGGTATTTCCCGACAAAGTTCCTTCGCTCTGTTTATCTGTAACGCAGACGGTCAACCGCGCGACGCAGCAGGCGTTCGGTGCCTTCCCAGCCAAGGCAGCCATCGGTGACCGAAACGCCGTACTGCAGCGTCCCGCCCAATGCCTGGCAGCCATCGAACAGGTGGCTCTCGATCATCATGCCGATCAGCGAGGTGTTGCCTGACAAGCGCTGTTCCAGCACATCCTCGAACACACCTGGCTGACGCAAGGGGTCCTTGCCGCTGTTGGCGTGGCTGCAATCGACCATGATTCGCGACGCGACATTATTCTTGCTCAGGCTCGCCTGCACCTTGGCCACACTCTGGCGATCGTAATTGGGCCCGCCGTGGCCGCCGCGTAGCACGATGTGCGTATCCGGATTGCCTTGCGTCTCGATAATCGCCGGGTGGCCATGACCGTCCATGCCAAAGTGGCGATGTGGATGCGCAGCCGAGCGCATCGCATCGCTGGCCACCGTTACGCCGCCGTCAGTACCGTTCTTGAACCCGACGGCCATGGGCAGGCCGCTGGCCATTTCCCGATGGATCTGCGATTCGGTGGTGCGAGCGCCAATCGCGACCCAACTGAGCAGGTCGTCGAAGTAGCCCGCCGCCATGGGTTGCAGTATCTCGGTGGCGATCGGCAGGCCCAGGCCCAGCATCTTCAGCATCAATTGCCGCGACAGCGTCAGGCCCTCGGCCATGTCGTCACTGCCGTCAAGGCGCGGATCGTAAGCCAGACCTTTCCAGCCCACCGTCGTGCGCGGTTTTTCGACGTAGGCGCGCATCACCAGCAGCATCTGATCACTGACTTGCGCAGCAAGACCGGCCAGTCGCTCAGCGTATTCAAGGGCGGATTGAGGGTCGTGGATCGAGCAGGGGCCGACGATGACCAGCAGTCGCGAGTCTTGACCTTCAAGGATGGCACGTACGGCGCGGCGATGGCCGGCAACCTGTTCGGTGAGCGCTGCGTCGAGGGGCAGACGCATCTTCAATTCCAGAGTACCTGGCAGGCGTTTCGAGGCGGGGCTGTTGTCCGCCAGTTTGACGGCATAGCTGGACAGATCGGACGGGGTTACGGCAACGGGCGAATTCATGTTCTGGCTTCCTGGGCTGGCGGGACGCTCCCGCGCAGACCCTACTGGGGTGTTCGACAAAGGGCTTCTAGAACCGGGGGTATGTGCTTGCCACCTGGCAGTGACCGAACGGAGGCGGCAGGCTGTCCCGAACGGAGGTGGCTAAATCGCCAGGCAAAATCGATGTCGTTACGGTAATAAGTGGCGTAGTTCATGTCGTGATCCTCGATGCGATGCAGGTTGATTGTTTACGGCTGTTCTGGAACAGACCGTTGAAATACGTGGCCCTGAAAAAAAACCCCCGGTCGGGAAGCCGACCGGGGGTTAGAGAATTCTCTGGTTGGCGTCCCCTTAACGTGGGCGCCGGATGGGTATCAGGCGCGCCAGTGGCTAAACCAATACCCATAATAAGAATTAACGGATGCGCTCACCGAAGCCATCTGCACAGCCACGGCGCGTGCACGGCAAGTAATGCCGGTAGCAACGTCGAGTAGCGGTGAAGCGGACTGCAGCATGGTGGGTCTCCGTAGATTGAGCGCAAGCTTACTTCAGGAAAGCAGGCGTCTTCAATTGGAAAATTCAATCAGCGGGATTATCGATTTTCGCGAACGCAGGCAAGTGGAATCCCGGTAGCGACAGCGAACCGCTCAACGGTTGATGGCATGCGGTATCCGGGCGGGCTATTTTACCCGCAACCCTGTATACCTGAGTGCAGACAACGGCTTTGGCGTTTTGTCCGGGATGCGTTGTCGCCAGGTAGTTTTCACCAGGTAATAATCGGCTATTCTTCACGTGCTTCTTCATGCAGGGCTTCCGAGTTCGGGATCGTCCCGATTTTCATGCCCAGCAGTACAGCTACCTTATGCGCTTCACCACGCCTTCCTTTCTTGCGTCCTGCCAGTACCTGGTAAGTGGTCGCCGGATCAATGCAATTTTCACGAGCGAACTCCTGAACAGATTTGCCCTGTTGGTCCAGCCAGGCCTTGGCTTGTGCGGCGCTACGTATTCCGGGCATAGTTCAAAACCGTTCAAATCTATTCACTTCCGCAGGATTCTAACATTCGTTAGGATGGCTTCGACAGGATCATAGGCTCAAATGAGTGGAATCGGTTGCCGGCTGAGAAAGGAAAGAGAGCGCCTGAGGATGTCTCAGCGTACATTTGGCGAAATAGGAGGGGTCGAGGCCAACGCACAGGGAAAGTACGAAAATGGCGATCGCGCGCCCAAGGCCGATTACCTGGCTGCGGTTGCGGCCAAAGGTGTTGACGTGCTCTATGTGTTAACGGGGACGCGAACGCCGGTGCCGATCGACAATCTCAGTCTTATCGAAGAAAAGATCCTGGGCAATTACCGGGTGCTGGGCAAGGAAGATCAGGACGCTATCAGACGCCTAACCACCACAATTGCCGAGCTTTCGGCGCCATCACCGGGCACTGCAAAGCTTCCTTCAGGTAACTGATACAAGACCGGGACGCGCGCGGCTCCGCCGTCCTGTCGAGATTTTTGCAGCCCTCCCGGATGCGCCTGCCATCATATTGATGTGAGACGGTGTTCGCAGTGCTAGGTCTGCCTCGTTGTTTTTGTTATGGTGATTGGCATTCGTTATGACCGTTGCGCGAGGTGTCTGCTTGATTAAGGTGCTAGTTGTCGATGACCATGATCTTGTCCGGACAGGCATCACACGCATGCTGGCCGACATTGATGGTCTGCAGGTTGTCGGACAGGCCGATTCCGGCGAGGAATCCCTGAAAAAAGCGCGCGAGCTCAAGCCCGACGTCGTGCTGATGGACGTCAAGATGCCGGGTATCGGAGGTCTGGAAGCGACGCGCAAGATGCTGCGCAGCCACCCGGATATCAAGGTCGTCGCTGTCACCGTCTGTGAAGAAGATCCTTTCCCGACCCGTTTGCTGCAGGCCGGCGCTGCCGGTTACATGACCAAGGGCGCCGGGCTCGCTGAAATGGTCCAGGCCATTCGCCTGGTGTTTGCCGGTCAGCGTTACATCAGCCCGCAGATTGCCCAGCAACTGGCATTGAAGTCATTTCAGCCGCAGGTCAACAATTCGCCGTTCGATCTGCTGTCCGAGCGCGAGATCCAGATTGCCCTGATGATTGTTGGCTGTCAGAAAGTCCAGACCATCTCGGACAAACTGTGCCTGTCACCGAAAACCGTTAATACCTACCGATACCGTATCTTTGAAAAGCTCTCGATCAGCAGTGATGTTGAACTGGCTTTGCTCGCTGTACGTCACGGCATGGTTGATGCCAGCGCCTGAACATGACCCAGACATTTGATCCAAGTGCATTTCTCGCGACCTGTAGCGGTCGCCCCGGCGTCTACCGTATGTTCGACGCCGAAGCCACACTGCTTTACGTCGGCAAGGCCAAGAACCTCAAGAAGCGTCTTGCCAGCTACTTCCGCAAGACCGGACACGCGCCCAAGACCGGAGCGCTGGTGTCGCGCATCGCCCAGATCGAAACCACCATCACGGGCAACGAAACCGAAGCGTTGTTGCTGGAGCAGACCCTCATCAAGGAGTGGCGGCCCCCGTACAACATTCTCCTGCGTGACGATAAGTCCTATCCCTATGTGTTTCTGTCCGACAACGCCTTTCCGCGGCTGAGCATTCATCGTGGCACCAAGAAGGCCAAGGGTCGTTATTTCGGGCCTTACCCGAGTGCCGGCGCGATTCGCGAGAGCCTCAGTCTGCTGCAGAAGACTTTCCAGGTGCGGCAGTGCGAGGACAGCTACTTCAAGAACCGCACGCGTCCTTGCCTGCAATATCAGATCAAACGCTGCAAAGGGCCGTGTGTCGGGCTGGTCGAGCCTGAGGTGTATGCCGAAGACGTGCGTCACTCGGTAATGTTCCTCGAAGGGCGCAGCAATGCCCTGAGCGACGAGCTGAACGCGTCGATGGAAAAAGCCGCGATGGCGCTCGATTTCGAACGCGCAGCCGAGTTGCGTGATCAGGTGGCCTTGTTGCGCCGCGTCCAGGATCAGCAAAGCATGGATGGCGGCACCGGCGATGTCGATGTGGTCGCCGCGTTCGTCAACCCTGGCGGTGCCTGCGTGCACCTGATCAGCGTGCGGGGCGGGCGGGTGCTGGGCAGCAAGAACTTCTTCCCGCAGGTGGGCATAGAAGAGGAGGTCGGCGAAGTGATGTCGGCATTCCTGGCTCAGTATTTTCTCGGCGGCATCGACCGTGAGCTGCCCGGTGAAGTCATCGTCAATGTCATCAACGACGATTTCCCTGCGTTCGTCGACGCCGTCGAAGAGCTGCGCGGGGTCGAGATGGTCATCAGTCATCGCGTGCGCGGCACGCGGGCGCGCTGGCAGCAAATGGCGGTCACCAATGCCGAGCAAGCACTGACCGCGCGGCTGGCCAACCGTCAGCACGTTGCGTCGCGGTTCGAAGCGCTGGCCAAGGTGCTGGGTCTCGAAGACCCGCCAATGCGCCTGGAATGCTACGACATCAGCCACTCCAGCGGTGAGGCGACCGTAGCGTCGTGCGTGGTGTTCGGCCCCGAAGGCCCGATCAAGTCCGATTACCGGCGTTTCAATATTGAAGGCGTGACGGCGGGCGACGACTATGCCGCCATGCACCAGGCGTTGACCCGGCGTTACAGCCGCATCAAGGCCGGGGAGGGCAAGTTGCCTGACGTGCTGCTGGTGGACGGCGGCAAGGGGCAGATGTCCATGGCGCGCGACGTGCTCAATGAATTACAGGTTCCTGAGCTCATCCTGCTCGGTGTTGCCAAGGGCACCACGCGCAAGGCCGGTTTCGAAACCCTGTACCTGAACGACTCAGCACATGAATTCACGCTGCCCGGCGACTCTCCGGCCCTGCACCTTATCCAGCAGATTCGCGACGAGGCACACCGTTTCGCAATCACCGGCCACCGTGCCCGCCGCGGCAAGACCCGGCGCACATCGACCCTTGAGGGCGTGGCGGGTGTCGGGCCGACCCGGCGTCGTGACCTGCTCAAGCATTTCGGCGGATTGCAGGAATTGTCCCGTGCCAGCATCGATGAGATAGCAAAAGCACCCGGAATCAGCAAAAAGCTGGCAGAGTCGATTTATGCAAACCTGCACAGCGAGTAGAATGCTCGTTCACCTCGTAGCCAGTTGTGCCGATGAATATCCCTAATCTGATCACCGTACTACGCGTTTTACTGATTCCGATCTTCATTTTGTTGTTCTACATGCCTTATCACTGGAGCTACATGGCGGCCAGTGCAGTCTTTGCGTTCGCTGCGGCGACCGACTGGCTCGACGGGTATCTGGCCCGCCGTCTTGAACAAAGCACGCCCTTTGGCGCCTTTCTCGATCCGGTAGCCGACAAGCTGATGGTGGCCGTGGCATTGGTGCTGCTGGTTCAGGCGCATGCCAATCTATGGCTGACGCTGCCCGCAGCGGTGATCATCGGCCGTGAAATCGTAATCTCTGCACTCCGCGAATGGATGGCGGAAATCGGCGCGCGTGCGCAGGTTGCCGTTTCCAACATGGGTAAATGGAAGACGGCGGCGCAGATGCTCGCGCTGGTCATTCTGCTCGGCAACCCGCCGGCCATCACCCTGTGGGTCATTCTCGGCTATGCGTTGCTGCTTATCGCTGCGGGGCTGACACTCTGGTCCATGGTGCAATACCTGAGGGCCGCATGGCCGCACCTCAGGACCACTGCAGAAAAAAAATAAGTTTTTGAATCAAAGGCTTGACGCCGCTATCTGAACCGCTAGAATAGCGCCCGTCATCAAGACAATGCGGGAATAGCTCAGTTGGTAGAGCACGACCTTGCCAAGGTCGGGGTCGCGAGTTCGAGTCTCGTTTCCCGCTCCAAACATTGATTCACTGAACCCTCCGGGCTTGATGAATCAGCAAAAAAGACGCCTAGCAGACTGTGTGAAAACCTAGCAATCTTTGCAGCGGTCAAAGAAAATGCTCCGTATCGAAAGGTACGGAGCATTTTTCGTTATGGCCTACATCCAAGGAGAGTCTCGCAGCCAGACCAGTCTATTCCCGGTCTCGCTGGAAGAGTTGATCCCTGAGGATCACCTCGTTCGGGTCATAGACCTATACGTCGCCAAGCTGGATTTGGTGCAACTGGGTTTTGATAAAGCGCTTCCCAAGAACACCGGTCGCCCGTCCTATGACCCCGCCGATCAGCTCAAGCTGTACCTCTACGGCTATTTCCAGCGGATTCGCTCATCGCGGCGTCTTGAAGCCGAGTGTCAGCGCAATATCGAAGTGATGTGGCTGATTAACCGACTCAAACCCGATTTCAAGACCATCGCCGACTTTCGTAAAAACAACAAACTTGCCTTTGTGGCGACGTGTCGCGCCTTCGTTCGATTCTGCCGCATGGCGGGTCTGATCGCAGGCGACTTGGTGGCCATCGATGGCAGTAAGTTTCAGGCTGTCGCTTCCTCGCGGCGTCATATGAACCTCAAACAACTCAAGCGTCAGGAAGAAAAGCTGGACAAGCGCATAGCTCAGTATCTGGCGGAGCTGGATGAGGCCGACAAGGCCGAGGCTGGAGAGGTGATTGATCGCGGCGCGATCAAAACAGCACTGGCGCAGCTTGAAGTTCGGCAGCACGACAATCAGAGCTGCCAAGCGTTGATGAGCTCGATGGGCCTGGAGCAGTTCAACACCCATGAAAGCGATGCCCGAATGATGCGTACGCCCAAAGGGCCACGGGTGGCCTACAACGTACAAACCGCCGTGGACGCCGCACATTGCCTGATTCTGCACCATGAAGTGACTCAGGACGGCGATGACCGAAAACAGCTGGAGCCAATGGCCAAAGCCGCCAAAGAACATCTGGAACAAGATGCCTTGAGCGTGACGGCCGATGCCGGCTATTCAAACGGCCAGCAGTTTCAGGCCTGCGAGGAGGCTGGGATAACGGTCTATGTGCCGCCCAATCGCACGGTCAACCCAGGCGGTGAGGAACTCTTTGAGCGCAAAGACTTTACCTACGAAGCCGAACACGATCGTTATCAGTGCCCGGCGGGCAAATGGTTGACGCTCAAGCAGCGCAACAGGGGCGATCGGATCTATCAGGCACATGTCAGCGACTGCGCCGCCTGCCCACTCAAATCCCGATGCACTGGCGCTCAACGCCGCTATGTCTCACGCCATGCCCATGAGGCAGCCTTTGAGCGAATGGAGCAGCGAATGCTCGCGCATCCGCAAATGATGGCCAGTCGAAGATCCATCGTTGAGCATCCTTTCGGCAATCTCAAGCAATGGCTGTTGGGGAATGGTCGCTTCCTGCTGCGCCAGTTGGAGGGAGCAAAAGCGGAAATGGCCTTGGCGGTGAATGCTTACAACCTCAAGCGAGCGATTAGCGTACTCGGAGCCCGCCAATTGATGGCGCTAATGGGCTGAAAAGTTTTTTTCGACTGTTGCCCACACAAAAACAAACGCCCCGAACAAGTCGGGGCGTTTGTTGGGCTTGCCTTCAGTGCGTTTTCACACAGTCTGCTAGGCGTCTTTTTTCGTTTCTGCGGTATGCATTCCCGGTTTACTTCTCTGTAATGGACGTCCGCTTGGCCGAAGCAGGTTTTGCGCCCGGGACCGCACAGCTGTTGCTACTGCAACGGCGGCTGCCGTCAGGGTGGGGCAGCCAGGCAAGGTAAGGGCGCGAGCGGCAGAAAAGCCGGTAGCCCAGGTTAAACACTGGCCTCATGAATCGCCACGACAGCGGCGCGACCCACGCACCCAGGCCGGCCGCTCGCCAACTCCAGAGTGTCGCGTCCAGACCCTTGACCCACGTGCCATCGCTGAATCTGGCGTGCAGTAACGACTCCATATCCTCAAGTGTGAATCCCAGTGAAGTGGCGTCAAAGGCGTCATCACGGATATCCACGAACAAAAGCCGCTCAGGCTTTGCATGGGCGCGCAGGGTTCTGACTTCTCGAGCGCAGAGCGGGCAGTCATCATCAAAGTAAAGCGTCAGCGGCCATTCAACTTTCTTGTACATCGCTAGTAGTCTTGTATAGGTTTTTTACACCTTATGCTCAAAAGGCCGTGCTGACAATGGGCGGTGGCGTTCATCCGGGCCTTGGGTTTCGAGTACTACCGATCCAAGGGGGGTTTAGCTCCCACTTACCTGACACGCTGCCTGTCTTTCCAGGTCAATGATCTCGAAGCCATCAAAAGTATACCGATGTGTACATTTTAGATTGACGAGCGCTCTGCAAACGTCTAAAAGTATACACCTTGGTACAGTTTTGGCGTTGCCGGTTTCGCTACGAGCGACGGCAAAGCCCAAACGGAATTAGTCATCTTTCAGTGTCAACAGATAGCGAACGATTGAATGCCGTGCAATGCGGTATCGCCGTTTGTGGATAGCCCGCAACAGGTAACTGAGAGATTTTCACTACAAACAATGCTGTTCAAGCGCGTTGCCTGCAGGCGTGCCTGATGGACGGTGAGCGTTTGAATATCAATAACCTGATCACGCTGGAGAATTGCCCATGCACTACGTTAAACAGATGAAGGTGTCCGTGCTTCTGTTGTTGGGATTTCTGGCCGCGGGGTGTGCCAGCCACGAACCGTCCCCTTACTCGGGCATAGAGTCCTCGCTCGAAATGCGGCCTAACGAGCAGGACAGTACCGGGCGTATACCGTTTAAATACACCACCGCAGTCAACTGGAATAAATACGATCAAATCATGCTTGAGCCCGTGGTGATTTACACGGGAGTGGATGCCCAGTTTTCCGGGCTGGAGCGCAAGGACCGCATAACCCTGGCCAACGACATGACGGTCAAGTTCTCCGAGGCCTTGGGGCGACACTTCCGATTCACCGCCACGCCGGGGCGCGGTACGTTGAGGATTCGCCTCACGCTGACCGGGGCCGAGACCACTGTCGCCGGGCTGTCGACGTTCTCCAGATTCGATATCGGCATGGGCTCTTATAACCTGGTTCAGGCGGCCCGAGATCGTAAGGGGACTTTTACCGGCTCCGTGAGTTATGCCGTCGAGATCTACGACGCGTCCACTTCGCAACTGCTGGCGTCCTATGTCACCCGGCAGTATCCGAAGGTCTATGACATCGGCTCAACCTTCGGAAGTCTGTCGGCGGCGCAGGCCGGCATTTCGAGAGGGGCGGACGAGCTGGTCGAGCTTCTGCTCTCGAAGTAGGCAATGTGGCGTGAAGCCCGGCTTGATAACCGGGCTTTTCGATCTGGAAAATTTCTCATGCAGAAAATGTTATTTTTAAATAATTAGATTTAATTTAGATCAGAAATAATAATATTAGCTTATGACCAAATAGAATTATATTTTCGAAATTGATTCCGTTATGTTTGGTTTCAACAGCCTACCCCTTACCTCGGATGGTACCAATCGTGATCAAGATTCTGTGTGTCATGCCGCCAGCCTGCGCAGTGTGACAGGGGCGCTGAAACGCTGACCTCGGTGCAGAATCGTTGGAAGGGAGTTCAACGTATGTTGCCTGTTCAATCCTGCCGTTGCCTTTACTTCTCTCGCCCTGTCATTGACAGGCGCATCGCCTTGCCACTGCTCCGCACCGACTACTCGCCTCACAGCTAGTTCGTTCAGACCGCTAAGTGCCAAGCCCGGCCGCAGGCTTTCCTGCATGTCGTTGATCACTTTTAAAACCGTGCATGCCGCGCCGTCCTCAAGACAGCGGGAAGTGTCCGATTTCGCGATTTGGATGTGTGGCTGCGATGACAGCCATGTCTGGAGTGGGTATGAAACAAGCCTTACAACGTGCCCGGGTATCGACTGCTGCAATGGGCTACTGCCCATTGGCCTTGGCGATAGGGGGCATGTTGCTGTCAGGGACCATAAGAGCCCAGGAAAACAACACCGACGACCCGCGTACCTTGTCCACTGTGGTGGTCACCGGTAATCGCGGTGCCGAGCAACGCACGGTCACCAGCAGCCCGGTGCCGATCGATGTGGTCAGCGCCAGACAGTTACAGAGCACCGGCAAGCCCGGACTGATGGAAGCCCTGAGCGCTGTGATTCCATCGCTGACCCTGCCGGAAAAAACCGGCTGGGACGCCAGCGGCATTGCCCGTGCGCCCAACTTGCGGGGTCTGAGCGCCGCCGAAGTGCTGGTGCTGGTCAATGGCAAACGCCGTCACACCAGCGCCACCCTGAACATCAACGGCATCAATACCGGGGCTGCCCCTGCGGACCTGGACCTGATCCCCATCAGCGCCATCGACCATGTTGAAGTCCTGCGCGATGGCGCAGCGGCCCAATACGGTTCCGATGCGATTGCAGGGGTCATCAACGTCATCCTCAAGGCTGACACCAGTGGTACCTCGGTGACCAATGCCGGGCTCGGCTATGACGGCAAGAAGCAGACTGTGCAGCAAAGCCTCAACAAGGGGTTCGAGATCGGCGACGGGGGCATTGTGCAACTGGCGCTGGACGCCCGCAGCCAGAATGATGACAACAAGGCCAGCGCCAATGGTTACAGTTACGAGCAGGCCTATGACCTGGCGGGCAAGTCCACGTATGGCGGCTACGGCACGCCAAAGACTAATCTGCTGACCCTGGGGTACAACGCCGAACTGCCCATCGATGGCAGTCTGAGCCTGTACTCCTTCACCACGTATTCACGTCGTAAAGCCGAGCAGGGGCAAAATTTTCGTCTGCCGACCATCACCAATACCATTACCACCGGGCCTAACGGATACCCGGCGGGATACACGCCGACCTGGTACATCGATGAAGACGATTTCCAGGCAGCATTGGGCGGCAAGGGCACCGTTGGCGAGTGGGAATGGGACCTGTCCAGCACCTACGGACGCGACGAAGCCGAGCAGGGCACTACGCACAATCAGAACCCGTCCCTGGGTGAAGCCACACCCAACCGCTTTACTTCCGGCACGTGGATATCCACCGAACTGACCACCAATCTGGACTTCAAGCGCGGCTTCGACATCGGTCTGCAAAAGCCTCTGGATGTGTCCTATGGCCTCGAGCATCGGCGTGAGACGTACGAGGTGCAGGCCGGTGACTATGAATCCTATGCCAATGGCGGCTACTGCATTGCGCCGGGCAACTGCGCGTCTTCCGGAGCGCAAGTCACCAACGGTATTTCCCCTGACGAAGAAAACAGCGCCTCGCGTAACAGTGTCGCCAGTTATGTCGACGTGGGCTTCAACCCTGTACCGGACTGGTACGTTGGCAGCGCATTTCGCTACGAGCATTACAATCAGGGCGTGGGCGCGACCCGCAGCGGCAAGCTGACCACGCGTTACGATTTCACTCCCCAATTCGCCGTACGTGCCACTGTCAGCAATGGCTTCCGTGCACCGTCTCTGGCAAATAGCCTGTTCAGTGCGCGCTCGACCACGTATGGCGTGGTGGACGGGGTCTATCAGTCCATCAACTACGGCGTGTTGCCGACCGGGTCGGGGGCCGCGAAGGCGCTGGGCGCGGAGGACCTCAAACCGGAGCGCTCGACCAACTTCAGCCTGGGTTTCACGCTCACACCGACCGAGCGCCTCACGCTGACCGCCGACGCCTACGTGATCAATTTGCGTGAGCGCATCACGCTGACCGGCACCTTGCTGGGCGATGAGGTCACGCAGGTGCTGCTCAACAATGGCATCGACTCGACGTCGGGTGGCCAGTACTTCATCAACGGTGCCGACACCCGTACCAAGGGGTTGGACCTGGTCAGCAATTACAGTCAGGACCTGGGGCCGTACGGGGCATTGAAGTGGACGGCGGCGTTCAACTGGAACCAGACGAAGATCCTCAGCCACAAGGAATCCACCTCGATTCTCGGTACGTCCTATGAACTGATGGACCGCGAAGCGCGCAATCTGATCACCGGTGTGCAGCCGCGCACCAAGCTGATTCTGGGCGGTGACTGGAGTATCGAGCGCTTCAACCTGAATCTGGCGCTGACCCGCTACGGCGCTTACAAGGAGGTCAATTCCTCAGCCAATCGTGATCTGGACCGGGTGTACGGCACCAAATGGATCACCGATCTGGACCTTGGCTACAACCTCAGCAAAAACCTCAACGTCGCCGTCGGGGCCAAGAACCTGTTCGACGTCTATCCCAAAAAGGAGGGGATTCCCAGCAGCACCATGGTCAGCAGCTACGGCACCTATTCGCCCTACGGTTTTACTGGCGGCTATTACTACACCCGGCTGACTTACGCCTTTTAAGGCCAGCACCTGACAACTCAATATTGCGTGCGAGGAACCACCATGCCCATTGTCGCCAAACCCTATGACTTCATTGATGAGCCCAGTCATTATCCGCTTCCTCAGAGCCGCGTAGCACCGCCGCCGATAAAGGCGTTTCAGGTCGTTCCCGCCCGGCATCCCGGTCGCTGGATCGGGTCGATATTCGCGGCGCTTGTGCTGCTGGCCATTGTGCACTCGCTGGCGACCAACCCGCGCTGGGAGTGGGGCGTCTTCGGCCAGTGGTTCTTCTCGCCATCGGTGCTGCGCGGCCTTGCGCAGACGCTTCTGTTGACGTTGCTCAGCACGCTGTTCAGCATCATTCTCGGCACGGCGCTGGCGTTGGCGCGCCTGTCCGGCTCGCCGCTGCTGGCGGCACTGGCCTGGGGCTACATCTGGTTTTTCCGCTCGATGCCTGCGCTGTTGGTGTTGATCATCCTCTACAACTTCGCCTACCTGTACGACCACATCGTACTCGGGGTGCCGTTCACCCAACTGGTCTTCGCCGAGTGGTCGACGGTGGACGTGCTCAGTCAGTTCACCGTTGCGGTACTGGGCTTGAGCCTGATGCAGTCGGCCTATACCGCAGAAATCATTCGTGGCGGGCTGATCGGTGTCGATGCCGGTCAGCATGAAGCTGCTGCGGCACTTGGCCTGCCTGCGTCGCGGCGGATTTTCCGGATCATTCTGCCCCAGGCGTTGCGCTCGATTCTGCCTTCGGGTTTTAACGAGATCATCGGTCTGGTCAAGGGAACATCCATTGTTTACGTGCTGGCCTTGCCGGAGCTGTTCTACACCGTGCAGGTCATCTACAACCGCACCCAGGCAGTGATTCCGTTGCTGATCGTGGCCACCGTCTGGTACCTGATCATCACTACGGTGCTGACCAGTGCCCAGTATTACGTCGAACGCCACTTTGCCCGTGGCTCGGCACGTGTACTGCCGCCGACACCCTTGCAGCGCCTGCGCGGCTGGCTCCATGCCAGCGCTTCCGGGGAGAAGCACCATGAGTGAGGCCTCCACGCCAGTGCGCGCAGGGCGCATTCAGATTCAGGGCGTGGGCAAGCGCTTTGGCAGCCAGCAGGTGCTCAAGGACATCGACCTGAGCATCGAGCCGGGCAAGGTCACGGTGATACTCGGTCCTTCCGGTTCCGGCAAGTCCACGCTGCTGCGCACTATCAACCACCTGGAAAAGATCGACAGCGGGTACATCACCATCGACGGTGATTACGTTGGCTATCGTCGCAAGGGCGACCTGCTCTATGAACTCAAGGAGCGCGAGATTCTCAAGCGGCGGATCGAGGTCGGCTTCGTGTTCCAGAATTTCAACCTGTTCGCGCACCTCACTGCCTGGGAAAACATCGCCGAGGCGCCTTTGGCCCACAAACGCTGGAGCAAGTCCGAGGCCCGGGCCAGGGCAAGTGAACTGCTCGCCAGGGTTGGTCTGGCAGACAAGACAGATGCGTACCCGCGCCAGCTTTCCGGTGGTCAGCAACAGCGTGTCGCCATCGCCCGCGCGCTTGCGCTGGACCCCAAGGTCCTGTTGTTCGATGAGCCCACCTCAGCCCTTGACCCCGAGCTGGTCGGCGAGGTGCTGGACGTCATCAAGGGCCTGACGCAGTTGGGCGTCACGCTGGTGGTGGTCACTCATGAAATCGGCTTCGCCCGTGAGGTGGCAGACCATGTCGTGTTTCTCTGCGAGGGCCGACTGATCGAGCAGGGGCCGCCGGAACAGGTGTTCCATCAACCTCGACATCCTCGCACGGCTGCCTTTCTCGGCAAGGTGCTATGACTTTCCCGCTATCAAGGAGTGACCACTGATGTTCATCAATAGCGCCCGTGTGGCCTTGCTGACGCTAGCTGTCAGCGTCGCCCACAATACGTTGGCGTCGACCGCGCAACCGGTCGATCTGAGTCCCGACCGGCCACGCATTCATGTGCCGCGTAACGAGGCGGCCATCGCACAGATCCCGGCGGGCTTCAAGTTCGCCCAGCCTGGCAAGTTCACCGTGGCCGTCTCCGGTGTTGCGGGGCCACCGTTGGCGCTGCTGGCCAACGACGACAAAACCACTATCGGCAGCGAGGCCGATACCGCGCAACTGGTAGCGGATAGCCTGGGCTTGCAATTGAACGTGGTGCAGACCAGTTGGGAGGACTGGCCGCTGGGCGTCAGTTCGGGAAAATACGACGCGGTGATCAGCAATGTCACAGTCACTGAAGCACGCAAGAAACGCTTCGATTTCGCCACTTACCGTCAGGACGTCCTGGGCTTCTACGTGAAAGCCAACAGCAAAATCAGCGAGATAAAACAGGCGTCGGACATTGCCGGGCTGAAAATTATCGTCGGCTCCGGCACCAATCAGGAAAAGGTTCTGCTGGCGTGGAACGAAGCGAATGAAAAGGCCGGTATCAAGCCTGCGCTGTTGCAGTACTTCGATGATCAGGCGGCCGCACAACTTGCCATTCAGTCGGGTCGCAGTGATGCGCTGTTCGGGCCCAATTCGATATATGCCTATTCGGCCGCGATTACTGGCGGCATCAAGCGGGTAGGCACGGTCAATGGCGGCTGGCCGCTGCAGGCGGATATCGCCGTGACCACGCGCAAGGACAACGGCCTGGTCAGGCCTATTCACACCGCCCTGGAAGGAGCGATTGCCGGCGGCCAGTACGAGCAGGTGCTCAAACGCTGGGGGCTGGATGTGGAGCGCGTCGACAAGTCGTTGATCAACCCGCCCGGCTTGCCGGACTGACGCGTTGAAGGGAGCAAACGATATGGGACTGACACGACGTGAAGCGCTTTCCAGTATCGCTGCCGTGGGCGGCGAGACCGCCGTCAAGGATGCGCTTGCGGTACTGGGGCTGGGGCCTTCATCGCATCGACGGCCACAGCCTCTGAAACTCGGCGACGGTCTGGGGCAGGGCACTCGCGTGCTGGTGCTGGGGGCAGGCATTGCCGGGCTGGTCACGGCACTGGAACTGAAGCGCGCAGGTTTTGCCGTGCAAGTGCTGGAAGCCCGTGATCGAGTGGGTGGCCGTAACTGGACGCTGCGCAACGGCGATCGGGTGGAGTACAAGGACGGCCGCTCACAGACCGCAAACTTCGATTCAGGGGTGTATTTCAATGCCGGTCCGGCGCGCATTCCCAGCCAGCATCGGACGTTGCTCGACTACTGCAGTGAACTGGGTGTGCCGCTTGAAGTACTGGTCAACAGCAGCCATGGAGCACAGGTACGCCCGGACCTGCAACGCCCCGCGTTCACTGTCGGCCAGGCGATCAATGATGCCCGTGGCCATCTTTCCGGTTTGCTGGCCAAGGCGGTGCAGCGCGACGCGCTGGACGATGTGTTGAGCGGCGAAGAGCGTCAGCGGCTGTTGGCGTTCTTGCAGGTGTATGGCGACCTTTCGCAGGAGCTGGCGTACGAGGGCAGCCTGCGCTCCGGCCATCGGACGTCACTTTCTCATCCGGGAGCCTTGCCGACCAGTGCGCAACCGGTGGCGCTGGATCGCTTGCTGCACCCCGAATTGTGGGGCGCACTGCTGCACACCGAGTTTCCCGAGTTTTCCGCGACCATGTTTCAACCGGTCGGTGGCATGGACCGGATCACCGACGCCTTTTACCAGCGCCTCACCGACCAGGTGCAACTGGGCGCGCAGGTACGGCAGATTCGTCAACTGGAAGACGGCGTGGCAGTTACCTATCACGACAGATACAGCGGTCGCGAGCATGTGGTGCGCGCCGACTATCTGGTGTCAACCCTGCCACTGCCCTTGCTGGCCAGACTGGACACCGATTTCAGTGAGCCGGTCAAGGCGGCCTTGCTCAGCACTCGCAACGATCAGGCGACCAAGGTGGCCTGGCAATCTCCGCGTTTTTGGGAAACCGACTACCGCATCTACGGCGGGTTGTCCTGGATCGACCATCCGGCGCGGCTGTTGTGGTATCCCAGTAACGATTTGAACACCCGTGGAGGCCTGCTGGTGGCGGGTTATGTAACCGGGGAGGGGGCCGCTGCGTTCGGTGCGCAACCGTTCGACACACAATACGCTGCTTCCAGAGAAGCGGTAGAGCTGCTGCATCCAGGGTATTCGCGGCAGTTGCGCAACCCGCTGGCCGTGTCCTGGGAGCAGATCCCTTACAGCGAAGGCCCTTGGTTGCAACGCGAACATTTTCCGGCCGCTGCCAGTGCGTTGCTGGACGAGCCCCATGGTCGTGTGTACTTCGCCGGTGACGGACTGGTGCAAAGCGGAGTCGGCATCTGGCAGGAGTCGGCGGCCAACTCGGCGCGACATGTGGTGGCGCAACTGGCCGAGCGAGTGACGCAATTGCGGCAGATTTCGACCCTTGCCGCGTCATGACGTGCAACTGCACGACCCCGTCGTTTTACGTAACCCTTATTCCTGAATTTCCATTGAAGGAGAGACACCATGAGCGACAGCATTCAACGCACCAGCGTCGGCGATTTTCCGATCTCGCAAACCGTGACAGTGCCAGCCTCGACCAGCCTGGTATTCGTCAGCGGCACCTTGCCTGACCTTGCCGACCCGCAGGCTCCGGCGGGTACGCCGGCAGCCTATGGCAACACCGAAGTACAGACCGTTTCGGTATTCAACAAACTGCGCAGAATCCTTCAGCAACAGGACCTCGATCTGGGCGATATCGTACAGTTGCGGGTATTTCTGGTCGGTGCCGAGGAAACCGCCGGCAAGCTGGATTTTGCCGGGCTGCAGGCCGGTTACACGCAATTTTTCGGCACGCCGGAACAACCTCTCAAACCCGCGCGCACGGCGTTGCAGGTGGTGGCGCTGCCATTGCCTGGCGCGTTGATCGAGGTCGAAGCGATAGCGGCCAGACCGGCTTGATCGCGCGCTGTCAGCTTGCGTGTCGGGCAGCGATCAGCGCCGCCCGGCGCGGGTACTCACGTCCACCCATACCGCCAGCACCAGAATGCCGCCCTTGACGATCATCTGCCAGTAACTGTCGACGTCGAGCATCGACATGCCGTTGTCGAGACTGGTAATCACCAGTGCGCCGAGCAGGGCGCCGTAGACAGTGCCTGAACCACCGCGCATCGATGTGCCGCCGATGAAGCATGCGGCGATGGCGTCGAGTTCGCCCATGTTGCCTGCCGAGGGTGAGCCGGCGGCCAGGCGTGCTGTATTGACCAGCCCGGCGAACGCGCACATCACGCCCATGATGCCGAAGATCCATAGCTTCACGGCCTGTACGTTGATGCCGGACAGGCGCGTGGCCTCCATGTTGCTGCCGACGGCGTAGACGCGGCGTCCGAATACCGTCTGGCTGGTGACGTAGCTGAATACGCCGAGCAGGACCAGCAACAGCAACACTGGAACAGGGATTCCGTCGTAGCTGTTGAGCACATAGACAAAGCCGCCCAGCACGGCGCCGATCAACACCACACGCAACACATCACGAATCAGCGAATGCGCTGCCAGGCCGTGCAGCGCTCTGTTGCGCCGTTGTTTCCAGGTCAGGAACAGCGTCAGCGCCAGCAGCAGAATCCCGAGCCCGGTGCCGACCGCATGTGGCAGATAGCCCTGGCCGATATAGACCAGCGACGGCGACACCGGGGCGATGGTCGTGCCGCCAGTGATCCCCAGCAGAACGCCGCGAAACGCCAGCATGCCACCCAGCCCGACGATGAACGAGGGGATCCGCAGGTAGGCGGTCATATAGCCGTTGGCCAGGCCGATCATCAGGCCGCACAGGGCCACCACACTCAGGTTTGCCAGTAGCGGGACGTGGTAAACGACATCCAGAATCGCCGCCAGGCCACCGAGCAGGCCAAGCAATGAGCCTACCGACAGGTCAATCTCGCCGCTGATGATCACCAGCACCATGCCGCAGGCCAGAATCCCGGTAATGGACATCTGGCGCAGCAGGTTGGACAAGTTGCGCGGGGTGAGGAAGCCGCCCTCGGTCTGCCAGCTGAAGAACAGCCAGATAACGGCGATGGCAATCACCAGCGCGAGCATTTTGTAGCGGGTAAAGAATTGTTTGACCTGGTTCATCTACGCGGTCTTCCGGGCATTATTGTGAGGGGCATCGGAGTGGCTGAGTGCAGCGGCGAGGACCTGCTCCTGAGTCAGGTCATGGTTGATGAAGTCGCCGCGCAACTGGCCGTCGCCAATCACCAGCACACGGTCGGACACGCCCAGCACTTCGGCCAGCTCCGAAGACACCATGATGATCGACACGCCCTCGGCTGCCAGCGCGCCCATCAGCTTGTAGATCTCGTACTTGGCACCGACATCGACGCCGCGGGTAGGCTCGTCGAGAATCAGAACGCGCGGGCGGGTGAGCAGCATCTTCGCCAGCACGGCTTTCTGCTGATTGCCGCCTGACAGGCTGGTGATTGGCAAAAACGGGCTGGCGGTCTTGAGGTGCATGCGCGAGATTTCCCGGTCGATACTGCCCAGTTCGGCTTCAGCGTCGATGCGGGTCATGTTCGAGTAGCTGTCGAGGACCGCGAGGGTGATGTTCTGGCCGACGCCCAGGTCCGGAATGATGCCCTGGCGCTTGCGGTCTTCAGGGACCATGCACACGCCGGCGCGGATCGATTTGAGCGGCGTGCGCGTGTCGATCGCCTGGCCATTCAGCCACACTTCACCGCTGTACCGACCGGGGTAGGCGCCGAACAGGGCGGATACCAGTTCGGTACGGCCCGCGCCCACCAGCCCGGCGATGCCGAGGATTTCCCCGCGCCTGAGGAGGAATGACACGTCGTCGACGCGCTTGCGCCTGGGGTTATCGACGTCGTAGCAGGTGATATGCCGCGCTTCGAAAATCACCTCGCCGACATCATGCGGCTCGGTGGGGTAGAGGTTGCTCATTTCGCGTCCGACCATCTGGGTGATGATCTTTGGAATGTCCATGTCCGCCATTGCAGTGGTGGCGATATGTTTGCCGTCGCGGATGACGGAAACGGTGTCGCACACGGCGGCCACCTCATCGAGTTTGTGCGAGATGTACACGCACGCGACCCCCTTGGCCTTCAGCTCGTGAATGATGTCCAGCAACACCTCGATTTCGGAGCGGGTCAGGGCCGAGGAGGGCTCGTCGAGAATCAACAGGCGCGCCTTCTTGTTCAGCGCCTTGGCGATTTCCACCAGTTGCTGGTAGCCGCCGCCATACTGCGAAACCGGCAGCGCCACGTTCATGTCAGGCACTTTGAGTTCACGCATCAGCGACTCGGCGCGGTGCATCATGGCCGGGTAATTCATGCGCCCGCCGGGGAGCGTCAGCTCGTGGCCCATAAAAATGTTTTCGGCCACCGACAGGTCCGGGACCAGCGTCAGTTCCTGATGGATGATGACGATCCCGGCCGCTTCCGTTTCACTGATCGACTGTGCCTTGAGCGGTTGGCCGTCCCACAGGATTTCGCCCTCCCAGGTGCCGTAGGGATAGACCGCCGACAGGACTTTCATCAAGGTGGATTTGCCCGCGCCGTTCTCGCCGCACAGGCCGACGCACTCGCCGGGCTTCACTGTGATATCGATGCCGTTGAGCGCTTTTACACCGCCAAAGGATTTGACGATGCCGTTCATTTGCAACAGGTAGTCAGACATGGCGCAGGGCTCTACGAAGGTGTGAAGGCTTGCCCTGAGCGGCGACCCGGCTAAACCGCAGGGTCGTGCTCTGGCTTTCAGCGACGTATCAACGATCGAGGCTCATTGCCCGTCAATCTGCGCCTTGGTATAGAACCCGTCTTTCTCCAGCAGGTCGATGTTGTCCTTGGTCAACGCTGTAGGCGTCAGCAGGATGGTGTCGACTTGTTTGCTGCCGTTGTCGTATTTCGAGCTGAAATCGGGTTTCTCATTGCGTGCCAGTTGCACAGAGAGCTTGGCGGCTTCCGTGGCAATCAGTTTCAGCGGCTTGTAGACAGTCATGGTCTGCGTGCCATCGATGACCCGCTTGACCGCCGCGAGGTCCGCGTCCTGACCCGAGATAGGGACTTTGCCGGCCAGTTTCTGTGCGGCGAGGGCCTGAATCGCGCCGCCGGCAGTGGCGTCGTTGGAGGCGACGATGCCATCGATCTTGTTGTTATTACGCGTCAGGGCGTTTTCAACAATGCTCAGGGCTTCGGTAGGGTTCCACTCCTTTACCCACTGCTGGCCGACGATCTTGATATCACCTCTGTCGATAGCCGGTTGCAGCGCCTTCATCTGGCCTTCGCGCAGAATCTTGGCGTTGTTGTCGGTGGGCGCGCCGCCCAGCAGGAAGTAATTGCCCTTGGACGCTGCTTTCAGCACGCCGTTGGCCTGCATCTCGCCGACTTTTTCGTTATCGAAGGAAATGTACGCGTCGATATCGGCATTGAGGATCAGCCGGTCATACGACACCACCTTGATCCCGGCCTTCTTGGCCTCGGCAACGGCGTTGGTCAGCACGGTGGCGTTGAACGGCACGATGACGATCACATCGACGCCGCGAGAGATGAGGTTTTCTATCTGCGAGATCTGTTTCTGTTCATTGGCATCCGCTGATTGCACGAAGACCTTGGCGTCGAGCTTTTCCGCCGCCGCAACGAAGTAATCACGGTCGCGTGACCAGCGTTCCAGACGCAGGTCATCAATGGAAAAACCTATTTTCGGGTGCGCAGAGTCAGCCATCACCGGCAGGGACAGCAAGGCCAGCGCGCTGGCGAGCAGCGTACGTTTCAGGGTGTTCATAGGGTGCGTCCTTTTATTGTTGTTTGAGACACTGCTTGACTGTGGGTGATACCGATAGAACTGTAGAGCGTTGCCGGACGTCGCGTATGAAGATTTGTCGCCTGAATGTCACGGCGACGTCCAGCCAAGCCTGTCAGGCGTAGATAAAGCGGTTGACCACGCCTTCAAGCAGTTCCTGACGCCCACTGACGGCCTGCGGGTTCAGCTCGTTGGCGAAGGCGTGTTCGGCGAGCGAGGCAAGGCTGAATTCGCCTGCCAGTACCGATTGCCCGAAAGGCTGCTGCCAGCCGGCGTAGCGCTGATCCTTGAAGTGCTGGAGTTTATCGTTCTGCAGCATGGCGGCGGCACGCTCCAGCGCCAGGGCGAGGACGTCCATCGCGGCGACGTGGCCGTGGAACAGATCGATATCGTCGAGGCTCTGGCGACGCACTTTCGAGTCGAAATTGAAACCGCCATTGGTGAAGCCACCAGCCTTGAGAATCTCGTAGGTGGCGAGGGTCATCTCTTCGACGCTGTTGGGAAACTGGTCCGTGTCCCAGCCGTTCTGTGGGTCGCCACGGTTGGCGTCGATGCTGCCGAAGATTCCCAGCGAGACCGCCGTGGCGATTTCGTGGTGGAAGCTGTGCCCGGCCAGCGTGGCGTGGTTGGCCTCGATATTGACCTTGATCTCGTTTTCCAGGCCGTATTGCTGCAGAAAACCGAACACCGTGGCGCTGTCGTAATCGTACTGATGCTTGGTCGGCTCCTGTGGCTTGGGCTCGATCAGCAAGTCACCCTTGAAACCGATCTTGTGCTTGTGTTCAACGACCATGCGCATGAAGCGACCGAGTTGTTCGCGCTCACGCTTGAGGTCCGTATTGAGCAGGGTTTCGTAGCCTTCACGACCGCCCCACAACACGTAGTTGGACCCTTTGAGGCGCTGGGTGGCATTCATCGCGCTGAACACCTGGGTCGCGGCGTAGGCAAAGACTTCCGGGTCCGGGTTGCTGGCAGCGCCTGCGGCGAAGCGCGGGTTGCTGAAGCAGTTGGCCGTGCCCCACAGCAGTTTTATGCCGCTCTGTTGCTGATGGCGTTCCAGGTGATCGACCATGTGCGCGAAGTTGTGGCGATACTCCTTCAGTGAGGCGCCTTCCGGTGCCACATCGGTGTCGTGGAAGCTGTAGTAGTCGATGCCGAGCTTGGAGAAGAACTCGAACGCCGCTTCGGCCTTGCCGATGGCCAGTTCCATCGGGTCACCGGACCCTTGCCAGGGGCGCTTGAAGGTGCCGACACCGAACATGTCGGCGCCCGGCCATACGAAGGTGTGCCAGTAGCAGGCCGCCATGCGCAAGTGCTCGCGCATGGGTTTGCCGAGGACCAGCTTGTCTGCGTCATAGTGGCGAAAGGCGAGGGGCGAGTCGCTGTCAGGGCCTTCGTAGCGAACCCTGTCGACGTCGGGGAAGTACGGCATGAGCGTTTTCCTTATTGTTCTTGGCGGTGTCTGGATACTAGCAACGGCCCCGCGTGCGCTGATTATGAAAATCGTCAACGCACAGTGCGATTTTGAGTGTTGAGATTCGCCGGTCAGCGGCCTAGTCTGTGGCCAACGGCGTCGTGCTTATCGAATCGGCATAAAAACAATGAAAACCGTACCTCCCGTTCACCGTATCGCGCTGTTGTTCAACGGCAGCAAGATTTATGACCGCGGCATCATCAGCGGTATCGGCAACTACCTCAGCAGCACCCGGGTGTCCTGGGACCTGTTCCTGGAGGAGGATTTCCTCTGTCGCCTGAAAGGCATCGAGCGCTGGCAGGGCGACGGGATCATTGCCGATTTCGATGACCCGCTGATCGGCGAGGCACTGGCCGGGATCAAACTGCCGGTGGTAGCGGTGGGTGGGTCCTATCAGGACGAGCGCGCCTACCCGAAGGGTATTCCTTATGTGGCGACTGACAATCACGCCTTGATCAAGGCGGCTTACGAGCACTTGATCGAGGCCGGGCTGACGCGCTTTGCCTGCTTCAGCCTGCCTGAAGCGCAAGCCAATCGCTGGGCCCAGGAGCGCGAGCAGGCCTTTCGCCGCTTGCTGCAGCGCGACGGCCTGCACGCCGAGGTCTATCGTGGCCTGGGCACCAGCGCGCCGCTCTGGGACAGCGCGGTAGAACAGCAGATCGCCTGGCTGCAAAGCCTGCCCAAACCGATCGGCATCATCGCCGTGACCGACGCCCGCGCTCGTCAGCTATTGCAGGCCTGCCTGACCGCCGGAATTGCCGTCCCCGAACAGGTGGCGCTGATCGGCATCGACAATGATCCGTTGACCAGAACCCTCACTCGCGTGCCACTGAGTTCGGTCGTTCAGGGTACCGACACGATGGGCCGCACCGCCGCACGTCTGCTGCACCAGATGCTGCACGGCATGCCGTCCTCGGGTACGCACATTCTGATACCGCCGGATACTGTCAACGTGCAGGCTTCGAGTCTGCATCAGCCCTTGGGTGACCCCTATGTCATGCAAGCGCTGCTGTTTATCCGGCAGTACGCTTGCCAAGGTATCAAGACTGCACAGGTCGCCGCCTACGTGGGCGTTTCGCGCTCGTCACTGGAAGCGCACTTTCGCCGCGTAAGGGGCTGTAGCGTGCATGACGAGATCCTGCGTTTCAAACTGGCCGCCGCTGCGAACGGACTGGAAAACACCGGGCTGGCCATTGCCGAGATCGCCCGTGATTGTGGTTTTCGGTCTGCGCAATACCTGCACACCGTGTTTCGTCGCGAGTTCGGCTGCACGCCGCGAGAGTACCAGCAGGGTGCCAATGCGGCCGTGCAATGCTCAAGTGCCTGACAAGGTCAGGCAGCCACGACCCTGATCGTCCAGAAGTCGGTAGACAGATTTTCATCCAGCAGATAACTGTAGGGCAGGGTGAAGTAGCCTTCCATGCCCCAGCCAGCGCCCTATGAGTTGCGCAAGATGAAATGCTGATGGGCATCGTTGTAGCCCACTGCCAATACACAGTGCCCTCCCAGCATTTTTTCGTGAGGACCCGGCATTGGGGCATGCCCGGTCTTGGCAACTTTCTTGCTTTCAAAGCTCTCGTAGACGGAAAAACCAATGACAAACGGATAACCTGCCGCCAGGCAGCCTTTCATCTGGTTGAGGTTTTGCGCAACTTTCTGATAAGACACCGCCTTGTACTTTCTTGCATCCTTGTAGCAGGCTGCCGGAGGTTTGACAGCGAACTTCTCAATATCATAAGGCCACTCTTTCTCGGGGCAATCACCTTGCTTCACTACACTTTTAATGCCGTGCCGGATCATCGCGCCGCTGTCCGAATCGACGGTATGTTCAATAACCCGTTCGTTGTAATAGATAAACAACCGCGAGGGTTCGAATGCCGGCGTCAGCTTTTGCTTCATGCGATCAAACTGAATCGCTCCGGCAATACCGTTTGCGGTGCAACTGCCCAGTTGGCCCTGATCGTATACAGGCGGGCAATGGGGGCGCAGGTCAACCCTGTGTGGAAGCGCCGCCAGTGCGGTGGGCGGGGCGGCATACAGATGATCGCGATGATCAGGCAGATCGCGAATCCATCCATACTGTTTGACGGTATAGGTCATTTCGTATCTCCTTGTAAGGCACGGTCAGGAAAATTGATATCGCTCATGTAAGCAGGTTTTTTATAGGCGTGGATTAAAATTCATTTAGTACGTAGTGTGCTATGAGTTGGCCGGGCAGGCGTGGTTGGCCAGGGGTGTTAGTTGAGTAAAAACCATTTTAATCAGTTCATTACATGGCCTTATGCAATGCACTTACACCTCTTTTTGCGCATGGCACGGACCAGGGTTTTTATCGGAAGTGGCGAAACGATACCGCTTGGGCGGAACCTCTCCTGCACCCTGATAAGCGTACCAATGGGTACATTTAAGTTGACAGCGTGCGGTGCACGGGCTAAAACATACTCCTCGGTACAGTTATGGGCGAAACGTCAATCGTCGCATGCAAGATAAGGGGGTAGGGGGATGGAGACGATGCAACTGCATGAAGTACTGACTGCTCGCCTGCGTATCGATAAGCCGCAAGCGCTTTGCAACCCGCAGCGGGGGCAGCGCAGCAGCGGTGAGATACTGGGAGGAGAATTTAACGGCGATGGATTGCAGGGGCAGGTTCTTCCGGGAGGCAGTCTTTTTCTCGTGCCCCAGGATGACAGCCTTGCACGATTCAGCCTGTACTACACCTTGCTGACTGACGATGGAATAAAGATAGATGTCGTTGGAGAGGGGCTCGTGGCCTTCGATGAAGCGGACCGCGCACCATTGGACGAATCGCGCTGTCGGTGCACGTGCAGCAAGCAGTTCAGCGTTGCTTCCGGTGCGCATGATGACCTGCAGAAAAACCTGTACGTCGGCAGAGTAAATATACACGCCGGGGATGACAGCATGCGTGTCAGTATTTTTCAGGTTAACGAGATATAAAGAGCCTTCACAGAAGCGGGCAGATGTGAAAGCACGTGTTGGCTTTGTTTATCGAGGCGCAACCCTTGTCGTCGACACCTGTCGGGCCCGGCGCAACGAAATTTAAATTATTTTTTCTATTGATGTATAGAAGCAGGGCTTGATTCGTTTGCACCCGGAAGAGGGGGGGGGCTTGTCAGGCCTGAGGGTGTGGGAGCTGGTTGCTCAGGGTACTCGGCAGCACAAGCAAAGCATCGTGAAAAGGCTTCATCCGGGGCCGTTGAAGCATGTTCATTACATCCCGATCATTTTGTCGAAGTCGCCAGTTCACAGGGGTTTGAAGTGCTCGAAATGTTGTCTCCCGACAAGCAGCTCGAGCGTTACTGTCAAAGGCGTGAGGAGGGTCTGTCGCTCACGCCGAGTATCTATCTGGTTTATTCGGTTAAGGCGTGAACCTTACTGGCTGACAAAAAAGCTCAGTCCTTTGCTGATCGCACACTCATAACTCACCGGCGTACCCACTTGTTGATAGCCAGGAACATTCAGCGTGGTCATGCTGAATGTGGCTGTGCCGTTCGAGCGTACCTGATAGCGAATGAATTGCTCGATGGGCTTGTTATCGCGATCGAGGCTGAAGTGAGTGTCCGAAAACGCCAGGGTGCCGTCGGGGGTGATGCGGTAGGCATCGATGCGTTTGCCGCCTTTGGTTTTGGACGGCTCGGCACCGGCGATCGAGGATTTGCATTGTCCCAGGTCGATCACCACGGCGACCGATTCTCCGGTATTCAATGCCTGGGTAATGGCGGAGTAGGTGGGTAGCGCGTCGCCTGCGTGAGCGAGGCCTGGCATTGAAAGAGCAAGCAGTGCAGCGGCGTAGGAATGTTTCATGGCAGCTCCAGGAAGTCAGTCTGAAGGGGGAAAAGACCCGTCCATCTCGCGATTATCGAGCGTCGCGAAACCTACCATAAGCTTCGATTCAGGTGGGCCCACGATAGCAGTGGCACCTCTCTGTTCAGAGCATCTTCATCCTTTGCCCTGTTCTGCCGATAGACATGACGGAGTTAATTTATTCACCGGTCACGGGAAGGGGATTGAAGATGCTGAGACAGCTGAAAATAGCCGCGCGGACCTCCGCCTGCTTTGCGTTGATGGTGGTGCTGGTGTTCGGGCTTGGTATTTTCAGCATTCAGCAATTGCACGGTATTCGTGAGCAATCGCTTGAAATAGAAAACGATGCGCTTCCCGGGATTGCGCTGGGTGACGATATTGCCCTGGCGGTCGAGAAAACCCGCACGACGGTGGCCAAAATGCTTGCCGCTCATGATATGGCGCAGGTGACTCTGGCTCACACCGAGTTCCTTGACAGGAAGGCCGGGTTCCAAAAGGCCGTAGAGGCCTACGACCCGCTGATCACCGAGGATGACGAGCGCGCGCTCGTCGAGGGGCTGAAGAGTACTTATCAGGGCTACATCGAGCGTGCCGAGAAGGTCTATACGCTGATCAACGAGAATCAGGCGGAGGCCGGAAGGGCGCTGGTCTGGGGCGAGATGAAGGCAATGGCGGAAGGTATGGAAACGGCGCTTGGCAAGCTGGAAAAGATCAATGATGACTCCGAAGCCGAATCCAGCGCAGCAGCGACGTCGGTGTATGAAAACGCCCTGATCGTCACTCAGGGGGTCATGTTTCTGACGGTGTTGCTGACGGTATTGCTTGCCTGGCGTCTGACCAAAAGTCTGGCAGTGCCGATCAGTCAGGCGCTGCACAGCTCGGAAACCATTGCCGCGGGCGACCTGCGTCCCAGCGCAATCAACCGTGAGGGCACTGATGAAGCGGCCCTGTTGCTGCAATCGATGGAGCGCATGCGCGGCAATCTGAGCCAGACCCTGAGTCAGGTGGGCGATGCCGCTCACCAGTTGGCGTCGGCCACGGAAGAAATGAGCGCCTTGATGGTCAACAGCAACGCCGATCTGGTGGTGCAGAACAGCGAAATAGAAATGGCCGCCACCGCGGTCACCGAGATGAGTCAGGCGGTCGATGAAGTCGCGCGTAATGCGGTGACCACTTCGGTGGAATCCAGAGCCTCTTCGGTGTCGGCCCGCGAAGGTCAGGAAGAGCTCAATCAAACCGTCAAATCGATCCTTGAGCTGACCCGAAATGTGGGCACGGCGTCGGTCGAGGCGCAGGCGCTGGCAACCCGCACGCTGGATATCACCAAGGTGCTGGATGTCATTCGCGCGGTGTCCGAGCAAACCAACCTGCTGGCACTCAACGCTGCCATTGAAGCGGCACGCGCGGGCGATGCCGGACGGGGTTTTGCCGTGGTCGCCGACGAGGTGCGCGCGCTGGCCCACCGCACCAGCGAATCGACGCGCGAGATCGAAACCATGGTCGGGCACATCCAGCAGGGCACCAAAAGTACCCTGCTTGCGCTTGAAGTCAGTACCGAACAGGCGCAACGCACCAAACAACAGGCCGAGTCGGCCAATGCCGTGCTGGCCAGCATCGCCAGCTCGGTGATGGTTATCGATGAGCGCAATACGGTGATCGCCAGCGCCTCCGAGGAGCAGGCACTGGTTGCGCGGGAAGTGGATCGCAACCTGGTGCGCATCCGTGACTTGTCGGCACAATCGGCGGTGCGCACCAGCCAGACCGGCAGCGCCAGCCAGTCGCTGGCCGAGCTGGCGAGTGACCTGACGATCACCCTGGGGCAATTCAAGCTCGGATAACACGCGCCTATAGCAGGCCTGTTCCCGCATCGATTCGCTGTTGTCCGTGCAACAGCGAATCGACAATGTGTTTGGCGCTGACGCCGGCAAAGCCAGGCCACTCCGCGCAAACGCCATCTGGCGCAACAGCTTGAAAGCGCCTGGCGCAGGGCTTCACGCCATCGCCAGGCGGCGCACAAGGCTTTGGGCATGACCTGTGCACTGCCGATCAGGATTGTTTTCCTGAGCCAGCGGAGCCACCCGAATGCCTGATGCCGTCCCGACCCCCAAGACCAAACGCCTGCATGCAATAGGGCGCACCCTGGTGCTGAGCCTGTTGGCCACCAGCCTCGTCGCAACCGCGTATGCCGAGGACAGCGACGTGCCTTCGCTGGCGGGCAAACGCATTGCGATCAGCATGACCGGCACCAGTCACTACTTCGATATCAAGGCCTTCCAGGCGCAGGTGGATGAGGTCAAGCGCCTGGGCGGCACGCCCATCACGCTCGATGCCGGTCGTAACGACAAGAACCTGGTCAATCAATTGCAGACCGTGGTCACGCAAAAGCCCGATGCAGTGATCCAGACCCTTGGCACTCTCAGCGTTATCGACCCCTGGCTCAAGCGCATCAGCAAGGCGGGGATTCCGCTGTTCACCATTGATGCGCCATCGCAATACAGCCTCAACAACACAACCTCCGACAACGTTGCCACCGGCAAGGCGCTGGCCGGGCAACTGATCAAGGACGCAGGTGGCCAGGGTAACGTGCTGGTGTTCAATGGCTTTTATGGCGTACCGGTCTGTGCCATTCGTTATGACCAGCTCAAGTTGGCGCTCAAGGATCATCCGCAGCTGAAAATCATCGAGCCGGAGTTGCGCGATGTCATTCCCAACACGGTCCAGGACGCCTATTCGCAAGTCTCGGCGTTGCTCAACAAGTACCCCAAAGGCAGTGTTTCGGCGATCTGGGCCGCGTGGGACATTCCCCAGCTTGGCGCCAGCAAGGCGCTGATCGACGCCGGCAGAACCGAAATCAAGACCTACGGCGTCGACGGCACGCCGGAGGTGCTCGAGCTGATGCGCCGCGAAGATTCGCCGGTGGGTGCTGTGGTTGCCCAGCAGCCTGCATTGATCGGCAAGACTGCGGTGCAGAACGTCGCCCGTTACCTGGCCGGGCAGCACGATCTGCCAAAGGAGACCCAAGTGCCCACCTTGCTGACCACGGCCGCCAATCTGCCGGATGTGCAAAAGCTCAGAGGCGATAACTGACGCGGGAGATCGATCATGGGATCAGCGATTACAGACGTTGCGGCGGTGCCACCGGCCTTGCACCTGAGAGGTATCAGCAAGCGCTTTGGGGCCACTCAGGCGCTGGATGGCGTCAACCTGCGGGTCGAGGCCGGAACGATTCACGGGCTGGTGGGTGAAAACGGGGCAGGCAAGTCGACCCTGATCAAGGTTCTCGCCGGTATTCATCGTGCCGATGCCGGCCGCTTGAGTATTCATGGCCAGCCGTTCGAGAGTTTCACGCCGCGTCAGGTCGAAGCCGCAGGCGTGCACTTCATTCATCAGGAGCGACTGCTGCCGGGCAGCTTCAGTGTCGGCGAGGCCTTGTTTTTCGGGCAGGAAATCAAGCGTGGCCCCTTCCTCGATCGCCGCGCCCAGGAGCGCGAAGCGGCAAGGCTTCTGGACGATTACTTTGCCATGCGCCTGCCCGCCGGGGCGCTGGTACGCGATCTGGACAGCGCCCAGCGGCAGATACTGCAGGTCACTCGTGCGTTGCTGGCCAGACCGAAGGTGCTGGTGTTCGACGAGCCGAGTGTGTCACTGGTCAAGCAGGAGGTGGACCGCTTGCTGGACATCGTCCGCCGCCTGCGCGATGAAGGACTGACCATTGTCTACATTTCCCACTACTTGCAGGAGATCGAATCGCTGTGTGATCAGGTCACCGTGCTGCGTAACGGACGCGATGTGGCGGTGCTCGATCCGGCTCTCACCAGCACCGCGCAGATCGCCCGGCTGATGGTCAATCGCGAGGTAGGCGAGCAATATTTCCGTGCCCGGACATTACCCGGCGCGCCCGTGCTTCAACTGCGCGGACTGGGGGCAGGGCGCTTCTACGACGGCGTTGACCTGAGCGTGCGGCGTGGCGAAGTACTGGGCCTGACCGGGCTGGTCGGCTCGGGTGCCAAGGAGCTGCTCAAGAGCCTGTTCGGGCTGCTCAAGCCGGATCGCGGCGAATTGCTCTTGAACGGTCAGCGGTTGCAGCTGAAATCACCGCGTGACGCAGTACACCATGGCATCGCGCTGGTCCCCGAGGAGCGCCGCACACACGGCGTGGCACCGGCGCTTTCGGTGCTGGAGAACATCACCCTGGCCAGCCTGGGGCGCTTCAGCCGCTGGGGATTGCTCGACGCTGCGGCGCAGGCCGGGGAAAGCCAACAGCTGATCGATGAACTGGCAATCAAGACCTCAGGCCATGATGCGCCGGTGCACGCGCTCAGCGGTGGCAACCAGCAGAAGGTTGCGCTGGGCAAATGGCTGAGCCGCCATTCGACGTTATACCTGCTGGACGAGCCCAGCGTGGGTGTCGACATCGGCGCCAAGGTGGAAATCTACCGGTTGATTACCAAGCTTGCCGAGGGCGGCGCGGCGGTGCTGGTGCTGTCGTCGGACTTGCCGGAACTGATCGGCATCACTCAGCGCATTGTGGTCCTGCACAGAGGACGCGTTGCAGGCGAATTCGACTCATTGAGCACAGACAGCGACCAGTTGCTGGCCTGCGCCACGGGCGCCACTGAAAGCGACCATGACAGCCAATCATTCCCTCCGGAGGCCCATTATGTCCGCGCTTGATCTATCCGTTGCGCAGGCTGACGATCCAGCGCAACGCTGGCTCGTGCAACTGGCGCAGCGCGGTTCGTTGCTGGTGTTTCTGGCGATTCTGCTCGGCTTTGCCGTCAGTGCGCCGAACTTTCTCAGCCTTGGCAACATCAGCAATGTGTTCGCCCAGTCAGCAACGCTCGGCATACTCGCGCTGGGCCTGACCTGTGTGGTCATCGGTGGTGGTTCCAATGTGGTCAGTGGCGGCCTGGACCTGTCGCTGGCGGCCAATCTCGGTCTGTGTGCGGCCGTTTACAGCAGCCTGAACAACGCCGGGTTCGATGCCTGGCAAGCGATTGGCCTGACGCTCGGCTGCGGCCTGCTGGTCGGCGCGTTCAACGGTCTGGCGGTGGTGTTTTTACGTTTGCCGCCGTTACTGGCGACGCTGGCGAGCATGAACCTGATTGCCGGTCTGGAGCTGGTGCTGACCCAGAACACTGTGCTGGCGACCGACTCGGCATTGCTGGACAGCCTTGCGTCCGGCGTCTGGCTGGGTGTTCCGGCGTTAGCCTGGGTGCTGCTGGGTGTCGCGACGGTGTTGTGGCTGTTGATTCAGCACAGCGCGTTCGGCCTGCGTCTTTACGCCATTGGCGAATACCCGCAAGCAGCCGAGGCTGCCGGGTTGAATCTGCGGCGCTATGTGTTTGCCAGTTACCTGATTGCCGGTGGCTGCGCTGCGCTGGCTGCATTCTGCTCCGCAGCGTTTTTCAGCGGCAGCACGACAGGTTCCGGTGACATGCTGCTGTCAGTGGTGGCTATCGCCTTTCTCGGCGTGGTGTTCTCGCGGCGTCTGACTGCCAATATTCCCGGCACCCTGTTGGCGACGCTGCTGCTGGGCTTTCTGATCAACGGCTTTCAATTGCTGAACATTTCCAGCTTCTGGGTCAACGGCGTGCAAGGCGTGTTGATTCTGCTGGTGGTGGCATTTTCCGGGGCATTCGGCCGCCGGGAGGGTGAACAATGAATACGCTGACCCTGACGACCTCTTCGACGCTGATCAAGGTGCTGCCGCGCCTGTTGCCAGCGGTCCTGCCGCTGTTGGTGCTGATCATCCTGCTGTTTTTCGCGATCAATGCACCGGGCTTTCTGAGTTGGGGCAACCTGTCGAGTCTGGTGCTGAACAACTTCGTGTTGTTGGCTATCGTCGCAATCGGCATGACCTGGGCTGTTGCGGCTGGCGGTATCGATCTGTCGGTGGGCACGGCGCTGGACTTTGCCAGCCTCGGTTTCGTGGTCACCTTGAATGGCGGTCATGGCCTGGGCGCGGCCATTGCGGTGGCTATGCTGGCAGGGGGCATCGCCGGGGCGTTCAACGCGATGCTGATCGCCGGGCTGCGTATTTCGCCGTTCCTGGCGACACTGGGGACGCTGTTTATCGGTACCAGCGTGCAGCAGTTGTTATCCGACGGTGGCCAGCCGATCTATATCGCTCAGGGCGCGTTGCCGGGTATCAGCGCTGTGCTGATCCTCGACGTGCCATTGCCGCTGCTGGTGGTCGGCGTGCTGGCAGCGCTTTACGGGCTGATCCTGGCGCGCGGACGTCTGGGGCGGGAAATCCTCGCGCTGGGCACGCAGCCGCAACTGGCGTATTACTCGGGCTTGCCCACGCGACGCATTGCCATGCAGGTGTTTTTCGCCAGCGCGCTGGCCTGTGCGGTGGCGGGTATCCTGCTCAGCTCCACGGTTAACGCCTACGTACCGATGTCGGGCAACGCTTACCTGATCAATGCCATCGGCGCCGTGTTCATCGGTACGACGCTCAGTCGTCAAGGGCGTCCGAATATTCCGGGCACACTTTTGGGCGTGCTGTTCATCAACGTGATCGCCAATGGCCTGTTGCTGATCGGCTGGAACTTCTATTGGCAGCAGGTTGCGACCGGGGCGCTGATCTTTCTGGTGCTGGCGTTCAGTTTTACCAGTCGCCACCTGCTGCGTAACGCGGCGTAAGTGTGCCTCAAGCGTTGCCTTTACCGCTGCCGATCTGCCAGACAAACGGCGGCTCGGTGCCGTTGATGCGCCAGTCACCGACAATGCGCGCCTTGTAGATCAGCGGATTGTGCGAGGCGGCTGTGCGCGCATTGCGCCAGTGGCGGTCCAGCGCCTTGTTGACGCTGACACCTGAAGCGCCTAGCGCGTTGAACAGATCGCTGGTAGCGCGCAGCACCAGTTCCGAGACGATCACCTGGGCCTTGGCGGTCTCGATTTCGGCGGCGATATTGGCGTCTTTTTCCCGTTGTGGGTCATTGCCGAAGCGCGCCACGTAGGCACGTTGCAACGGCTCCGCGGAGCGCAGCGTTGCGGCCTCGGCGGCGTAGACCTGGGCAGCGATCTGACCGACCACTTGCTGCACCTGCGAATCCTGGCTGACGCTCCCGGCGTTGCCATGGCTGAAGACGCGTTTGCGATCGCGCACTTCCTGAGCGATGTCGCGTTCGACAGCTCGACCGATACCGGCCAGCACCGCCAGCAGCACCAGTTGATAAAACGCGGTCTGGTATTTGAAGCGTTGCTCGAACGGTATGACGTGTGTGGCCGGCAGCGGCACGTTGTCGTAGACCGAGGTGCCGCTGCCGGTGGTGCGCTGGCCGAACCCGTCCCAGTCATCACTGTGACGCACGCCGGCATGCCTGGCGTCGACCACCGCGATCACATCGGCGCCAGTATCGGAGCGCTGGGCATAGACGTCGATCCAGTCGGCAAAGATGCTGCCGGTGCTGTAGTACTTGGTGCCGTTGAGCACGAAACCATCGCCTTGCGGGCTGACCTTGGTCATCACATCGCCAATTTTCACCGCGCCGACTTCGGTCCAGCCGTTACCCACCAGATCCCCGGCGACAAAGCGTGCAAACCATTGGTCACGGTCAGCGCCGGGCGGTGCATTCAGACGGTCCTCGACAAAGGCGAAGTGCGCACGCAGGGCTTGCGGAATGTTCGAATCGGCTTCGGCCAGCTCGATCAGCAGTTGAAACAGCTGGCTGATCGAAGCACCTGCACCGCCATATTCGACAGGCACACGCACAGCGCCGAAACCGGCTTTCTGCAGCCAGGCAATCGGTTCATGGGGCAGGGCGCGGGCTTTTTCGCGTTCGACGCTGCCAGCGCCGATCTCACGGAAGATCGGGCGAAATCGGTTGGCCAGGGTTTCGTAATCGGTCCCCAGCGAGAGCGGGTTCGAGCCGGTTGTTTGAGTCATGCAGTACTCCTGAGCGCGAAGACATCGGCACACGGGCCGGTGGAAGGTTCGTCGGACTCTTTGCATGCTTTGTGCCTGAATGTAACTAACTGATTTTAGTGATTTATTTATGGGGCGATGGTTTTCTTGTTGATCAGCCAACAGTGGCATGACTGCTGTTTGGCAAATCCCACCGCGTCGTCAGCCACGTCGGCAGCTCGTCAGCCCTGAAATACCTGTGTCTGCGCTGGATGCGCTGCGAGTGCGCCGCTGTTCGGCCAGCAACAGCGTTCGAACATTTTGCGCTGCAGGGTGCGGCTATTCATGTGGATTGCTTCGCAACTTATTGCTTTTAAAGGTAAATATTTTTAGGCACGGGCTGTGCAGTGTTCAGGGTCAAGCGTGTTGAGTGTTTTCAACCTGTCGCCAACGAGCAGGAGCCTGTCCATGAGTTTCCCTTCCTCCCTTGCAACTGCCGCACCTCCCGCAGCGCACGTCATTGGCTCGGACGCCGAAGCCATTGAAGTGGCCAGGGCACTGGCCGGTCGCTTCGCTGAAGAAGCTTCAGTGCGTGATCGCGAACGGCGTCTGCCAGTCGCCGAGCTGGATGAGTTCTCCGCCAGCGGCCTGTGGGCCATTACCGTACCCAAGGCCTACGGCGGTGCGGGCGTTTCCTATGTCACCGTCGCGGAAGTGATCAAGCTCATTTCTGCCGCCGACCCGTCACTCGGGCAAATCCCGCAGAACCATCTGGGCGTGCTCGATATTCTCTTGCAGACCGGCACCGAGGCGCAGAAGCGCTACTACTTCGGCAAGGCGCTGGCCGGCTACCGCTTCGGCAATGCGTTCTCCGAGTCGAAAAGCAAGAACGCCGGCGCCTTTCAGACCCGGATTCGCCTCGAGGGTGAGCACGCAGTGCTGGACGGCGAAAAGTTCTACTGCACCGGCGCCCTGTTCGCGCACATCGTGCCGGTTTCCGGCGTCAACGAGCAGAATCAGGCGTTCATCGCCTTCGTCGAGCGCGACAACCCGGGCTTGACCATCATCGATAACTGGGACGGTTTCGGGCAGCGCACCACGGCCAGTGGCGGGGCGGTGTTAAAGGCCGTTCGCGTACCCTCGAGTGCGGTGATCCCGGCGCATCGCGCTTTCGACGAACCGACGGCCAATGGGCCGATTTCGCAGATCATTCAGGCGGCGGTGGACACCGGCATTGCTCACGGCGCGTTCGAGGAAACCCTGAAGCACGCACGGCTGGCCCGCCCATGGATCGACAGCAAGCAGGATTTCGGCTGGCAGGACCCGTTCAGTATTGCCGCCATCGGCGATTTGCAGTGGCGCTTGCACGGCACCGACGCGATCCTCGCCAAAGCCGGGCAGGCCATCGACCATGCCCTGGCCGAACCCAGTGAGGCCAGCGTCGCACAGGCCTCGGTGATCGTCGCCCAAGCCAAGGTGCTGTCGGCGCAGATTGCCTTGCTCGCCAGCAGCCAGCTGTTCGAACTGGCCGGCACCCGCTCGGTGCCCGGCAAACTCAATCTGGACCGTTACTGGCGCAACGCGCGGACCCACACGCTGCATGACCCGGCGCGCTGGAAATACCACCTGATCGGCAATCAGGTGCTCAACGGTATCGCACCGCCACGTCACGCCTGGAACTGATCAAGGAGTACGCCCATGACGCATCCCGCAATTACCGCACAACTGGCGGTCGCCACCGAAGACCTCGATCAGGCGCGCCAGGGCCTGCAAGACACCCTCGATTACCTGCGTGAGCATGGTCGGCCGTGGTCGCTCAGTGGCCTGCAGCGCATCATCGATGAGCCCTACGTGATCAGCAAGGTCGGGGATCTGCAGATTCGTCTGGACGTCGCCGCCGCGCTGCTGGAGCGCGCCCGGCGGCTGGACGGTTCGGCCGAGCAACGCCTGATCGCCAGCAGCGAAGCGGTCATTGCCAGCGCCGATGCTTTGCAGGCGGTGGGCAATATTCAATACGAATTGACCGGGCAGCGCCCGTCATTGTCAGCCCCGGCCGGTCGCGAGCCGCTGCGCTGGCACTATCAGGTTATCGGCAATCAACGCCTCAACGGCGTGGTTCCGCCACAGCTTCAGGAGTAAGTGTATGTCCCGCCAAATCCGCCTCAACGCGTTTGACATGAACTGCGTCGGCCATCAATCGCCGGGCCTCTGGGCGCATCCGCGCGACCGCTCCTGGCAGTACAAGGACCTCGAATACTGGACCGATCTGGCGAAAATCCTCGAGCGCGGCAAGTTCGATGGGTTGTTCATTGCCGATGTGCTGGGCATTTATGACGTGTATCGCGGCAACGGCGAGGCGGCGATTCGTCAGGCCACTCAGGTGCCGGTCAATGACCCGTTGCAGCTCATCCCGCCCATGGCGCTGGTGACCGAGCACCTGGGCTTCGGCCTGACGGCGTCGCTGTCGTTCGAACATCCCTATCCGTTTGCCCGTCGCCTGTCGACGCTGGATCACCTGACCAAGGGGCGCGCAGGCTGGAATATCGTCACCTCGTATCTGGAAAGCGGCGCGAAGAACCTGGGCCAGAAAACCCTTACCGAACACGACGCGCGCTACGACTACGCAGAGGAGTATCTGGAGGTTTGTTACAAACTCTGGGAAGGCAGCTGGGAAGACGGCGCGATTCTGCGTGACCGGGAGCGCCGTGTATTCAGTGATCCGAGCAAAATCCACGAGATTCGCCATGTCGGCAAACACTTTCAGGTGCCCGGTATCCACCTGTGCGAGCCGTCGCCGCAACGCACGCCTGTGCTCTATCAGGCCGGCGCGTCAAGCCGCGGCAGGCAGTTCGCCGCCGAGCACGCCGAATGCGTTTTCGTTGCAGCGCCCTCGAAAGTGCTGCTGAAAAAGACCGTGGCCGATATCCGCCGGCGCACCGCAGAGGCTGGCCGCGACCCGTCCAAGGTGCTGATTTTCAATTTGCAGACGGTGATCCTCGGCGAGACGGATGCCAAGGCCAGGGCCAAATTCGAGGAATACAAAAGCTGGGTCAGTTATGAGGGCGCAATGGCCTTGATTTCCGGCTGGACCGGTATCGACTTCAGCCAGTTCAAGCCCGACGAACCCCTGCGCCACGTTCACACCAATGCCATTCAGTCGGCCGTCGAGACCTTTTCCACGGCAGACCCGAACACGATATGGACGCCGCAGGCACTGGCCGATTGGGTCGGAATCGGTGGCTTCGGCCCGCTGTTTGTCGGCAGCCCGGAAACCGTGGCCGACCTATTGCAGGAGTGGGTTGAAGAAACCGACGTCGATGGATTCAACCTGGCTTACGCACTGACCCATGAAACCTTCATCGATGCGGTCGAGCTGTTGGTGCCGGAGCTCCAGAAGCGCGGCGTCTACAAGACCGAATACGCCAAGGGCACGTTGCGCGAGAAGCTGTTTGGCGACGGGCCACGCCTGGAAGCAGGGCATCCGGGTGCCGGATTCCGCGACCTGGCTGCGCTGCATCGCAACCGGCAGACGGAGAGTGCCTGAAATGTGATGACTGTCGTCGCGCAGGCGGCGCGGCGTAGATTCTTGACGCGGAGCGTCACGACAGGCATTCCACTGGAGCGTAAGGAACGATCGTCCTGTAACTATCGTACCCATGCTGCGCACAGCACCGGTCACAACTCCAGCTTGTAACCCACCCCGTACAGCGACTGGATCGGGTCCTGACCCGGGCAGGCCTGTTCCAGTTTGCGGCGCAGGTTGCGGATGTGGCTGTCCACGGTGCGGTCGGTCACTACGCGGTGATCCGAGTAGAGCCTGTCCAGCAAGTGGTCACGGGAGAAGACCCGGCCCGGTGAGCGGGCAAAGGTAGCCAGCAGACGCAGTTCCACCGGGGTCAGGTCCAGGGTGACCCCGTTGAACGAGGCCTGGTAATGCGCTTCGTCCACCTGCAAACCCTTGGGCGTGTGCGGCTCGCTGGAAGAGCTCCGACGCAGGATGGCTTTGACGCGAGCGACCATCTCCCGTGGGCTGAACGGTTTGCAGATGTAGTCGTCGGCACCGAGGTCCAGGCCCAGCAACCGGTCGATTTCCTCGACGCGTGCGGTGATCATGACAATGGGCACATCGCTGAAGCTGCGCAGTTCCTTGCAGATGTCCATGCCATCGCGGCCAGGCAGCATGATGTCGAGCAGGATCAGTTGTGGCGCGTTCGCTCTGACAGCAGGCACAACGTCCAGCCCGTTACTCAGGCAGTGTGTCGAATAGCCGGCCGCGATCAGGTAGTCGCGCATCAGCGACGCCAGCTTGGGCTCATCTTCGACAATGAGAATCGGTGTGTCGAGGCTGGCAGCGGTCATGGGCGCAGGTGTCCTGGCAGGCACAGGGTCAGCCAGAGGCCGCCTGTGGGCGAGTGGTCGGCGCTCAGGGTGCCGCCGTGGGCGAGGGCGATGCTGTGACAGATCGCCAACCCCAGACCCGCACCGCCGCTGGCGCGGTTACGCGAGGTTTCACCGCGATAGAAGCGTTCGAACAGTCTGGGCAATTGCTGCGGGTCGACGCCGGGTCCGGAATCCATCACATCGACGCGCACCTCATCGCCCTGCAGAGCGGCACGCACATGCACTGTCCCCCCGGCATCGGTGTAGCGCACCGAGTTTTCCAGAAGGTTGCCGATCAATTGCTGCAGGCGCCCTGGGTCTGCATGCACCGGCAGAGCTCCGCCAGCAAGCTCCAACTGCAAATGCAACTGACGGGCTGCGCAACGCTCTTCGAACATGTCAGTGATATTCGTCAGCAGCTCCGCCAGGTCACAGTCGACCTTGCGGTAGGTCAGGGCGCCCACATCCGCCAGGGACAGCTCATACAGATCATCCACCAGCTTGCTGAGCATGCCGACTTCGCCCTGCAGGGACTTCATCGATGCCTGATCCAGTGTGCGCACGCCATCCTCGATGGCTTCCAGTTCGCCACGCAAGACCGACAGCGGGGTGCGCAGCTCATGGGACACATCGGCCATGAATTCGCGGCGCATCTTCTCATTGCGTTCCAGGGTGTACGCCAGCTGGTTGAAGTCGCGCGCCAGTTGACCCACCTCGTCGTTGGAGGACACCGCCACGCGGCTGGCGTATTCACCTGCGGCGAGGCGATGGGTTGCTGCGGCCACCCGCTTGACCGGGTCGAGCAGGGTGCGCGCGATCCACCAGGCAATCAGCACCGCCAGCAGCAGTGACAGCACACCCATCGCCAGGCTGGCGCGCAACTGGTACTGCTGAAAGCGCTCACCACCGGCTTCGCTGACACTTTGAAAGGGCGTGACCGCCATCCAGCCAACGACGTTGCCGTCGACTTCCACCGGGCGCATGAATTCATCGTCATGGACCCCTGGAAAGCCCATCACCAGGTTCTTCTGCGCATCCAGCAGCGCGATCCGGAACACCGCGCCGGTCAAGTCGGAAGTAGGCGGTGTCGCCAGCCCGGGGATGGCGAAATCCTGTGCCGGTTCCGGGCGCATCACTTCGAACCAGCGATCCTTGTTGTCACGCATGAATTCCCAACTGCCTTCGCGTGCATAGGCAGCGGCCAACCGCGGCAGGACCGGCGACATGCGTTGCATGGCCTGTTCGTTGAGGTAGCCCAGAAAGCCGCGGGCAAAACTCCAGTTCGCGGTCAGGCCCATGATCAGGATCACTGACAGTACGCTGGCCAGTACCGCGACAAACAGTTTGGTGGAGATGCTCGATTTCATGAAGGCCCGGGTTTTACGTGAAGACGGCGTCCATTTAGGCCTTCGTGACAGCAAGTTTCAAGTCAACGCGGCAATCTTCAATTTTCCTGCACATTTGCCTCGCACTCTGACGTCAGGCTTTCGCCACAACGTCCTGAGGCAATCATGTCGAGCAAGATTTTCGCCAAATACCTGATGACTTTGACCTTTGTCATCTACGCAGCCCTTATCGGTCTTCTGAGCGGTTGTTCTGACGGTGATTCGCCGCCTGCTGCGGAGAAACCGAGCGTGTCGGTGGTCACCGTCAAACCGCGCAGCCAGTCGCTGACCACCGAGCTGGCGGGGCGCACCAAAGCGTTCATGGTTGCCGAGATACGGCCCCAGGTCAGCGGCATCGTGCAGCAGCGACTGTTCGTCGAAGGTGCCGAAATCAAAGCCGGTCAGCCGTTGTACCAACTCGACAGTGCGACCTACCAGGCGGCTCTGGCAGAATCGCAGGCCACGCTCGCCAAGTCCCGTGCCACGCTCAAGTCCGCACAGGCCACCGCCAAACGCGATGTGCAGTTGGCCAAGATCGACGCCATCAGCCAGCAGGATAAAGAAGACGCCGAGGCCAGCCTGCTGACTGCCGCCGCCGAGGTGAAAGTGGCGGAGGCCGATGTGCAGACCGCACGCATCAATCTGGCCTACACACGGATTACCGCGCCCATCAGCGGCCGCATCGAGACCTCGACCGTGACCCCCGGTGCATTGGTGGTGGCCCAGCAGGACACCGCGCTGACCACGGTTCAGCAGCTCGACCCGATTTATGTCGATGTCACCCAGTCCACCACCGAGTTGCTGCGTCTCAAGCGCGACCTGGCCAGCGGCAAGCTGCAAACCAACAGCGACGGGGAAGCCCGAATCACCCTCAAGCTGGATGACGGCAGCACCTACAACCAGGATGGCCGCCTGCAATTCAGCGGCGTCAGCGTCAATGAAGGCACCGGTACCGTGACGCTGCGTGCCAGCTTTGCCAATCCGGAGCGGTTGTTGCTGCCTGGCATGTACGTGGTGGCGGTGCTGGAACAGGCGCAGGATCAGAATGCGATCCTGATACCGCAAAAGGCCGTGACCCGCAGTGCCAGTGGCCAGACCACGGTGTTGCTGGTGGTTGACGGCAAGATCGAGCAGCGGGTGATCAGCGTCGACCGCACGGTGGGCAACCAGTGGTGGGTGAGCAGCGGGCTCAAGGCCAATGATCAGGTGGTGGTCGAAGGCGGGCAGAAAACCCCGGTGGGCACCGAGGTTAGCGTGCGGAGCGCTGACAACGCCGATTCGCCAGCGTCTGGTGCTGCGGCCACTGCCGTGAAGGAGGGCTGAACATGGCTCGTTTCTTCATCGATCGGCCCATCTTCGCCTGGGTCATTGCCATCTGCATCATGTTCGCCGGCGGGCTGTCCATCAGCCAGCTGCCCCTTGAGCAATACCCCGATATCGCGCCGCCGACGGTAAAAATCTCCGCCACCTACACTGGCGCATCGGCCAAGACCGTCGAAGACTCCGTCACGCAGGTCATCGAGCAGCAGATGAAGGGGCTGGACCGGCTGACTTACATGTCCGCCTCCAGCAGCTCTGCGGGCAGTGCGAGCATCAGCCTGACCTTCGCCGCAGGCACCGACCCTGATGTGGCGCAGATGCAGGTGCAGAACAAGCTGCAGCAGGCCGAATCGCGCCTGCCGCAAAGCGTGCAGAGTGAAGGCTTGACGGTGACCAAGGGCAGTTCCGACTTCCTGATGCTGGTCGCCCTTGCCTCCGACAACGAAAGCGTCACCGGCACGCAGATTGGTGATTACATTTCCAGCACGCTGCTCGATCAACTGAGCCGTGTGGATGGTGTCGGCGACGTGCAGACCCTGGGTTCGGGGTACGCGATGCGTATCTGGCTGGACCCGGCCAAGCTGGAAAAGTATTCGCTGATGCCCTCCGACATCAGCTCGGCCCTGGAGGCGCAGAACACCGAGGTCTCGGCAGGCCAGTTGGGGGCCTTGCCCGCAGTTGAAGGTCAGCAACTGAACGCGACCATCAGCGCCCGCAGCAAGCTGCAGACGCCCGAGCAGTTCGAGAACGTGGTCGTCAAATCTTCCAGTGACGGCGCTGTTGTGCTCTTGCGCGATGTGGCGCGGGTGGAGTTGGGCAGCGAGAGCTATGACATCAACTCGGCGCTCAATGGCCGGCCGGCGGCCGCAATGGGTATTCAGCTGGCGTCAGGTGCAAACGCGCTGAGTGTTGGCGAAGCGATCAAGGCCAAACTCAAGGAACTGGAACCGTTCTACCCCGCGCAAATGCAGCTGAAAACAGTCATTGCCTATGACACCACGCCATTCGTGAGCCTGTCGATCAAGGAGGTGGTGAAGTCGCTGGGTGAAGCGATCGTGCTGGTGGTGCTGATCATGTTTCTGTTCATGCAGAACCTGCGCGCCACGCTGATTCCGGCGATTACCGTGCCGGTGGTGCTGCTGGGCACGTTCGGCGTGCTGGCGCTGTTCGGCTATTCGATCAACACCCTGACCATGTTCGCGATGGTCCTGGCCATCGGCCTGCTGGTCGACGATGCCATTGTGGTGGTGGAAAACGTCGAGCGGGTCATGGGCGAAGAGCACCTGAGCCCGCTGGAAGCGACCCGCAAATCAATGGACGAAATCACCAGCGCGCTGATCGGTATCGCGCTGGTGCTGAGCGCCGTGTTCATTCCGATGGCCTTTTTCAGCGGTTCCACCGGGATTATCTACCGGCAGTTTTCGGTGACCATCGTTTCGGCCATGCTGCTTTCGGTGCTGGTTGCAATGACCCTGACGCCGGCGTTGTGCGCAACGATGCTCAAAGCCTCGGATGCGCAACTGCATGCAAAACGGGGTGGCTTTTTCGGCTGGTTCAACCGCACGTTCGACCGCAGTGCCGACCGCTATCAGCGAGGCGTGAGTGGAGTCATCGAACATCGCGTAAAGGGGCTGCTGGTATATGCGCTGGTGCTGGTGGTCATGGCGGTGGGTTACGTCAGCCTGCCCACATCGTTTTTGCCGGATGAAGACCAGGGCGCGCTGATGGCGCAGATCCAGCTGCCGGTGGGCGCTACCGACAGCCGTACACAGGCGGTGATGCGGCAGTTCGAGGCTTACATGCTCAAACAGCCGGAAGTCGAGGCGTTGATCAGTATTTCCGGGCTGGGGATGGGCGGTAACAGTCAGAACACCGCCAGGGCGTTCATCAAGCTCAAGGACTGGAGCGAGCGTTCCGGCAAGGAGCAGGGCGCAGCGCAGGTGGCACAGCGCGCGACGCTGGCCCTGGCAAGCATCGGCGACGCCAGTGTGTTTGTCATGCAGCCGCCTGCGGTGCGCGGCCTGGGGCAGAGTTCGGGGTTCGACGTGCAACTCAAGGACCTTGGCGGGGTGGGGCATGAGGCACTGGTGGCGGCACGCGAGCAGTTTATCGAGCTGGCGAGAAAGGACTCGAGCATGCTGGGCGTGCGCAGCAACGGCCTGGACGACACTCCGCAGTTGAAAGTGACCATCGACGACCGCAAGGCCGGTGCACTGAGCCTGTCCACCAGCGACGTCAACTCGACCCTGTCCACAGCGCTGGGCGGCAGCTATATCAATGACTTCCTCAATCAGGGGCGAGTGAAGAAAGTCTACGTGCAGGGCGAGGCCGCTTCGCGCATGCAATCAGCCGATCTGGACCATTGGTTCGTGCGCAACAGCAATGACGAAATGGTCCCGTTCTCGTCGTTCGCCAGCAGCAGCTGGAGCTACGGTTCGCCCCTGCTGGAGCGTTACAACGGCAGCTCGTCACTTGAGGTGGTGGGCGATCCTGCGCCAGGTGTCAGCTCGGGTACCGCGATGGATGCCGTTGAAGCCATCATCAAGCAACTTCCCGAAGGCATCGGTTACGAGTGGACCGGACAGTCCTATCAACTGCGCCTGTCCGGCTCCCAGGCGCCGATGCTCTACGCCATTTCCGTGTTGTTCGTGTTTCTCTGTCTGGCCGCCTTGTACGAGAGCTGGTCGGTGCCGTTCTCGGTCATGCTTGTGGTGCCGCTGGGTGTGGTCGGCGCGGTACTGGCGACCAGGATCAGTGGCTTGAGCAATGACGTGTACTTTCAGGTGGGCTTGCTGACCACGGTGGGCCTGGCGGCGAAAAACGCGATTCTGATCGTCGAGTTCGCCAAGCATCTTCAGGAACAGGGCAAAAGCCTGCATGAAGCGACCCTTCTTGCCGCCCGGCAACGGCTGCGTCCGATTCTGATGACTTCGCTGGCGTTCATGTTCGGTGTGCTGCCGCTGGCCCTCAGCAGCGGTGCAGGCTCGGCCGGACGTAATGCGATCGGCACGGGCGTACTGGGCGGCATGTTCAGCGCCACCGTGCTGGGGATTTTCCTGGTGCCGCTGTTCTTCGTCGAAGTGCGTCGCCGCTTCAGTCGTTCGTCAGGCAATGCTCCGGCGGCTCAACCCACATCTACAGGTGAAGCATGATGCGTCTTTTCTGGCCTTCGCTGGCTGTCACGGCGCTGCTTGCGGGTTGCGTCAACCTGGCCCCGGACTATCAGCGCCCTGAAGCGCCGGTCTCAAGCCAATGGCTGCCGGGGACTGCTGGCCAACCGGCTGCGTCGGGCAGCGTGCCCACGGACATCGAATGGCAGAATTTTTTCATCGATAACCGCCTGGTGCGCCTGCAGACCCTGGCGCTGGTGAATAACCGCGACCTGCGCCTGGCCAGCCTCAACGTCGAGAAAGCGCAGGCGCAATATCGCATCGAGCGGGCGGCGAGCCTGCCGACCATTGATGCCAGTGGCAGCGGCACGCATACACGCACGCCGTCATCGACCTCGATGACCGGCAAGTCGTCGATCAGCCACGAGTACAGCGCGCAGTTGGGCTTGAGCAGCTATGAGCTGGATGTGTTCGGGCGTATCCAGAACCTTCAGGACGAAGCGCTCGAGGATTACCTGGCGTTGACCGAAACCCGGCGCAGCACGCAGATCAGCCTGATCGCCGAAGTGGCGACCGGCTGGCTGACCCTGGCCGCCGACAACCAGCTTCTGAAACTCGCCGAAGACACGCTGGCCAGTCAGCAGAAAAGCTACGAGCTGACCAGAAGCAGCCATGCGCTGGGCGGTTCTTCCGGACTGGAAGTGGCTCAGGCGCAGACAACGGTCGAATCGGCGAGGGGCGATGTCGCGCAATATAAAAGCCAGATTCTTCAGGACCGTAACGCCTTGCGCCTGCTGGTCGGCAGCGATCTGCCGGAGGAGCTGCTGCCCAACGCCGACATGCAGTCGGTGGCGCAATTGGTGCAGGTGCCGGATGGCCTGCCTTCCAGCCTCCTGCAACGTCGCCCGGACGTGCTGAGTGCCGAACACACACTTAAAGCCGCGAACATTGATATCGGTGCAGCGCGTGCGGCGTTCTTCCCCAGTATCACCCTGACTGCCAGTGCAGGCTCTTCCAGCACCAGCCTGTCAGGCCTGTTCAAGTCCGGAACCGGCGCGTGGAGCTTTGCGCCAAGTATCAGCGTGCCGATTTTCGATGGCGGCGCCAATCGGGCCACGCTGGACTCGGCCAAGGTCGAGAACCAGATCCAGATTCAGACCTATCAGCAGACGATCCAGACCGCATTCAAGGAAGTGGCCGATGCCTTGGCGGTGCGCAGCACGCTGGATGAGCGGCTTGCCGCGCAGCAGGCCTACACCGATGCCAGCCGCAGAAGCTACGAACTGGCCGACGCCCTGTACCGCGGCGGATCGCAGAGTTATCTGGAGGCGCTCGAGTCGCAACGCTCGCTCTACAGTGCCGAGCAGGACCTGATTTCCCTGCGCCTCACAGAACAGAGCAACCGCGTCACGCTCTACAAGGTCATGGGCGGCGGATGGAATCGGTGATGGTTTTTTTCTACTGGCTTTTGAATAATCGCCAGGCTTAAACGTTTTACCCTTACGCACAGTGCGGCCATTTATGGGTTCGCACTGTGGTTTTGATCCTTCATGAACAGGAGTTCTCATGAAACCCTCCCAGCCGAAGTACGCCCACGCCTTGTTGCTGCTGGTCACTTCACTCAGCATTCAGACACCGGCTCTGGCCCGTATGGCATCTTCTGCAACCACCGACAACACGTCCCGGCTTGCAGTGGTCAAACCGGTCAGCAGCTGTGCTGCACTAAGCAGCGTGGAACTCAGTGATATCGGCGGGCAGGGCAGTCGTGTGCTGGCGGCCAGTGAATCGACGCGTGACGGTGTTGCGGTATGTGCCGTGGAAGCCCGGCTGGCGCCCGAGATCAACTTCAGGCTCGAGCTGCCAACCGGTACCTGGGAGCAGCGCTATCTGCAAGTCGGCTGCGGCGGATTGTGTGGCAACGTCAACTCGACGGTGCGCGCCGCTGATGGCTGCACATCCCTGAGTGCTGGCGGATTCGCGGTGGCTTCAACCGACATGGGCCATCGGGCGGCAGACGAGCATTTTGGCGACGACCCGCAAAAGCGTGCCGATTTCGCCCATCGTGGTGTGCACCTCACTGCGCTGGCCTCGAAGAAACTGATCGCCGCGTTCTATGGCCGCAAAGCAGAATACGCCTACTTCAGTGGCTGCTCGGACGGCGGCCGCGAGGCGTTGATCGAAGCACAGCGTTACCCGGACGATTTCGACGGCATCATTGCCGGAGCCCCGGCGCTCAACTTTCAAGTGCAGAAAACCCTGTATCACGGCTGGATGGCGCGCTCCAACCGCGGCGCGGACGGCAAGCCGATTCTGCTCGCTTCACGATTGCCGTTGCTGCACAAGGCTGTACTCGACCAATGCGATCTGCTGGACGGGCAGATCGATGGCCTCATAGCGGATCCGCGTATCTGCCACTTCGACCCCGCGGCGTTGCAATGCAAGGCATCTGCTGACCCCGCCACGTGCCTGAGCGCAGAGGAGGTGGCCACGGTCAGACGCTTTTACGAAGGCCCGAAAGACGCCGCCAGTGGCGAGCGGCTGACCCTGGGCGGCCCGCAGCCGGGCTCGGAACTGGCCTGGGCTGGCGTGTTCGTGCCGGTCAGCGCCGATCAGACGGTGTACAGCGAAAAGGCGGCGCTGGAGGCCATTCGCAATGTCGTGTTCGAGAAGAACCCGCCTGCAAGTTTCGATTTGAACGCGCTGGACTTCGACAAAAAAACCTTTGACCAACTGCGCCCGCTGCATGCGCTGTACGACGCTACCAACCCCGATCTTTCGCCATTCGCCAGCCGCGGCGGCAAGCTGATCCTCTGGCACGGCTGGGCTGACCCGAACGTCTCACCGCTCAACACCCTGGCGTATCACGAGGCGCTTGAAGCCGAGATGGGCAAGACCCGCACCGAGGCGTTCTCGAGGCTGTACATGCTGCCCGGCGTCTATCACTGCGGCGGCGGGGAAGGGCCAAGCCTGGTCGATCTGCTGACACCGGTCATGGCCTGGGTCGAAAAAAGCCGGGCCCCGGATGCCATCGTTGTCAGGCAGGCAGGCCCCGACAAGGCCGGCAACAGGCAGAGACCGCTTGCACAGTCACTGCCGGCGTCCATGGTCAAGGAAAACGTGGGCAATCGCGGACGCACCCGCAAGGTCTTCCCGTACCCGTTCATGGCCGAGTACGACCACAAGGGCTACGCGAAAAACGCAAACAGCTACCAGCGCGCCCAGCCGCTGACTACGGAAAAAACACCGCAATGGATGGGCAGCGGGTTCTTCAAACCGTATACGTCCCTGGAACGTCAGGCGCAGTAACGATTGCACGGGTACAGCGTAGGCGAATTATTTTCTCCTCGTTCTTGACATGGCATGCGAACCAGTACAGAATTGCGTCCATTCCTGAGCGAGGAATTGAAAAAAACCCTTTAGATTCAATGGGTTGGAAGCCAAAGAAATACAGGTTTCCCGCGAAATCAAAATACGTTTGATGTTCAAGTGAAGCATCTTTCGTTTGAGGCCGAGTAGCAAAATGGTTATGCAGCGGATTGCAAATCCGCCTACGCCGGTTCGATTCCGACCTCGGCCTCCACTATTCAAAGCCCCGCAGATTAACGTCTGCGGGGTTTTTTATTGGGCGCTGAAAAGTGAGGAGTTCCGAAATCTCCTCATGTTGAAGGCTGCGCAACGGCCCTGACCCTGCGCTGCACGCACTTCGTTATCTCCTGGCTGAAGTGGCCCGCCGGTATCAAGGCTTTATCTTGCGTCCAGCCATATGTTGCAGATAGGCCATCAGCATCTGCAAGTCTGCATCCGGCAAAACCGCTTCCGAAAACGCCGGCATCTTCGCCTGCGGCCACTGACGCAAATCCTGAGGGTTGCGAATGTAGAGCTTGAGGAAGTCCATTCCCAGATACTCGGTCGGGTTGTAGGGAATATTCAGATCAGGCCCAAACTGTGCGTCCCCCGCGCCGTTCAAACGATGACAAGCCAGACAGTTTTTCTGAAATAGCGCGAACCCTTGATTGACCGGATCATCAATCTTGAGCGCAGGATCCGGCAACAGAGCAGGGAAGCGCTCGGCAACGGGAGTCATACGCTTGATGCTGGCCACTTCAAATGGCCATTGCTCCGGGCTGATATTTCCAGCCTGAGGGTCCGTCCATACCAGGTAGAAAGGCCCTGCACTGGGCTTGTCAGCGGCCAAAGGGGGCCACGGATGGGCAGGGTCTTCAATCGCCAGCCAGGCCCGTGCGCCTTTATCGTTGAGTAAGGGTGCAGCGGCCAGCTCTGCGGCAAACCCGTCCAGAGCGACTGCCTGCAGGTGGTCGCCGGGCTTGACTCCTGTCAGCAGCGCAGTCAGAGGCACGGCGCGATAGACCATGTCCTTCTTGTAAGCAACATCATTTTTAACGGTAATGACTTGCAGTTGAGGATGGGTAAGCAAATCTTCCGTTTGCCAGGTGCGACTGTTCTGCCCCAACTGCAGGTCCAGTTGAGCCGCGGACACCGGCCCGCTCAGCAACAGAGCTCCGACTAGAATAAGTGCTTTCAAAGGATCTCGCTCCTTATCGTGAACGGCGAGAAGTCTGGCACGACCACACGGACGTGAAAAGCGGGCTTGCTCATTTTGAAGGCTATGCGAAGCCTGAACGGGGCTGCAGGCTCTTTGTTCGCATTCTGCCCGTGGCCATAGCAAGGGTAATTCGCTCGGGTATTACTCCTGCCGTGCGATCGTTATCCGCTGGAACTGGCTTGATAGGCGATTGAAAGCTGGCGCGAGTTGCTGGAGTGGTCTATTAATTTTATGTGTGTCTTAACGAGGGCTCAGCCTTGGTCGGTAGAATTTCTGATTCTGAACTTCATGAAATGCGGATTCGCAAGTTGCAGAACGACATCGCTGATTCAGAGCGCCTCGGGATGCAGGTGAAATTCATGCACCTGTCCGCCCTGACGCCCACCAGTCGGGAGCAGCATATCGAACGACATGGCGAGTTGTTCACGGGGCAGCAGATGCTCGATTGGTGGGCAGAGGGGGATAACCGCGTGCGCTGTCGATGCGCATGCACCCCGGTACTTCTGGACAGGCAGGGCAAGCCAATGACGCCTGACCTGATCGCGAATGCCAAGCAGGCGCTGAAGGCCTTCAAGCTTTCCTGAGCTTTCGTTGATGCTTTACGCAACGGACGAGTGGGGTACCCGTGTACTTTGCTATTGCCGGGGATCGGAACGCGAGGGGTTCCAAAACCTGGCTCAGCCGCTATTTAAAGCGGCTTGCGTTGATATAGCCGTATTGGTTTTGCTGATAAATCGTGTAGGGCAGGAGCAACGTATCTACGATGCCTGATAAGCCCATGTCCAGCAAAACCCACTCAGGCGCATTGGTCTTCTGATAAGCGCTACTCTGTTTGGGCTCGGCGTTCAGTTCACAGAAGTCGAGCATGACCCCGCTGTAAACGCGCGGAATGGAGGAGCAATTTGATTTCCAGTCAGTAAGCTTTTCACCTGCGACGGAATCGGGTCTAAACGTGGTGTTGATTGTTCCGCATCCGGTCAAGGCAAGTGCCAGCAGTAGCATGCCATGGGTTTTCCGATGAAACCTGCCTGACTGTTTTTGCTCTACGAAACTCGGCTTCATAACAACGTTCCCTGTATTTTCAATGCGTTTAGGACGGCAGTTCAGGCGCATGAGGCACATGCTCTGCACTGTCGCGTGAACGGTGCACAGTTCTTCCCTGCAGATGCTCTGGAGACAGACAGCACGATTATTGCTTGGCATGGCTACCCAGCCTGTCAGGCTCAATCGAGGTAAGTCCCATGAGCAAACCCCTTGTCCGGTGGCCGATCGATCCGCGCAGAACGGCGGTCATCGTTGTAGACATGCAAAAGGTATTTTGTGAGCCCAGCGGGGCGTTGTACGTAAAAAGTACTGCGGACATCGTCCAGCCCATCCAGACGCTGCTGCAAGCCGCACGGGCTGCTCGGGTGATGGTGGTTTATCTTCGCCATATCGTGCGCGGCGATGGTTCTGATACCGGGCGCATGCGTGATCTTTATCCGAATGTGGACCAGATACTGGCACGGCATGATCCGGACGTTGAGGTCATCGAAGCGCTCGCGCCTCGGCCCGGTGATGTGATTGTCGACAAGCTGTTTTACAGCGGCTTTCATAACACGGACCTGGACACTGTGCTGCGTGCGCGGGATGTCGACACCATCATCGTCTGCGGTACGGTCACCAATGTGTGTTGTGAAACCACGATCAGAGACGGCGTGCACCGTGAGTACAAAGTCATCGCGCTGAGCGACGCCAATGCTGCGATGGACTACCCGGACGTCGGGTTCGGCGCTGTTTCAGCTGAAGAAGTTCAGCGAATATCCCTGACGACGATTGCCTATGAGTTCGGTGAAGTAACGACGACCGCCGATATCATCCAGCGTATTGCAAGCACCTGAAAAAAGCGGGGCGAATGTGCGCAATCCTGGCCCGTTTTGTCATACCTGTGCATTCAAACCATGCGTTCTGTTTCAGACCGTTTGATCCGGCTTTAACCGTCGAAACAGCTAACTGCTTGTATGAACGATGAATTCTTCCAGTGGCATGCTTTCTGCTCCTGCCTCGCTGACCTTCACCCTTGTCGGTGAGCCTTTCCAGCAGCGTTTCAGCGAGAGGAAACAGCCGTATGACTCTGCACTATGTGCCCATTATCAACCTGGCTCCCTATTTTTCAGAAGACCCGGACGGCAAGGCTGCCGTAGCCAGGGCAGTCAATCAGGCGTGTCGGGATATCGGGTTTCTGGTCATCACCGAGCACCAGATTCCCGGAGAACTTATCGAAAGGGTCTCGTGTTTGACCCGGCAATTTTTTGATTTGCCGCTGGCGGAAAAGCGCAAGGTTGATCGGCCCAGCCCGGAAATGGTGCGTGGTTACAGCGCGGTGGCCGAGGAGAGCCTTTCCTATTCTCTGGAGGAAAGTGCGCCGGGGGATCTCAAGGAGTCTTTCTCCATCGGGCCGAGCGATGTGCCGGATGAAGATTATTATCACAATGCCCAGGCCGGGTCGCACTTCGCACCGAATGTCTGGCCTGCGCAAGACCTGCTGCCCGGATTCAAGGAGGCTTACCAGGCCTATTTCGATGCCATGAGCGAATTGGCTCAATCGTTGATGCGCCTGTTTGCCCTGGCATTGGAACTGGATGAGTGTTTTTTCGATGACAAGATCGACCGGCATATCAGTATGTTCCGCAGCCTGAGTTATCCGGATATCAAGACTGAAGTCGAGGCTGGCCAGTTACGCGCCAGTGCGCATACCGACTACGGCAGTCTGACTATAGTTCGCCCTGATAACGCGCTGGGCGGCTTGCAAGTACGTAATCGTCAGGGCGAGTGGGTCGATGTGCCGTATGTCGAGAATGGTTTTGTGGTCAACATTGGCGACCTGATGATGCAGTGGACCAACGACCAGTGGATTTCCACACTGCATCGAGTGGTCAACCCGCCGATGACCAGCGAGCAGGACAACCGCCGACAGTCTCTGGTGTTCTTCCACCAACCGAACTACGACACGTTGATTCAATGCCTGCCAGGTTGCCTGCAGCCTGGCGCCAAGCCTCGGCATGCGCCGGTTACATCAGGCGATCATTTGCTGTCCAAGTTCGTCAAGCAGACCACTTTTGGCGGCAGCAAGGTGGCCTGACATGAGCACACTTTCATACGTCAACGTGTTCGCGCAGGACATCGTCCGCCTGAGCACCTTCTACTCGAACCTGTTCGGCTTTCGCGAAATCGAGGCCATCAGGTCACCGATCTTTCGCGGACTGGACACCGGCAAGTCCTGTATTGGTTTCAACGCACTGGATGCGTACGAGCTGCTTGGCCTGGAGGCGTTTGCAGGCAGCACGGGGGGCAGGTTCTTGCTCAACATCGACGTGTCCGACCAGGCCGAGGTGGACCGACTGGTGCCGCTGGCGGTGGCGCAGGGCGCAACACTGGTCAAGGAACCGTACTTGACCTATTACAACTGGTATCAGGCCGTGCTGCTGGACCCCGAGCAGAATGTCTTTCGCATTAACGTGATGCGCTGAAAAGTTGCTGTCGAGCATGGAGTGGAGAGGGGGCTGGCGCGGCCAGACAGGCTCCTCTGTTTCAGACATTTATCGAAAAATCTACTGGCTGAACTGCTAGCTATCCCGTCCGTGAAAGCAGGTCTTCAATTGTGCAACAGGCAAGGCATGCCTGATTCAATAATTGAGGATATGGACATGAATGAATCTGCTAGCGCACAACCCAGACACGGTATGGTAACCAGTCCCGAATCCCGTGGTTCTTATGCCATATCCAAAGGGCTGTTGCTGGAGTGGGAGGTGGTCGCTATGGAAGGAGGCAAAAACTTTCCAGACGAGACATTTGGTCTTGCGCACGACTTCCCTGGCGTCGATGAGCCTATTAATCTCGATCCGCCTGCGTCAGCGCCGCCGCTTGCCAACCCGCCACCAGACGGACTCATACTGAGCGGGGGGCAAGATGATCGGCGTAAATGCTTGAACCTGACGGATGTCGGGATCATTGAGGAAATAACGCAAAAAGGTCATGGTGCGGCTGAAAAGTGGCCTCGGTTGAGCGTTGCGGGTGGAGACGAGTTTGAAGTTAGATGGGCGTACCATGCCGTACATGTCACACGCGGCTACCGGTGGTTTATTACCAAAGACGGCTGGGATGAAAGCAAACCCATTACGCGGGAAGCCTTCCAGGGAAAGAACTACGTCAGTGATAACCACTTCAAAGCGGACGGTCAAGACGGATTGATGTGGAGCGATATCTCGCCGTTGAGTCCTTTTGATAAACACCGGGATGAGCTTCAGCCCGCAGAGATTACAAAAGCAACATTACCCAGCGATAAACACGGACATCATGTCATTCTTCTTGCCTGGATCGTCGCCGAAACCGATAAAGCGTTTTATCAGGCGTTTGATGTCGATTTTGATGTGCCCGTGTCTGGAAAATGAGGCGGTAGATGTGAAGGGCAGGGTGCAAGCGTCCAGCGAAGCGTTGCCCATGCTTGTTCTGCATAAGGAATAGATGATCAGAAAGCCCGGCTTCAGCGCCGGGCTTTTTTGTGCAAGCCAGGCCTGAGTATCGCCTACTGACTTGCGTACGTAGCCGATCACTGGCTCAAGAGTTCTTTGCGAACGATGTCTGCCCCCGCACTTAACGCGCGCAGCTTGCCGCTGGCGACATGACGAGGGAGGGGGGCCATTCCGCAGTTGGTGCACGGATAGAGTTTGTCGGCATCGACGAATTGAAGCGCTCTCCTCAGCGTGTTGGCGACTTCCTCAGGCGTTTCAATGGTATGGCTTGCCACATCAATGGCCCCTACCATCACTTTCTTGCCTCGGATGAGTTCCAGCAGATCCATAGGGACGCGCGAGTTGTGACATTCCAATGAGATGATGTCGATGCTGGAATTTTGCAGTCTGGGAAAGGCCTCTTCGTACTGCCGCCATTCCGAACCCAGCGTTTTTTTCCAGTCGGTATTCGCCTTGATGCCGTAGCCATAGCAAATATGCACGGCCGTTTCACATTTAAGCCCTTCAACTGCCCTTTCCAAGGTGGCGACGCCCCAGTCGTTCACCTCATCAAAAAACACGTTGAATGCAGGCTCATCAAACTGAATGATATCAACCCCGGCAGCCTCAAGTTCTTTGGCCTCCTGGTTGAGAATTTTGGCAAACTCCCAAGCCAGTTTTTCACGATTTCTGTAATGAGCATCGTAGAGGGTGTCAATCATCGTCATTGGCCCGGGCAAGGCCCACTTGATAGGCTGCCTGGTTTGCTGGCGTAGAAATTTTGCGTCTTCAACAAAAACCGGCGCTCGGCGAGCGACAGCGCCCACGACCGTTGGCACGCTCGCATCGTAGCGGTCACGAATTCTAACGGTCTCGCGCTGTTCAAAATCGACGCCGTCGAGATGCTCAATAAATGTAGTTACAAAATGCTGGCGCGTTTGTTCACCGTCGCTGACGATATCAATATTGGCCAGTTGTTGTTCTTGCAGCGACAAACGTAACGCATCCTGCTTGCCTTCAACCAGTGCTTCGCCTTGCAATTTCCAAGGTGACCAGAGCGTCTCAGGTTGTGCAAGCCACGAAGGTTTAGGCAAACTGCCAGCGGTAGAGGTAGGCAACAGCTTTTTCATAAAAATAGCCTTGGTTTAGATGATCAAAGGGCGTCGCTAGCGGACCACTGATCCAGAACGGTCTGGTAAGGTTTGATAAAGTGCTCTTCAGCGAACTTTCCTTGCTCGATAGCCAGCTGACTGCGTTCCTCGCGGTCATACACAATGCGGGTCAGTGAGTAATCTTGATTTTGCAAGCTGGGCTGGTAGAGTTTTCCTGCCGTTGAGTTCGCGTTATAGATCTCAGGTCGATAAATTTTCTGAAAAGTGTCCATCGTGCTGATGGTGCTAATAAGCTCCAGAGGGGTGTAGTCACCAAGCAAGTCGTTTGAAAAATAGAAAGCCAAAGGCGCAACGCTGTTCGGGGGCATGAAATAGCGAACCTTTAATCCCATCTTCCTGAAATACTCATCCGTCAACGAGTATTCGTCCTGCTGGTACTCGAACCCTAATACAGGATGCTGATTCCCGGTCCGGTGGTAGGTCCTGGCGCTCGATACACTCAGGCAGATAACAGGTGGCTTGTCGAAATGGGCTTTGTAGCTACTTGAATTGACGAAGCATTTGTAGAGTTTTCCGTGCAAGTCTCCGAAGTTTTCTGGCGTGCTGAGCCCGGACTGACTCTTATTGTGCTGCAGCAATCGCACACTGAAATCATAGTCTCGCACATAAGAGGAAAAATTATTTCCTGCCATTCCATTAATGCGCTTATCGGTTTTTCGATCAATGATCGTGGTTTTTAAAATCTCAATTAATGGAATAGCAGGGTGATTGCCTTCAGTATCGATATGCATTTCCGCAGAGACAATATTCAGCTCCACCGTATAACGATCTCCTTTGGGGTTGTCCCAGTGCACCAACGCATTGAAGCGATTGTCGATCATCGTCAACGTATTACGCACATTCTCCTGGCGACTTTCCCCCCTGGCCAGGTTCGCAAAATTCGTCGTGACTCGTGTCGTGTCTGAGGGTGAATAATTCTCATCAAAACGAGTGAACTTGACAGAAAATGTGAATTCTTTTTTCATCTTGGCTTGGCATCCTTCCTTACGAGGCAACGCCCGAGCAGGCTTCTTGCCCCTTCAGCTTTGACCGGTGTCTGTCTCTTCAATCAGCGACCATTATTCTGTTGAGGGTGAAGAGCTGTAGGGATTTTAGGCCGGTTGCCTACATGAACAAAAACGAATTGATTTCAATAAATCATTAGTCACGCTCATGATTGACCTAAAGGTAGGCAGGTCTCTGGAAGGGGGGCCATCCACGGTAATATCTGGTCGGACACAACGATGATTTTCAGAATCATCAATGACCGGGTCTACGCCATGCACGAGCAGTACCTGGGCAGACTCAAGTACGGCATGGCAATTACAGACAGGGGAGAGCTGATCTTTACGAACATGTAGGGCGGTGTGATTTGTCAGGCCAGCCGAGCGGCATACCGTCTTTCTGCATCAGGTGAGGCGGAAGGTCTTCACGCAGACACATGGGCATGGTTCCTGGCACGCCGCAGAAATGGCAGCCTACAGGACCACCATGGCAAATAGAGTGCAGGACCGGGAAACCGCTATTGCAACGAATGGCTGCGGCGTCGTACTCGACGCAGGGGATTCTTTCAGGCATGACAGGTCTCCGCCTGCCGGTCACCGGCAGGCTGTAAATGTTTTACTGGGAGAGTGGACATGCTTAACGTTTCGAGCTGGATTTTGTATTTCTACCGCTCGTCAGAGCCCGAGCACGATCAAGGAGATGGCTAGTCGATTGATAGCCAATAATTAAAATGGATCTTTATGAACACCAATTATTTCGATACAACCAATGCACATGATTTAGTGGGCGAGCTCGACAAGGCCACTGAAATAATGATGGCCCTGCATGTGGGGCAGGTGGGTGGTGAGCAGTGGAGGGATGCATGCTCGCGTCAGCAAAGCGCCTTTCGGGAATGGCGTCAATATCTCTACCGGAAAGCTGATGAGAAACCGCCAGCGCGGTTGCTTAGCATAGGCTGACGTCGTTGACGCAGGCTTGTTCTAATGCTTGGCAGCCTGTCATCGCGTCACCGGCTTGAACTCAACTACCCAGACCCATGGGTTGGCGTTCCATGAATCGGCACTGTTGATGGACGACCAAAGGCAATCGAAGAGCTGCGCAGCGGTCAGCGTCTCATCGAGGTCTGGTGCTGAACGCAGGAAGTTGACGCCCTCTGCCTGCCCTTCGCTGATGTCCTGCAGACGCTCAACCCGCACATCATTGATCTCCAGCAGTATGCGGCTGACCCAGCGCGGCATGTGAATGGATGGCCGAGTTTTCCCTGGCGTGATCATCGAGCATCCGTTTTGCCTCGAGGCTCCATCCGCCGGGTACTGAATCGTTTCACCATGGCTCAGCTCTCGCGGCGCGATCGCATTCACCTGAGCGTCAGCCTGCCAAGCCTCTCGTACCATTGGGAGGAGGCTAATTCTCGGCATCAGAAGGCCTATCTAGCTTGGCACGGGTTCATCAGTCCAGTTCGCTGCGATCTCAAATCGGATGATGTCATACCCCCACCTCATTTAATTCAAGGTTGTAATATTTCTCTGTTGACGCGTTTAAGGTTTTTGAAGCCTAGTGCGTTTAGCTTATAGAAGTGTAAGGGCGCACACTGTTCTCTGAGTTAGGTTCCAGCTACTTAGGCCGGAACCTATTTTTGACTTATTAGCAGAGACGCATGGATAGCGACTATGCACATGGATAGACTATCATCAGGTGCGTATAACATGTGCGCACTCTGATCAGTTATTATTCAGAGTTTAAACTTATTAACCAGCAATCCAAATGAGGCAGCCAGTCGGGAGAGCTCGGCACTTGAAGCATTGGTCTGGTGTGCGCCAGTTGCGGTCTGAGTAGAGATATCTTGAATGTTGACCAAGTTTCGATCCACCTCACGAGCTACGTGAGCTTGCTCTTCGGCAGCACTTGCGATTACGAGATTTTTCTCGTTAATCGTTGAAACACCTTCGGTTATTCTGTCTAGCGCGTGGCCTGCCTCAATCGCTTGGTCACGGGTTTCTCCTGCAAGGCTCCTACTGTTATTCATGGCGATCACTGCTTCATCCGCACCGGCACGGATCTGGCTCATCATAGACTCGATGTCTGTAGTTGATGCTTGCGTTCGATGCGCAAGGGCACGTACTTCATCGGCGACTACGGCAAAGCCGCGACCCTGCTCGCCAGCCCTGGCAGCCTCGATTGCGGCATTCAAGGCCAAGAGGTTGGTTTGCTGGGCGATTGACTGAATGACCGCGAGAACTCCGGTTATCTCGTTGACTCTCGTCGCGAGTACCGTGACTTTTTCAGTCGATTGAGAAATCTGCTCTGCCATTGTATTAACCGATCCAACTGCGTTTTTTACTTGGTCACGTCCTTGAATAGCACTACGGCTGGTTTCTTCAGAGGACTCAGAGGCTCCAGACGCGTTACGAGCTACCTCTTCTACCGCGGCTGTCATCTCATTAACCGCCGTAGCGGCTTGCTGAATTTCATCGTTCTGACGTATCAGTGCTTTGGCGCTTTCCTCCGTAACTGCGTTCAGCTCTTCGGACGCAGATGCTAGTTGATCAGCCGCATTAGCGATCTCCTGAATAGTATCTCTTAGGTTAATTTGCATTATGCCCAGTGCTGATTGCAGTGTGCTAATCTCGTCGTTCCCACTTACATCAATTTTTTGAGAAAGGTCGCCGTCGGCCACTTGTTTTGCGGTCCGCAGTGCCCCAAGAAGCGGCCGAGTGATCGAGCGTGTTACCAATAAACCCAGAATAATCGCGGCAATGAATGCGATCACAACACCTACGGCTAATGACCAATAGGCGGTGTTTGAGGTTTTCACGGCTTCTACTGCGGCTTCGTCGCTCTGGCGCTTATTAGAAGCTACTATTATCTTTAGGTCATCGTTTGCTTTTTTGTATTCAGGATCCACTTCTTGCTCGAATAGCCTGGTCGCACTTTCAAGGTCACCTTTCGCCGCTAATTCGATTACTTTAGAGGATGCGTTTATATAAGCTGGCCACGATTTTTCAAACTGGTCACCTGCAATGCGTTCATCGTCTTGCAAAGGAGTTTGCCGATATATTTTGAAAAGTTGCTCCACCTCTTGCTGGTTGTCTGCTAAGGACCTTATAACATCTTCATATTTGGCTTGATCTGCTTTCGCGAATTTGAACAGCAATGCGCGGTGTAAGTCACGGTAATGTGCTATAGCATTTGAACGGGCGTTACTCGTGCTGTATACAGATATAAGGTTGTTGTTTACGATTCCATCTACGCTGTTTTTGAGGCCGGTAATTCCCGTATATCCGATAAAACCGACACCTAGTGTGACAACTGCGCATACTACAAACGCAGAAATTAGCCGTGTTGATAACATAGTGCCGCGTAAGAGATTCATCGTAGTGTAGCCTTCCTTGTTTTCCCTATCCGAACCAGAAGGGTGATGCATCTGTATCGGCCTCCTACTGCCGTTCCCGCAGTAGGGGGCGACAAGCGGCGTAATTTTATAAAAGCCGGGCGCCGGATGTTCACTGCTGCTCTCTTTACAGCACTGTCAAGCCACGCACCTGATCAGCACCGCTGGCCAGCAAGCCATTGCGTGGCGCGCGAGTAGCTCGGCGAGCAGTCGCCAGAAGAGATTGATCATGCTGCCACCTGATGTTGAGTTGATGTGCGCTACGGGTCGTTCGCTCGAGCGAGCGCTGCCATAGGCGGCGGGCTCACGCTGTTGCCGCACATGTGAACCTGTTGGGTCTTGGTGAATGGCTTACCGTCGGCGCCGTGTGTTATGACGTAGTCGGCGGGGAAGCCCTGAGCCTTGTAAAGCTCGGACGGGTTGAGCATCCGCAGGCAGATGTCGACGATCACGTAGGGCGTGCCCTTGACCATGACGGTGACTAGCGCCAAGCGATCCTTGGTGGTGATGGTTGGTGCTGGCTCACCCGCACCGCTCACGTTCTCGGTGCCGTAATAGCTGATCAGGAATGCGGCGACGCGCAGTGCACCTTCCTCATGCTCTGGGGAGAGCCTGAGCGATAAGACAGAGCTCACCCGCCGTCACGGCAGGCGCTGGCTCATCCAGAGGCTGACCGACACTGGCACCGAACTGCCTTTCCATGAACGCGCTGACCAGTCCGTGGTGCTGGCCGCCTGCGCTGATCGTGTGCAGAGGTTCGGCGGTGTCCCGCGCGTCACAGTTGCCGTGAAGGTGCACCAGGCTTGCGGCCACCAGTTGCTGCTGGTTTCCGGTGTAGGTGACCGTCGTCATTGGCTCGTCGACGCCCTTGGCGTGCGTCGTGTTGAAGCCACCGTTCATCTGAGCCATGAACACCGTAGACACTCCCATCGCGTGGGCTGCACCTGCAGGCCGCTGGTAGTTGCCGCCGCTGGTAATAGTTGGCAGAGGCTCATCAAGCGCTTTGCCCGCATCATCAAACCGAAACTTCACCAAGTGCGCCCAAGCGATTGACTGACCGCCACCGCTCGCTGTAACCGTGCCGACCGGTCCAAGAATGTCGTTCACGCCATGGGAGCGGCGTTTCGTTGCGCCGGTTCCTTCGCCGTGACCTGCCTGGACGATGCATGCTGACGCCAGTGCCCGGTGGTTCTGAGTCATCAACGTGCCCACCGGCTGATCTGCTGCTACTGGCTTGCCTGCATAAACTGGCCCGCCAGCACCCACCAGAATCGAACTTGTAAGCGCGTGTTTAACGCCATCGGCAACGACCGTACCTAATGGCTGATCGATCCCCGGCACGCGAGGCTGTTGGCCTTCGCCCTCTCCGTAGCCAGACTGGATCAGGGTAGGGCTGATAAGCGTCAGTTCGCCGCGGTTCGCGCACGTCACCGTTGGCAGTGGCTCAAGTGGATCGTTGATGCGATCGCTGCCTTGGTGGGTCGCTGGCGCAATGACTGGGCTGACGACCGAGAAAGCGCCGCATTTTGGATATGACGTCACCGTGCGCAGCGGTTCGAAGGCCGATTGCACCGTCTCGCCTGACCAGTTTGCAATCGGGACGATGAACGGGTTCGGGTTGTCGATGACGAACTTCTTCATGCCCTTGGCGCACCGGCGCAATGTGGCTGGCGCCAGGTCTTTCTTGCGGCCAAATATGCTTTTGCCCAGGTCGGTGAAGTCGATGCACTCGGCGGCTGTCCTCCAAGGCTTCTGGCCTTTGGCGGGACGCTTGGCGTGGGTCGGCTCTGGCCACACGATCGGCTGTACGTCGCAGCGGGCAATCATGAACAGGCGTTCCCGGCTGGTTGGCGCGCCGAAGTCGCACGCTCGGATCACACGCCACTCGACGGCATAGCCCAGGCGCTCCAGCTCGGCCACGAACACCGCCCACGTCTGGCCGCGCCGGGCAAAGTCTGGCACCAGAAACTGCTGATCGACCGGCACAACCTCACCAGGTGCAGCAATGCCGCCGCCCAGCTTCACGACCCGCCCGTTCGACTTGCAACGCTTTGCCACCAGCGGCCCCCATTGCAGGATTTGCTTTACGTTCTCTAGGCTGATCACGCGAGGCCGCTTTTTGCCTGCCCACTTCAAGCCGATCCAAGACAGGTTGCGGATCTCGCGCTTGCGCGGCTGCCCGCCAGCGGCCTGGCTGTGATGGGTGCAATCCGGGCTCATGTGGAACCAGCCCACGGCCTTGCCGCCGCATTCCGTATCCGGATCGCCGTCGAATACATCAGTCGTGAAGTGCTTCGCACCCGGGTGATTCACGGTGTGCATGCTGATCGCTGCCGGGCTGTGATTCTTGGCCACGCTGACGGTGCGCCCAAGGCCCATTTCCAGCCCGGTACCGGCGCCGCCGCAGAAGAAGTCCACAACGATCTCATCGTCTTGCGGATTGAAGCCAAGGCCATATTGGGTTTTGAAATCGAAGGGGTGTTTCTTCTGGTGAGCGGACATAGTTCATCCTCGCCGGGGTGGCGTGAGTCGTTGAAGTGGGGTATTGGTGTTCACCCCGGCAGATCGCCGGAGCAAGGAGATAGAAACGATGGGAATTGGTAACTGCTGCTCAGCTGCAATGACTGAAGTTGAAGACACAGGAAGTTCGGACAAATTTCTGAACTACGGAACAGATGAAAAAGGATCAAACCTTGTCACCAGCTATGAGTGCAAAGAGTGCGGCGATAAATGGTCGCTTGAGGTGCAGACACAAGCGCCTGACCGGAAGAATTGGTTCCCTGCTGATCAGTCGTGCTTGAATTAGATAGCCATCTCGCTCTGCTTTTCTCGCTGCCAGATAGGCGAACTGTTGTGTGCTTCAATCCGGTCGCCGATAACGCAGGCGCGCTGCCCTGCTGTAGGTGGTGCGTACATACCGAATCGGCTGATGCTGCCGCCGTTGACAGCAGCGTTTGTCGAGTCGGCTGAGGTGAACGGAAGGTGCTGGAAGATGGCGGGGTCCAGCATCCTCAGCCGTGGAGTCGACACATGGGGCGGCCTTGCTCGTCGCAGATCGCGTCCATCGCGGCAGCCATCCGCTTCCACAATGCAGATGTGCTTGGTGACTCCCATTGGCCGGAACTGCCAAAGGCCACCGTTGGCCATTCGCTGGCAAGCCGATGCAGGCGCTCGATCGACTCATGCAGATGCCAAACCGGTACGCCGCGCAAACCGCTGGGCCACGCCGCCAGTAGCACGTCGTTTGCCTTCTCATCGCCGTCGATAACGTCGGGGATCAATGCCCAGTCGAAACCCGGGTGCCGGTGCCAGTCCTCCACCCAGCGGGTGTAACCCTCCACGTCAAGCGTGCCGCGCTTGTTCCAGATCTAGAACGCGCCATTGTCGAACACGAACGACTGACAAACCTCGGCGACGATGCCCATGTCATCCTGGCGAGGGAAGGGCACCAGCGCGTGCCGACCGGCAAGGAATCTGGCGCCGTCCTGGCGGGTGCCGTCGACTGGGGTGCCGTGGTAGTGGATCATCTGCTTAGCCTCACTGTTTCAATCTCGACGCCTTGGTGCGTGACGATCATCGTCTGGTCACCGCCGAAGCGCTCCGACAAATCGTCAGCAATGCGTTCGTGATACCCAGACTTGATGAGCGCCGTCGCTGTCTTGAGGTGCGTGCGTATCTCCAGCTTGTAGATGATCGTGTCACCGTCCGAGGGGCAGACGGCCGTGAACGTGTGCCGGTAGGTTTTCATGGTTCATCCTCGCCGGTGTGGCGTGCTTGGAAAAATGTGAATTGACAAATCATGCCGACATGAGATGTTGGTTCTTCAATCAATCGGCGTGAGGTCTTGGCAATGTGACAGGCGAAGCGGGAAATGGAACGGGAAGAGGAAAAGCACGGGATCGCACTATCTATCCTACTTAAAGCCAACGCTTTGAAAGAGTGTCGGGCCCACCCCGGAACGTATCTAGATCAAGAAACAGGGCTCAACGAGGCTTTCAAACACGTGGCGTTTCACTATAAGCGCGGCGAGTATCAGATATTTGATGATCAGAAGGATGCAACCGATTCCATCACCAGCGCTTTTGAGAGTTTTGCCGCTCAAGAGTGCTATAGCTGCGAAAAGCATCGTAATGATTGATTCCGTTGCCTTTTCGGCAGCCGCCCGCCTGCCGAGGCGTTCAGCGCAATAGGTGAGGGTGGGCAGTCAAAAACCTTCGTCGTACTCTCGTCGGGTTCTGCGAGGGGCCGCTTTAAGTGCGGCTCTGTACTGGTCTTCGCTTCCTTCTTGTCCAAGCACCACTCACCGGCTATTTCAGCTGGTTCGCAAAGCAGCAAGTAGTCGGCGCTATGAAAGCGGTTTATGTTGGGCCTGTAGCGAACCATGCGATATTCGTGCTTTTGATACCGAGGCATCTTGATGCCCAAGAAGTGGGCAAAGCTGTCGTAGCACTCGCTCTCATTCAGGTAGGCGTCAAAATTCGTGCGCTTAGGTGCAGGTGGCATTTGGGCAGTGGCGAATCGTTCGCCTTCTTCGGTCGCGAAATAGAGAATTTCGTTCTGATCGCAAAACGCTGGTGGCTTTCGACTTCCCATCAGCCCCAGGGTCACCAGAGCCTCCAAATCCGTCATGTCGTCGTGGCCTGGGCCGGCAAGGAAACGGTTTCGATATACGGTTCGGCTGTCGCGACAATCAGGTCGTAGGCCTAGCGCGTGCCAGAGCAGGCCTACCTGCGCCTCGGCAATGGTGTTTCTCCATGCATGCGCCGCCCTCCGTGTCTAGTGGTGGCAATTTGGGTTGGAATGGGGTATTACGGGCGCTGCGTTAAGTTAAATGGATTATTAGTTTTGGCCATGGGCATTCTGCTAGGCCTTTTCAGAGGGAAATTTAGTCATGACGACTACCGTGTACGACGCGATCGATACTTTCATCACAGCTGGTAAGGTCAGCGCACCTGATGCGCAAAATCTCTTATCGCTTTACTCGAGCAAGGTACAGGCGCAGCTCATCTGTGCAATGTACGTTGGGCGAGATCACATTCACGACACTGAATTGAAAGAGCCAGGAGAGAACTACATCGGTTACACCGACCACATATCTGCGGAAGACTACTCTCAAATCATTTATGAGAAAAATGTAAATGTTCGCACATATCTTGAGAAAATCATGGAATGCGCTCGCAACTCCGGCTTTGATCTGACTAGGCTGTAAGCGTTACGCTTCAAGTACGATCTGAAAGAAGACCTAATCGCCCGAATCCTGCTGAATCATCAGCATGCTCTTGCGGTGAAACTCCAACGCCACGAATTTCGACACTATGATTTCGTGGCGTGGAACTTCATGCACCAGGCTGAGAAACTGCCCAGTGCCAACTGAGCATCATTGCCCACCTTCGCCTCAAGCACTGACTTGAACTCTTGCGCGATCTCTTCGCGCTACCCGTCCTCATCAGTACAGCGAGTCGTCAACGCTGTCGGGCTGGCGTGAGTCGTTAAAGTGGGGTATTGGTGGCTGCCCGACATGAGGTCGGTATTGGAACCGTGGATCTAAAGGACGCTTTGAATTTCGTATCACTGGGCACCGGACTATTTTCCGCTTTCTGTTGGGTTTGCGCTGCCTTTGTAAGGGTAAAGCCCCCACCGGAATTCAGAGAGGTATCCGACGGTATGTATCACGGTCACATAATCGCCAACGGTGCGGACCTTGTGCCTACCGTCAGAGCTCAGGCGAAATGGAACAGCGCCGCTGCCATATCAGCAGCATTTATGGTGTTGGTTCAGATCGTGGCGAATATGACGTCAGGCTGAGCGCAGTCCCGAAACACATCCATTTGCGACGCGCCATCCAGCCAGGCTGTGTTGATAAGAGCGCGGGCAATAGCCGCATACTCCGGGTTAAACTCGCAGATGATCGACCGGCGACCTTCCTGAATCGACACCAGCGACGTGGTACCTGCACCGCCGAATGGGCCGGCGCGCCACGCCATCGCGAGGCGCGCCGGCCAGGATGCTGGGTCTGATCAGGTCGGGCGGGAAGGTGGCGAAGTGGGCGCCCTTAAATCCCTGCGTTGGAACTGTCCACACGCTACGCTTCGCATATCCAATGGGTAATCGCTGTCATCCGATCAGGTCTATGGGTACCTATTTTCTGGCCAGGAATCACCTGTTCCCGCTTCGAGTCTTCCCGCTTAAAGCTGTCCCGCCTGCTGCGCACTGCTTTCATCTTTCATCGGCCCATTGGCTTTGCCTGGGACTCTATTGCTGCCATGTTGTTGCTCAAGATACTGAGCCATTCGCACGATCGAGCTGAGTGCTACAGATTCCGTGACCGCATTCTGGTCGTAGTAATAGCGAGGCGACTTGCTCAGCAGGAACAAGTATTCCTGTGACTTTGTGAACCTGTCTCGGGTACTTTCAGGCATCGGGTTTGGCTTGTGCCCGATTATGTCCTGACGCAGATACCAGCCGTCACTCTGGAGGGTGAACGCCAGGCGCCAGGGAGTACCCGTCAAGTCTTTCTGTTTGAGCCCCATCGGTGGCAATCGCCGCTTGCCACGCAGCAAAGCTCCACGCATAGCCTGAGAAACCATGTCGTGCTTGCCTGCTGACCCAACAGGTGCACAGCCCCCAGCGATGGAGGCGTATATAACCCCCATTTTCACCTAGATCGTGCCGTCAGAGCGGAGCACCCGGCGCACTTCTCGAAACGCGTCTACCAAGCGGGCGATGAACTCAGCAGGCGTTTTCTCGAGGCCGATCTGGCCTTCGACGCCATAGTCCAGCAGACCGTGGTCGGGCGGGCTGATCACGCACATATGCACGGTTTCATCTAGCAGCGTGCGCATCATGTCGATGCCGTCGCCTATCAGTATCTGGTGGAGCTGGCTCATATCGAATTCCAGGCATGCGCCTCCCTCCGTGTCCGGTGGTGGCAAATTAACAGCAAATGGGTTTTGATGTTCGGTAATTCAGCCTTTGGAGCAATTCATGCCAGACTTTCCATTAGTGCCAGCAGTCGCAACTCTAATTGCAGGCGCGCTTGCCGCTACCGTTAGCCTTGTAGCATCAATTTTGGCGAAGGATCAGAAGACGTCAGAGTTCCGGCAGTCTTGGATTGAAGGTCTGCGTGATGATGTGTCGCAGTTGATCGCTCACCACGAGGTTTCATGGCATATGTCGGAAATTGTGAGGAAAAAATCTAAGGAGGAGGTCCAGAAGTACATTTTGGAGCACCAAAAAGAATGGGTCGAGATATACATGCTGGAATCCCGAATTCGGCTGCGACTTAATCCTAATGAACACCAAGGAATCATAGGGCTTCTGGACGAAGACTCCAGTGATATAAAAAGCAAGGCTGAGCATAAAGATTTTATTAGAATGTTAAGCGCGGAGACTCAAAAGGTCCTAAAAAACGAGTGGGATAGGGTGAAACTCGGCGAGTCATCAATAATATGGCTGCGCAGGGTATCCAAGGCGTTTATTATTAGCTCCTTGATCGCAGCTATTATCACTGCGGGGTATCATTCTTGCCCGGAACTGTCCTGCCTGTCGTCTCTGTAATATCATTCATGGCACCTGATCATTCATCCGCATGCACTTCCGGTAAAATTCCATCGGCAAGATTTCCGACATTATTGTTTCTTGCATGGAATTTAGAAATCAAGCCGAGAAGCTACCAAGCGCCAGTTGCGCTGCGTCACCTACGTTCGCTTCAATCACTGACTTGAACTCTTGGGTAATCTCTTCGCGCTGCACGTCCTAACCGACTCAGCGCAGTTGCATGGCGTTGAGCGAAGCAATGGGAGCGTCCAGAGTAATAGAAGGGGCGGTTCAGGCGGCGATGTGCTTGAGCTGGATAGTGAGCTGGGTTTTTTCGGCCGGCTTTCGTCGACGAGGCCTGATAATTCGTCGAGGGTAATGGAATCGCCCAGCTTGGCTTGGGCCATGGGATAGCTGACCAACGTGCTGGTTTTCTCGCGAGCGGCCTCGTTTGCGATGTCCTCGCTCTCGACAAAGTCGCTGAACGCCTTCAGCAACGTTCGCGTTTCGCCCGGTCCGTTGATGCTTTCTTGGCAGCCAATGAAGTCACGGAAGTAATCATTGCCCCGACGACCCTGCTTACCCTTGAGGTACGAGATGTACTGCTTCGACTGAGGGTTGTTCTGCCACTCGCTCACGTTGATGCACGCGGCCAGGCGGATTTGGTCGAGGTCGAGGCGGTTCACCGTCATCAGCGCCAGCTCTTTGGTCATGGTCGCCGCTTCGGTTTCCTGCACCAGAGCGAAAACCAGATAGTCGTTCAGTCCTTGCTGGTAGTGGCAGTAAAGGGCATGCCTGCCGGTGGTTAGGTTCGACTCTTCCATCAGCTTTGTCAGGTGCTCGACGGCGCTGGCGCTGAATCCCAGCAAGTCGATATCTCCGGCCATGTACTTGCCGAGCCAGCCGCTAAACGGGAAAGCGCCTGACTGTGGGTAAAAGTACCCCATCCCTTGCCAGTGGTTGCGTTGTAGCTTTCGTTGAGTTGACTCATCAGATCGTCGCGGGCTTGGCTCTCGACCTACTCGGCAGCGCCAAGGAACAGAACGGCAGGACTGCCGTCAGGCTTCTTGTCGATTTTGTAGATGACGCTGTGACGTACAAGCTTTTTTTACCTAGGGTAGGCGCCGCCCTCTGTATCCGGGGGTGGCAAGTTGCTAGGGAAGGAGTATTCTTACGAGATTGAGTAACGATTACTCGTAGCACCTGTGGAGAATAGAAAAAATGGATATTTGGGCCGCTGACAAGCTAGTCTTGTTCATAGCATTCGTCATACCAGGCTTCCTAAGTATTAAATTTTACCAACTTATATTCCCAGGGACGATTAGAAACGCGTCTGATCAATTAGTGGACGCAATCGCTTACAGTTGTATAAATTACGCCCTGTTATTCTGGGTCGTTGTTTACGTTGAGAGTCATGGCTTACGGGTTGTGCATCCAGTTCTTTATTACCTGTTTTATGTTTTTGTTTTATTCGTCTCTCCGTTTCTGTTGGTGCTAATCTGGAAGTGGCTGAGAACGCATGAGAGATTTAAGGGCTCCGCGCCGCATCCGACCGCAAAACCGTGGGATTACGTCTTCAAGCAGGCTAAGCCGTATTGGATCGTCGTTTATCTCAAAAACGGTAAAATGGTTGGCGGTAAGTATTCGGGGCAGTCATTTGCCTCCAGCTATCCTGTGGAGGAACAAATATTTTTGGAAGAGGCATGGCTCGTTAAAGCCGATGGCATACTGGATCGTCCCATCACAGGTAGTGCCGGAGTGCTGGTCATGGCTTCGGAGATTTCTTATCTTGAATTTTCTCAATTTCAATCAGGAGATGGACATGGCAGATAAAGATCTGACGAATAATGGCTACCAACCCGCACCAGAAAAGGTCGAGAAAGGTTACCAGCCAGTTTTAGATACTCCTCATCGACCGAATCCCCATAGTGGTTATCAGCCTATCAGCAGTGGTGATAGCCCTACCAACGTGCCTGCTCCGCCAAAGGAGCGATAAACTCATCGCCCGCATCCTGCCGAAGCATCAGCATGCTCTTGCGGTGAAACTCCAGCGCCACGATATTCGACACTTTGATTTCGTGGCGCGGGACCTGAAGAAAGCGAATCGCTTCAACCGGGCCCAGCGCATGAAGGTGGTGAATCATCAGGGTCCTGGCCTCGGCCTGCTCCTCAATCTGCGCCCACCCCATCAGTTCGCTCAGCGCCTGTTTCGTGTCGGGCCGAACCCTTAGCCGCAATTCCTCTTCCCGGCCTTCTGCCGCTTCATTTCGCCCGGCTGCTGCTGGGGTAGTCCAGGCTGTACTTCTGAACGATTCGCCTGATGACGGTGCGGTTGATCCCGGTCAGCTTTTCGGCTTTGAAGTGGCTGACGCCCAGGTCGCGCATTGCCTCTATGCGCTTGAGCAGTGCCAGGTCCGCTTCTTCCTCGACATACTTCCGATGATCCTCGCCGTTGTAGCGGGGCTTGCGGGGTGGTGACTCTTTACGCGGTGGGCGGTGCGCGACCTGAAACGACCCAAGGTCGCGCACCGTTCCACCGCTGCGCTGAAACTCGTTTAAGGCCTCGGACAGCTCGGATGACTTTGACTTTGCGCGGTTGGCTTGGATGGTACTCAGTTCGGTAGCGATCATGCTGCCAACTGCGTGATGGTTACTCCGTCCATTTGGGAGTCAGCGCCTTGGATGTGCACCAGATCGTCCAGCGCGCCCCAGTTTACGGTGAGGACCGAGATTGGAGTCTGGCCTTTACCAGCGCATGAAGATCGGCGGCGGTGACATTCGCTTCAAGCTTCGTCGGCTTGGGGGAAGATGCTACGGTAGACATCTTTGGTGATGCCTGTTCGCCCGGTATGGGCGCCGCAGCGGCTTGTGGTGCGGTCGCGCTGGCTTTCACTTTTTGAGCACCGGTATCTCTCTCGACTTTTGCGGCAGCGGCAAGCTTTCCAGATTGGCACGGTGCAGCTCCAAATCGGAGGCATCACGCAGGCTTTAGTCATACGTAATAAAGGCGATCGACGACAGAGGCGCAGGTCTTGATCACTGCGTCGACAAGCTGCGTCTGGTGATCCAGCACACAATTCACCAGATGGATTTTTGTGCGGCGACACCGCCGTCGTTGTAGGCAGACAGTCTAATAAACGACTGTTTTTCCGAACCAAAACAAAAAGGGCCTACCCGGCAAAATGCCCGGTAAGCCCTTTATATATGTGGTGCCCCGAGCCGGGGTCGAACCGGCACGTCCAAAGGACGAGGGATTTTAAGTCCCTTGCGTCTACCAATTTCGCCATCGGGGCGGTAGCGCCAAGAGCAGGGAATATATACACCCGGCCCCTATGAAGCAAGCTTGAAAGCGTCCCGAACGGTACAAGACGCTGCTTTTTTGCCTGTCAGAAATGCTTGGCAAATCATGAGGCTACGAAATTTTATTGGTGCAAAGGCTGACGTGCCGTGATCCGGCGGCTCAGGCTTTGCTGTCTTTCACCACCGTATCGTTCACCACGGCCTCGACCTTGTCAGCCAGTATTCGCAGGTAGCTCGCCAGGGCGACTTCTTCCAGGCGCAGGCCTTTGCGTTGTCGGGAGCGGGGGAGTTTGGCCAGGTTGCCGAGCAGGAAGCCTTCCAGAACCGCCGGGTGGATGTAGCATTTTCGGCAGATGGCAGGGGTGTTGCCCAGTTGTTTCGAGACTGCTTTGACCATGTCGACGATGTGCCGTTTGGCGTCGGCCTCTGGCTCCCAGTGCAGTTTTTGCAGCGTTGCCAGTGCCAGCGCACTGGCCGCCCAGGTTCGGTAGTCCTTGGCGGTGAAGTCCGAGCCGGTGAGGCTTTGCAGGTAGGCATTGATGTCGGAAGAGGTCACCGCGTGGCGCACGCCGTCTTCGTCCAGGTACTGGAAGAGGTTTTGTCCGGGCAGTTCCATGCAGCGCTTGATCACGTTGGCCAGACGTCGATCCTTGACGCTGACCTTGTGCTCGACGCCGCTCTTGCCGCGGAACTCGAAGAGGATCTGGCCGCCTTTGACTTCAACGTGCTTGTTGCGCAGGGTGGTCAGGCCGTACGAGCGGTTTTCCTTGGCGTACTGGCTGTTGCCGATGCGGATCAGTGTTGCGTCCAGTAATGAAATGACCGTCGCCATGACTTTTTCCCGGCCCATGCCCGGCTGAGCGAGCTGTGCTTCGATCTGCTTGCGCACTTTGGGCAGCGCATGGCCGAACTCGATCAGCCGCGAGTATTTGTCCTGATCACGTATTTCGCGCCAGCGCGGATGGTAGCGATACTGCTTGCGCCCGCGGGCATCGCGGCCGGTGGCCTGCAGGTGGCCCAGCGGATCGGCACAGATCCATACTTCGGTGTAGGCGGGCGGGACTGCCAGTGCGTTGATGCGCTTGATCTCCGACTCGTCCTTGATGCGCTGACCCTTGGTGTCAAAGTACGCGAATTTGCCGCGCAGTACCTTGCGCGTAAGGCCCGGTTGAGTGTCGTCTACGTAATGCAGTTCACTGGCGGGCTGGCTGATGGCAGTCGAGTCAGGCATGGCTAAGTTCCAAAGGCAGTTAAAAACACTGACCTCGGGCTTTTACGGTGGTGCCGTTTATTTGCTGCGTGGCTGTTTTTTTCGAAAGGTCAGGCCAGCACCGCGACCGCCTTGATCTGCGCCCAGAGCGACTGGCCTCTGTGCAGGTTCAGTTGGTCGCTGGAATAGCGAGTGATGCGTGCGAGCAGCGGCGTGCCGCCAGCGTCCAGCTTCACCAGAACGTGTGCCGAATTGTCGGCCAGCGCTTCCTCGATCACCGTGACCGGCAAGCGGTTGAGGATGCTGCTCTGGTAATCGGGTTGCAGGTTGAGGCTGACATCCCGGGCCTGGACCTTGATGCGCAGCAGGGTGCCGACCTGCATCTGCGCGTGGGCGACGCGCATGCTCAGTTTGCTGTCGGGCAGTGTTACGGTGAGCAACTGGTAATGCTGATCATAGGCGCTGACCGTGCCTTCGATGACCACGCCTGCATCACTGCCCATCGCCAGAGGAAGGTCCAGCCGCGCCAGGGTTTCGTGGATCGGACCGCTGGCCAGCACGGTGCCTGCCTCGAGCAGCACCAGGTGGTCCGCCAGGCGTGCGACTTCATCCTGAGCATGGCTGACGTACAGCATGGGGATGTCCAGCTCGCGGTGCAGGCGCTCCAGGTACGGCAGGATTTCACTTTTACGCCGGGTGTCCAGCGCCGCCAGCGGCTCATCGAGCAGCATCAGCCGCGGGCTGGTCAGCAGGGCGCGGGCGATGCCCACGCGCTGGCGCTCGCCACCGGACAGCTTGTCAGGGTTACGCTGCAGCAGGTGATCGATGCCGAGCAGTTCGCTGGCCTGCGGCAGTTGAATGCGGCGCTGCTGGCGCGGGATACGTTTCATGCCGAACTCCAGATTGTCCCGCACCGACAGATGCGGGAACAGGCTGGCTTCCTGAAACACGTAGCCGATCGCCCGCTTGTGCGGAGCCAGGAAAATACCTTTTTCGGTGTCCTGCCAGACTTCATCCTGAACGCGGATGAAGCCCTGATCGGCTTTTTCCAGGCCAGCGATGCAGCGCAGGCATGTCGTCTTGCCCGAGCCGGAAGGCCCGAACAGCGCGGTAATTCCCGACCCAGGGAGGCTCAGGTCGGTACGGACGGTGAAATCCGGGTAGGCCATCTGCAGGCGGACTTCAATCGGCGATGCCATGACTCAGCTCCATCCCGTTCTGGATTTGCCGCTGGAATACAACGCCAACAGCACCAGAAAGGAAAAGACCAGCATCGCGCCGGCCAGCCAGTGCGCTTGCAGGTACTCCATGGATTCGACGTGGTCGAAGATTTGCACCGACACCACACGGGTTTTCTCAGGAATATTGCCGCCGATCATCAGTACCACACCGAACTCGCCGACCGTGTGCGCGAATCCCAGAATGGCCGCCGTGATAAACCCTGGCTTGGCCAGGGGCAGAATCACGTGGAAAAAGGTGTCCCAAGGGCCCGCCCGCAAGGTAGCTGCGACCTCCAGAGGGCGAGTGCCGATCGCTGCAAACGCGTTCTGCAGCGGCTGCACGACAAAAGGCATCGAGTACAGAACCGAGCCGATCACCAGGCCGGCAAAGCTGAAGGTCAGTGTGCCCAGTCCCAGGCTTTGCGTAAGCTGACCCACCGCACCGTTGGGGCCGAGCAGCAACAACAGGTAAAAACCGATAACGGTTGGCGGCAAGACCAGGGGCAGGGCGACGACTGCGCCAATCGGCCCCTTTAGCCATGAATCAGTGCGCGCCAGCCACAGCGCAACGGGCGTGCCGATGATCAGCAGGATGACAGTGGTCAGCGACGCCAGTTTCAGCGTCAGCCAGATCGCCGCGATGTCGGCACTCCCCAGCGGCATTTACAGCTGGTATCCGAAAGACTTGATGATCGCGGCGGCTTTCGGGCCCTTGAGGTACTCGACCAGCGCCTTGGCAGCGGCGCTGTCCTTGCCTTTGTTGAGGATGACTGCGTCCTGCTTGATCGGGTCATGCAGGTCATCCGGTACGATCCAGGCCGAGCCGCTGGTCAGCTTGCCATCCTTGTAGATCTGCGACAGGGCCACGAAACCCAGCTCGGCATTGCCGGTGGACACGAACTGGTAGGCCTGGGTAATGCTCTGACCTTCGACGATCTTGGCTTTGGTGGCCTCGGTCAGGCCCAGTTTGCTCAGTACCTGAGTCGCCGCGAGACCGTAGGGGGCGGTTTTGGGGTTGGCGATGGACAGATGTTGATACTGATTGGCCTTGAGTACCTGGCCCTTGCTGTCGACGTAACCATCCTTGGCCGACCACAACGCCAGTGTGCCGACCGCGTAGGTAAAGCGCGAACCCTTGACGGTGTCGCCTTCCTGCTCGAGTTTTGCCGGCGTTGTGTCGTCGGCCGAGAGGAATACCTCGAACGGCGCGCCATTTTTGATCTGCGTATAGATCTGACCGGTAGCGCCAAACGCAGCGACGAGTTTGTGGCCGGTGTCCTTCTCGAAGTCAGTGGCGATCGCCTGGATCGGCGCGGTGAAATTGGCCGCCACGGCGACTTGCACTTCGTCGGCAGACGCATGGGCTGCGGCAGAGGCGGCAAAGGCCAGCACGGAGAATTTGAGAATGGCGCGCAGCGTGGTCGTTCGCATGAAGCAGCTCCTTGATGATGAAAACGCACGCCATCGGGGTAAGGGCGTTTCGCTATATAAATAAATATATAGCGTCAGCCTGTTGTTCTGAAAGCACTGTTTTATCGCGGAGACAGAATTTTCAGCGCATTTTCAGCCAGTTGCCGCGTCAGTTCGGTGGCTCCCAGCCGATGTTTGATACCGACTGCCTGGCCTGCCCAGAGGTTCACGAAGTCACTGCTGCCCAGTTTTTCCGCCTGCGCGCGCAGCGGCATCAAGGCACCGCCTGCCAGCGGAAACGCCGGGGCGAGCGGGCTGATGGGGCCGGCTTCGCGCATGATCCGGTTGACGACGCCTCGCGCCGGACGCCCGGTGAAGAGGTTGGTCAGAGCGGTCTGGCTGCCCGTGGCATCGTGCAGCGCTTGACGGTGCAGGGCGCTGACGCTGGCTTCCGGGCAGAACAGATACGCGGTTCCGATCTGTACCGCCGAAGCCCCCAGGACAAATGCCGCCGCAACACCGCGACCGTCTGCGATACCACCTGCGGCGATGACCGGGATGCTTGTCGCGTCAGCGATTTGCGGGACCAATGCAAAGGTGCCGACCTGGGTGTGCAGTTGATCGCTGAGGAACAGCCCCCGATGGCCGCCTGCTTCGTAGCCCATGGCAATCACCGCGTCGCAGCCGTGTTGCTCCAGCCAGATCGCTTCCTCGACCGTAGTGGCTGACGAGATGATCTTTGCACCCGTGGCCCGGACCCGATCCAGTAACGATGGCTGCGGAAGGCCGAAATGGAAACTCACCACCTCCGGCCTCAAGCAATCGATCAGCGTGCAGCTGTCGCGGTCGAAGGGCGCGCGGTTGGAGACTGGTGTCGGCGCATCGAAATCGGCACCCAATTCCTCGTAATACGGCTTGAGCGACTGCTTCCAGCGTTCGGCGCGCTCGGCATCGTAGGCCGGAGGTTGATGACAGAAGAAATTCAGGTTCAGCGGAGCGTTACCGGTCTGCTGCCTGAAAGTCGCTACTTCCTGTTCGATTTTCTCAGGGGTGAGCATGGCGCAGGGCAATGCCCCCAAGCCGCCAGCCTGAGCCACAGCAATGGCCATCTGCGATCCGCTGGCGCCCGCCATGGGGGCTTGCAACAGCGGCAGTTCGACGGCAAACAGTTCAGTGATGCGGCTATCTGGCCATTGACTCATGTGTTTCTCCGGCAGCATTCAGGCAATGCTCATTGAGCGCGAGAATGGCGGGAATGGCAAACGCCACGTCGAGCATCGACACGTCGGAAGGGCGACTCGGTTGACATAAAAAACGATCGGTCTACTATTCGGGCATGACTCAGCCAACCACCTCGCTACCCACTCCCTTACTCGCCAGGCCCCGGCGTCCCGGCCGGCCGCCAAAGGTTGATCGCGATAACCTCGAGACCCGCGAGGCGCTGCTGCGTCGCGGTCTGGAAGTGCTCACCGAGCAGAGTTTTTCGGCCACGGGGCTGGATTACATCCTCAAGGAAGTCGGCATTCCCAAAGGCTCGTTCTATCACTACTTCCCCAGCAAGGAAGCCTTTGGCCGGGCGGTGCTGGATGAGTACGCGCGCTATTTTGCGCAACGGCTGGACCGCTGGTTGCTGGATGAAGCGCTTTCGCCACTGGAACGACTGGTCGGCTTTGTACAGAGCGCCAAGGGCGGTATGGCGCGACACGACTATCGACGCGGTTGCATGGTCGGCAATATGGGCCAGGAAATCAGTCTGTTACCGGACGGATTTCGCGAGGTACTGGAACAGACGCTGCTGGACTGGCAGTCGAAACTGGCGGGTTGTCTGAGGGCTGCGCAATCAATGGGCGAGCTGGCTGCAGACGCTGATTGCGATGAGCTGGCCGCGTTTTTCTGGATCGGCTGGGAGGGCGCAGTGCTGCGTGCCCGGCTGGTTAAAAGCGCTACACCATTGAACACGTTCATTGCCGGCTACCTTCGCGGTTTGCCGCAATGATTTTTCTTCAGAGCTATTTAAAGACGATCAGTCTAAATTGGAGGCGCATATGTTCAAGGGCATCTTGATCGACAAGGATGAGGCGGGCTACCACGTCAATCTGACCGACATCGACGAAGCGCGGCTGCCCTCGGGCGACGTGACGATCGACGTGTCGCACAGCACGCTCAACTACAAGGACGCGCTGGCGATCAACGGTCAGAGCCCGATCGTGCGCAGCTTCCCGATGGTGCCGGGTATTGACCTGGCCGGTACGGTTGAAGCCAGCGATACCCCTGAGTTCAAGGTCGGGGACAAGGTTCTGCTCAATGGCTGGGGCGTAGGCGAAGGGCATTGGGGCGGGCTGGCGCAAAAGGCCCGGCTCAAGAGCGAATGGCTCATTCCTTTGCCAGAGGCCTTCACGCCGGCGCAGGCGATGGCCATCGGCACGGCGGGCTACACCGCGATGCTCAGTGTCCTGGCATTGGAAAAGCACGGCTTGACCCCGGACCACGGTGATGTGCTGGTCACCGGCGCCAATGGTGGGGTCGGCAGCTTTGCCATCGCCATCCTGGCCAGGCTCGGCTATCGGGTCATTGCTTCCACCGGGCGGGCCTCGGAAAGCGACTATCTGCAGCAACTCGGCGCGGCACAGATCATTGACCGGCAGACCCTCTCGCAGCCTGGGCGACCGCTGGCCAAGGAGCAATGGGCGGCGGCAGTCGACTCTGTCGGCAGCCATACATTGGCCAATGTGTGCGCCGGTATTCGTTATCGCGGTGTGGTGGCGGCCTGTGGCCTGGCGCAGGGCATGGAGTTTCCGGGGTCGGTTGCGCCGTTCATTCTGCGCGGCGTCACGCTGGCGGGTATCGACAGCGTGACCCGCCCGCGCGCGGATCGGCTGGAAGCCTGGTCGCGGCTGGCGAGCGACCTGGACATGTCGTTGCTGCCACTGATCAGCCGTGAAGTCGGCTTGAGCGAGGTGATCGACCTCGCGCCGCAATTGATTGCAGGGCAGGTTCGTGGGCGGATCGTGGTGGATACTGCACGCTGAGTGAATCACGGCGCGTCGGCACTGGCACACTCTAGCGCGACCAGTGCGCGATGAACTTGCGTCGTGCCGAGCCCGGTTTCGCATAATTGCAACGGCGTGCGACCGCCGAATGAGGTGTTGCGGGCAACCAGCCATTGGCTGGCACGCTCGGGCGTTGCAAACACCTGCAGGGCGTGGCTGGCAATCATCGCCACACGGTCAAGGCGTTCGGAGGCTACCAGGTCCAGTGACTGTTGCTGGCGCTGGCGCCGTTCGAGGGTTGAAACCGATGCGTTGAACAGCGCTTCCATTTGCCTGGGGGCAAGGACCAGCGCGTCCCGCACTGCACGGATCCAGCGCGGTGCAAAGCCCGCCTGAATGTTCGTCAGGCGTTCGGCTTCGCTGCGTTGACTGAGCTGGTGGGTCAGCAACCAGAAACTGGCCGCCGCGTCACCGCGGCCAGGTGTTTTGCGGGCAGAGGGCGGAATCAAGGTGCGTGCCGGCCTTCGATGGCGGAAAGGACGGCCAAGGCTATCTCAGGCGACGCGTCGTTCAAACACCACGATGTTACCGGGCGTTGCCTGAGGATAATGGTGGTGCGCTGCAGCGCAGGTGTCGCACCAGAGCCCTCGTGCTAAAGTCGCTCGCCTGAATACGAATGAAAAGCGCCGTGGCTGTTGGCACGCGCTTGCACCAGAAAAGGCGTCGCTTTCTATGCAGCACGACCCTCACACCGATAAGGACGCACGCATGGTCAGCCAGCCTTCGCTGCCCGACGTCAACAAGCCACTGCGCCTCTACCTCGATCGCCTGGCACCTTCAAGCCGCCTGACCATGACCTACGTTCTGCAGGATGCAGCAGACCGGTTGGGCATGGCTGACGTCGATATTCATGATATTCCCTGGCACACCCTGCAACCTGGCCACGTTACCGCGCTGGTCGCAACGCTGCGTCAGGATGACTACGCGCCCAATACCACCTCGCTGTATGTGAACGCCATTCGCGGCGTGATGAACGAAGCCTGGCGACACGACCTGATCAGCCACGATCAACTGCTGAAAATCCGCTCGATCAAACCGGTCAGCGGCACGCGATTGGTCAAGGGCCGCAACATCCGTCGCACGCTGATTCGTGAGCTGATGGAAGCCTGTGCTGCCGACCCCAGGCCGCAAGGGCGTCGCGATGCCGCGATCATTGCCATTCTGTATGGCTCGGGGATGCGCAAGTCCGAGTCGGTCAACCTCGACCTTTCCCAGATCGACTTCGCCGAGCGCAGCCTGCGGGTGCTGGGCAAAGGCAACAAGCAATTGATCAAATACGCCCCCGAATGGGCCTTCAAGGCGCTGAACGACTGGCTGGCGTTGCGCCGGTCGTGCCTCCCGCCGGGGCAGGGCGATGACCCGTTCCTGTTCAACCGGATTCGCCGTGGCAGCCATATCACCCGCGACAGAATCACCAAGCACGCCATTTACTTCATCGCCAAGCAGCGCGGGCGCCAGGTGGGTGTGAACATCATGCCCCATGATTTTCGACGTTCGTTCATTACCCAGGTGATCGAAGAGTTCGATCTGTCGATTGCCCAGAAGCTCGCGCATCACACGCACATCTCGACCACCGCCAGTTACGACATGCGCAGTGACAACGAGCGGCGCAATGTTGTGGACGGGTTTGATCTTTGAGCAAAAAAAAGCCACCTCGCGTAAACGGGGTGGCTTAAAAGATCTAACCAAAGGAGTGATGAAGCAGAGCAGAGATTCACCGGCATCGCGACGCGGATTCGCGGGGCCGGGAGAAATGTTCGTTCATCGCCGGCAACGTTAACACTGGCGTTCCCGATTCAGTTATCAGCGTTATCGATAGCCGTCATTGGCAAAAGAAATAGGACGGCGGACGGGCCTGCGGATCGCCATCCAGAAAATGGATAGTTCGACCCTGAGCTATCCGGCAATCGGATAGCCAACAATTGGCAACAATTTCATGCTTTGCCGCACTTGAAACGTACGGGACTGAGCATGGAAAAGTTCGATATACACCGTAAAACCCGATTCGACTCGCTGGTACACGAGTACGGACTGGATGGCAGCCGCCTGCTGCCGTGGGAAGGCTACCCGATGCCGTTCGCCGGCGGCTGGTGCGTGATCCGTCCGGGCACCTGCAGCGAAGCACACACCCAGATCGATCAGGAAATCTTCATTGCCATCAAGGGCAGTGCGCGTCTGGTTGTCGGTGACCGGCAGATGGATTTCACCGTTGGCGATATCGCCGCGATTCCGAAACACACCAACCATTACGTCATCAATGAGTCCGCCGAGGACTTCCACTTCTATGTGGTCTGGTGGGACATGAACTACGTGAATGCGTTCGTGGCGCAGCACAGCGAGACCACGGGGTGCCTGGATGAGTAAGTTCATCGTCACCATCACGCCCCCGACCCCCAACGGCGATTTGCACATAGGCCATATCGCCGGGCCGTTTCTGGCCGCTGATGTCTTCACCCGCGTGCAGCGTCAGCGTGGTCACGAGTGTGTGCTGGTGTCCTATTCCGACGACTACCAGTCCTACATGCTGCGCAAAGGGCTGGAGCTGGGCGTCGACCCGGTCGAGCTGGCCAGGCGCAATTCCGACCGCATCGAGGCCTCGCTGGCGGCCATCAACATACAGCCCGATAACTGGATGCGCCCGCACGACAACCCGTGGTTCGCCGAAGCAGTGGGTGAAGTGTTCGGTGCGTTGCGTGATGCCGGCGCGATCGAGTGTCGGGATTCCAGCGAGCCGTATTGCCCTGATTGCGACGTCTGGGGCTACGAGGCCTTTGCCCGGGGCAACTGCAATTACTGCGGTGCCGAGTCCGATGCCAGTCAGTGCGAGAACTGCGCCCAGGCCCCTGACGCCGAGTTGATGACAGACTTGCGCTGCAAGCTTTGCAGTCAGCCCTCGCAATGGAAAAACGTCCATCGCGCGTTTCTGAAACTGGCCGGGTTCAAAGCGCAGTTGCGTGACCGCCTGCTGGGCCAGTCATGGCGCAAGCCGCTCGACAGCTGGTTGCGCGACAGCCTGGAGCACCTGCATGACTGGGGCGTCACACGCCCGGGCGACGGCGGGCTTGACCTTCAGACCGACGGCTCGTGCCGGGTGCACACCTGGTTCATGGGTCTGGCCGGCTATATGGCGGCATTTCGGGAGTATGCCGACCGCGTCGGGCGTCCGGAGCTGTTTCGTCAGTACTGGCAGTCAGGGCAGGGCACGCTGGTGCATTTTCTCGGCTTTGACTGTGTGTTCAGCCACGCCATCGTCTACCCGGCACAACTGACGGCGCTGCACGACATCAAGGTCCGCCAGCGCTTCATGCCCAATCAGTTTCTCAAGCTGGACGGCCTGAACCTGTCGACCAGTCGCAACCATGCGATCTGGGTCGGCGACCTGGCCCGTGAAGCCTGCGCGGACAGTGCGCGCCTGTATCTGGCGAGTATCGCGCCGGAGGAAAGCGAAGGTGATTTCCGCCTGGCGCAGTTCCTTGCATGGCGGGCAGAGGTGTTCAGCGAGTTTTTCCCGGCCTTGCTGGACGCCGGAAGCAATCGCGACGACCACTGGTGGAGCGGCCTCTGCGGGGCGGACGCCGGACTCCTGGAAGCGTTGCGCGTGCAGTGGAGCAAAGCCTCGGAGCCTGCGCAGTTTTCGATGAAACGCATGGCTCAGGTGCTGCTGGACGCGATCGCCATCACCCGCGGGCGTCTGGCCGAAGGACGCCCGGTCAGCCATCTGGCGGCATTCATCGCGGTGGCCGGCAAGGCGCTGATTCCGGACATGTCAGCGCAGATCATCAGCGCGTTCGCACTGCCCGAGGCCCGCGTCCACGCCACGCTGATGAACGGCCCGGCCGCTGAATACTCCATCTGAACGGATTCACGACAATGTTTATCGATTATGAGATAGCGGTCATTGGCGCCGGGATCACCGGCGCCAGTATCGCGGCGAAGCTGTGCAGCGCCGGTGTGTCGGTCGCGCTGATCGACAAGGGCGCAGCCGGCAGCCTGGGCGCAAGCGGCTATTCCGGCGGCCTGGTTCGCCTGTATGACAGCGATCCGCTGCTGATGGAACTGGCGGCCTATTCCATCAGCCTGATGGACGACGGCGTTTTTGCGGGCACTTACGCCAGTGCCTTGCGGCGTACCGGGGTGATTTACCGGGCCGCTACGGACCAGATGGATAACCTGCACCGCGCCATCGACCAGTACGGCAGCGAACGCTACCCGATGCGCCTGCTGTCAGGTCACGAGCTCGATGGCCGGCGCTACCCGCATTGCCCGACGCTGGAACGGGTCAATCTGTTCGAGCCGCGCGCCTGCGTCGGCAATGTGCGTCAGGCCGTCGCCGCGCTGTGTCAGTCGGTACGCCAGCAGGGCTTGCTGCTGGAGCATCGCGAGATCAAGTCCATCGACTGCCGGGCGCCCGACCTTGTGCACATCGACCTGGGCAGCGCCACGCTGCGTTGCCGGACCGTGGTGGTCGCTGCCGGTGCCTGGAGCCAGCACCTGGTGCCGCACTCGGGGCTGGAAGCACGCTCGATTCCCCTGGCCCGGGTGCTGACCGAAGGCGACTGGTCAATGCCGGTGATTGATGCGGTTACCCAGAGCTATGGCATACCGCTGACTCGGCATATCGTGCAGACCGGCTGTGGCGCGCGTGACAGCGGCCTGTGGCCCGAGCACCTTGCGCAGCCCGATGCACGGCATAGCGAAGACGCCTGCAAGCGCGTCGCCCAAGTGTGCGCCTCGGCCGGCAAGCCGCATGTGCTTGATGTGTTGCCCGGTTTCGACAGCTACAGCGCCGACGGTCGGCCGATGCTGGGGTTCTGCGCCGAGCGCAGCCCGGTGTATCTGGCCGCAGGCATGTCCGGGCTGGGCTTCAAGTTCGCGCCCGGCGTGGCGCACATTGCTGTCGAGCAACTGCGCAGGCATCTGGCTGGAAAGGATCGCGCTTGCTCTGGCTGGTCGGCATTGTCGCCAGGCAGGTCGATGCCGGGCTTTCCAGCACAAGACCTCGCGCTGGCGAGCGTGCGGTCATGACGTCCTCGAACGACTCGCGTCTGCAGGGCTTGCGGGTCGGGGTCAGCGCTCTGTTCGATCCCGACGACACGCCGCATGCACGGACCTTCATGAGGGCGCTGGCGGCGGCGCGCAATTGCAAGCCGGGGCTTGAGCGGGTGCAGTGGCACTTTCTCGACGACGCTGCCGATGCCGTTCGCGGGGCCGATGTGGCTCGGCAAATGATCGACTGGAAGGCCGATCTGGTCATCGGTCATTTCTCTTCGGATGCAGCCGTTGCTGCCGCGCCGCTGTATCGGCACGCCGGTATTGCCCTGCTGACCCCAGCAGCAACGATCGATTGCCTGACCCTGGAGCACCCCAACGTCTTTCGTTTCTGCCCCGCGGACCGGCAACTGGCGGCGGATCTGGTCAGCTGGCTGGCGACTCGTCAGTGGCCGCGCGTGCATGTTCAGGCCGACGACAGTGCTCACGGTCGGGCCTTGTGCGTCGCCATCAGCGCGGCGCTGGCAGGTGCCGGTTTGCAACGTGTCGACGAGCTCGACCAGGCCGATGTCGAGGTGTTTGCCGGACGCCTCAAACCCAGTCGCGAGCACTGGCAAGCGCGGCGGCAAGCCGGCAGCACTCGACCGCTGGTGCTGACCGACGACGCTGCCTCGCCGTACCTGGGGCGCGCCGCAGCGCACGACAGCAACACCTTCGTCATCGGCTTCGCAGCCCCCGACAGCGCCGGACAGCGCTGTCAGGCCCAGGCACTGCACCGGTCGCTGTTCGCTGCCGAACCGCAGACCTACTTTCGCGAAAGCCTGCTGATGCTTTACGTGCTGGCCGAGGTGGCCCGCGGTGGTCTTCGCGCCGCGCAACTGCCGGATGCGTTTCGGCACAGCACCTTCAACACACCGCTGGGCACGGTCAGCTTCGATCAGGGCGAGCTACGCAGCGCGACGACCTGCCTCTGGACGCCAGGCCCCACCGGGCTGAGCCGCATCACCCCATAGCACCCAAAACACCGCTTTACACCAACTCTAAGGACCGGAACTTCATGGGTAACTCGACACCACACACCTTGCATTCGGACGCCGTCTGTATCGGCTTCGGTCCGGCCGGTATCGCGCTGGCCTGCGCGTTTGCCGATGCGCGAGAGGCCAATGACCCGCTGGGCACGCTGTCCGTTCGCTATCTGGAAGCTGCGCAGGACAGCCAATGGCATCGCGAACTGCTGCTGGCCGGAACGGACATCAATCATCACGTATTTCGCGATCTGGTGACCCCGCGTAATCCACGCAGCCGCTTCTCGTTCGCCATGTACCTCAAGGAACACGGGCGAATGTTCGATTTCGGCCTGCTGGGCCGCCCGGCCAGTCGCCATGAATGGTCGGATTATCTGGCCTGGGTCGCCGCGCAGGTGGACAGCCAGACCTGCTTCAACACGCCGGTTACAGGCATTGACCCGGTGCTGCGTCATGGGCGCCTGCATGAACTACGCGTGTGCACGGCGGATACCTGTTTCACGACGCGCAATGTCGTGCTGTCCAGCGGCAGTGCTCCGCGTATTCCGCCCGCGTTCGAGGCGCTGATCGGCCCGACGCTGTTTCACACGTCGCAGTTTCTGAGCCGCCTGCAAGCCTTCGGCGAGCACCTGCCCAAGCGCTGGCTGGTGCTCGGTTCGGGGCAGAGCGCCAGTGAGTCGGTGCTGGAACTGGTCAGCCGCGACGCCGGCATCGAGGTGCATTCAGTGCATCGCTCGGCCGGTTTCAAACTCACCCAGCTGGGCCAGTTTCCCAACCGGGTATTCGCTCCGGATCACGTCGACTATTTCCATAGCCTGGGCCCCGCCGCGCGGCAGCGTTTTCTCGACTGGAGCCGCTCGACCAATTACGCAGGGATCGACCCGGACGAAAGCCAGAAGCTGTTTTCGCTGATCTACGAAGACTCCATTGCCGGTCGCAAACGCCTGCAGACCTACGCCTACCGCGTGATCAGCGCCATAGAGCCCGTCGCCGAAGGCTACCGGGTCGAGCTGACCGACACCTTCAGCCAGCGCACCCAGGTGCTTGAGGTCGATGCCGTGGTGCTTGGCACCGGGTATCAGCAGTACCTGATACCGCCGTTGCTGAGTGGTTTGCAGCCATGGCTGCAGGCCGATGTCGACGGGGGGCTGCTCATCGATCGGGACTATCGGGTCGCCACCCAAGGCGAGTGCGACGTGAATATCTGGGTCAACGGCCTTTCCGAACGCAGCCACGGAATCAGTGACAGTCAGTCGTTTTCACTGATGGCGTTGCGCGCCGAGCGTATCGCCACGGCCCTTCAGCAGGCCGTAGCACCGGCAGCCGAACCTTTGCTGGCACAGTGGAAGTGAAGCCCATGTACAACTCTCTTTGCGAAATCGTTCACGATCAGGCCTTCCTCAAGGTGACTGGCCTGGGCGCCGATTTTTTCCTGAAAATGGAATCACTCAACCCGGCAGGCTCGATCAAGCTCAAGACTGCCGTGGGGTTGATCAATGACCTTCAGGCGCGGGGCCTGCTGGGCCCGGACACGATTCTGATCGAGTCCTCGTCGGGCAATCTCGGGGTGGCGCTGGCGATGATCTGCGCTGAACGGGGCATCCCGTTTACCTGCGTGGTCGACCCCAACAGCTCCAGCCACAACATCCGCATGATGCGCAGCTACGGCGCCGAGGTCATCCAGGTCGAAATCCCGGACGCCAACGGCGGGTTCCTCGGGACGCGCATCGAGCTGATTCGCCAAAAAGTGGCCAGCGACCCGCGCTATGTCTGGCTCAATCAATACGAGAATGCGGCCAACCCGCGTGCCCATGCGCGAACCACGGCGCGTTCGATCAGCCAGCATTTCGGCCATGTGGATTATGTGTTCGTCGGTGCCGGGACCACTGGCACGTTGATGGGCTGCATTCAGCATTTTCAGCGCCATCATCCGACCACCCGAATCATTGCCGTGGACAGCGTCGGCTCGGTGACCTTCGACACCCCGGCCAGCCGGCGCTTCATTCCTGGACTGGGCACCAGCCAGCGCCCGCCGATCTTCAATGCCGATGGCATTCATGCGCTGGAAATGGTCCCGGAATCACACACCGTCGCCATGTGCCGCATTCTGGCGCGCAGCAAGGGTCTGCTGGTCGGCGGGTCCACCGCGACGGTGATCGCTGCGGTGCATGCCTGGCGCGAGCGCATCGAGCCCGGTTCGGTGGTGGTGGCGTTGTCGCCGGACTGGGGCGAGCGCTACCTCGACACGCTGTACGATGATCACTGGGTCGAACAGCGGTTTGGCCGCGAAGTGCTGAGCATGACCCTGGCAGACCTGTCCTCGCCAGTGGCCGAGACATGTTCTGAGAGCATGGAAGCGCCTGCGCTTTCCCGGCATTCAAGCTGGACGGTCTGGCTGGCCGCCGAGCGCATGAAGCGCGCGGCGTTCCATGTGCTCGACGGTGAGGTGGTTGCGCGCCTGCTGGCGGCAGACCCGCTGGCCTGCATCGATGACGTGCAGGCGGCGTATCTGGCTCATGAGGCTGGCCAAACGATCAATCCCGACAGTTACTTTCTGCGCTTTGCGCAGGCACCGGCCAATCGCATCATCGCCTTGCCCGCCAGCCTGTCGGGCGAGCAGCCGGTCAGTGGCATCAAATGGATTTCCAGCTTTCCGGGCAATATCGACACGGGCCTGCAGCGCGCCTCGGCGGTGCTGATTCTCAACGATCCACTCACCGGTTATGCCTTTGCCTGCCTGGAGGCCTCGCGTATCAGTGCCATGCGCACGGCAGCCTCGGCGGTGCTCGCTGCGCGCTGGATGAGCCGCCAGCAGCGCCATGTCGGGCGAATGTCGTTCATTGGTGCCGGTTTCATTGCCCGCACCATCCTCGACATGTTCGTCAGCGATGGCTGGACGATGGACGCAGTCAGCGTCTTCGATCAGCACCAGGATTCGGCGCTGGCGCTGGTCGGACATGCCAGCCGTCATGGACTGCACAGCGAGCCGAGCGACCTGGCGACGTGCCTGCAAGCCGATGTGGTGGTGTTCGCCACTACTGCGCCGAGCCCTTATGTACTGGAGCCGGTGTTTCAGCCGGGGCAACGGGTGCTGAACATCTCGTTGCGCGATCTGGGGCCGGAGGTCATTGCCCAGGCCAACAACATCCTCGATGACGTCGAACACTGCCTCAAGGCTCAGACCTCGCCTGACCTCGCCGTGCAGCAGTATCAGCACCGCTCGTTCATTACCGGGACGCTGGCACAGTTGATGACCGGGCAAGTGGAGTTGAGTCCGGACAAGGCTTCGATCTTTTCGCCGTTCGGGCTTGGCGTGCTCGACCTTGCTGTGGGGCAGCGGGTGTATCGCCAGGCGGTGGCCGAGGGCAGCGCTTTGCCGGTGCCGCAGTTCTTCTTTGAATCGGCGCGCTGGTGATGGCCATGCAGACGCATACCGTCGCCATTATCGGCATGGGCTCGCGCGGATTGAGCATTCTGGAGCAGTTGATCGGCATGAGTCGCCAAGACGTGCGGCAACCGCTGCGTATCGACGTGTTCGATCCGCAGCCGCCGGGCAGCGGGCTGCACCTTGCGCAGCAGCCGGATTACCTGATGCTCAACACCATGGCCGGTCAGTTGTCGGCGTTTTCCTCGGCTTTCCCGGCGTGTGAACCGCCAGGCCCGACCTTTTTGCAATGGTGCAGCCGTGAGGATGTACGCCTGGACGCGCGCGGCCATGTCAGCCTGGATGGGCAGGGCAGAGCGGTGGCATTTGGCGACTTCGTGCCGCGTGCTCTGCTCGGGCGCTATTTGCAGGACAGTTATCGCTTTCTGCTGCAACGCTGCCCGGCGCACGTGCAGGTGCGCCACCACGCCGAGCAGGTGCTGAGCTGCCAGCCAAGGTCGCAAACGCCGGGTTTCCGGCTGCGTACCGGCAGTCTGGCAATGAACGTCGACGGCGTGTTCCTCACCAGCGGACATGCGCCTGACCCCCACGTGCAGCAGGACGTCGGCGAGTGCGTGGTCATCGAAGGCCTGGGGCTGACCGCCATGGACACGCTGGCGCATCTGACTGAGGGGCGCGGCGGGCGCTACGTGCGCGATGGCGGCTTCGCCGGCTGGCGTTACCTGCCGTCCGGACGCGAGCCCAGGGTGTTGATGTATTCCCGTAGCGGATTGCCGTTTCATGCCAGGCCGCAGTGGCATGCCTGCCGTCACGCACCGTTGCCGAGGCTGTTTTTCACGGCCGACGCCATAGCGCGTTTGCGCGAGCAGAGGGAAGGCGGGCGGCTCGACTTTCGCGCCGATGTGCTGCCTCTGATCAAGGATGAAATGCGTGCCGTGTTTTATCAGGCCAGGGTCCGCATGGAGGCGCCTGGGCGGTTGGCCTCTGTTCAGCGCCTGCTGCGCGAGTCAATCAGCAGACCGGCAGTGTTTGCCCGTCTGGCAGAGCAGTGGGGTGAATTCGAGCCTGAGCACTGGCTGATCACCCAGCCCTGGTCCGGCGCGCAAGAAACATACGGGCAGTGGTTCGTCGACTGGATCAAACGTGACCTGGCCCTGAGTCGGCTGGGCACCGCGCACAGCCCGATCTGTCAGGCACTGGAGGTCTGGCGCGATTATCGCGACCTGTTGCGTCTGGTCGTCGATCGCAACGGCCTGACCGAATCCTCGACGCTGGATTTCTATGGCACCTGGGCGGGACTGAGTAACCGTCTGGTCGGCGGGCCGCAGAAGGAACGCCATGAAGACCTGCTGGCGTTGATCGAGGCCGGGGTCGTGACGGTCTTGCCGCCGATGAGTGACGTGCAGGAGCCGCACAACTGCGTGTCTGCCCGTGTCGCCCACAGCGGTGTGTCGGGCAGTCGTTATGGGTTAATCAACGATCTGCGCAAGCGCGGGCTGATTCGTGCCGCGCATGCCTGGCCTGCCGATGGCATCGACACCGACGCAGCGGGTCGCGCAATCGGTCGCGACGGTGAGGTGCAGCAGCGGCTATGGGTTCTCGGGCCCGCCGTGGAAGGCTGCACGTTCTACAACCACTACGTACCGACCCCTGATCCGACCTGTCGCGCGCTGATCGAGGCGCGCCGGGCAGTCGAGTCTTGTCTGGATACGCTGACAAACACAACTTCAAGTGGCATCACATTTCAGTTGAACAAAGCCATTCAAGCTGTTAATTAAAAAGGAATTATTACTATGCAAGAAATCACTTTGCTGACCGCCCTCGCTGGGGCGTTCATCGTGTTGATCATCAGCCCTGGTCCGAACTTTCTGGTCATCACCCAACTCTCGTTCAGCCAGTCACGGCAGCAGGGCATCTGTGCCGGGCTGGGCGTTGCCTCGGGCAGCATCCTCTGGGCCTTGCTGGCCGCTACCGGGTTGGGGCTGGTGTTTCAACAGTTGCCATGGCTGCAACCGACCCTGCAATTGCTCGGCGGTGCCTACCTGACCTGGCTCGGCAGCAAAAGCCTGCGCAGTGCCGGCAGCCAGCCCAAACCCAGGGACATCGCTGCGCTGGGCATTGGCAGTCTGAGCCGCGCCTATCGATTCGGCCTGCTGACCAACCTGACCAATCCCAAGGCGCTGGCGTTCTACACCAGCGTGTTCACCACCGTGACCATGCCGGGCATGCCGATGTGGGTACGCACTGCGGGGGTATCGATCATCGCGGTGCTGGCGATTGCCTGGTTCGTGCTGCTCGCCACGCTGTTTTCGATACCTGCGGTACAGACGCGCTATCAGCGCATGAAAAAGGCCATCGACATCGTCACCGGCCTGTTCATGATCGCTTTCGGCCTGCGTCTGCTGATCGGGTTGCTGCCGGCTGGCTTCATTCACTGAAATCATCTGTAAAGGAATACCTGAATGCATCACAACGACTGGCACTACCCGACTTCCATCCGCGCAGGCGCAGGACGCGTCAACGAACTGGCCGACGCCTGCAGGGTGACCGGCATACAACGTCCGCTGCTGATCACCGACAGCTTTCTCGGCAGCACCGACATGATTGCCAGCGCCGTGGAGGACTGCCGCAGTCAATTGGGCCACTGCGGCCTGTTTGACCGGGTCAAGGGCAATCCGACCGGCACCAACGTCGCCGAGGGGCTGCACGCTTACAGAACCGGTGGCTACGACGGCGTGATTGCGTTTGGCGGCGGCTCGGCGCTGGACGCTGCCAAGGCAGTCGCGCTGATGTCGGGCCAGACCCGCCCGTTATGGGATTTCGAAGACGTCAACGACAACCACCTGCGCGCCGATCCGTATGGCATTGCGCCGGTGATTGCGCTGCCGACAACGGCCGGGACCGGCTCTGAAGTAGGGCGTGCGTCGGTGATTACCGATGAGCAGGCGCAGGTCAAACGCACCATTCTGCACCTTCGCATGATGCCGCGCATCGCGATTCTGGATGCCACGCTGACGCTCGACCTGCCCAGGCACCTGACCGCCGCCACCGGCGCCGATGCCTTGACCCACTGCATGGAATCCTGGTGTTCGCCGGCCTGGCACCCGATGGCCGAAGCGGTTTCGGTCAAGGGCATGCAGATGATCAAGGCGTTTTTACCGCGTGTCGTCGCCGACGGGCAGGACCTGGAGGCGCGGCAGCAGATGCTGGTGGCCTCCAGCCTCGGCGCGGCCGCGTTTCAGCGCGGTCTGGGCGGCGTACACGCAATCGCGCAAAGCCTTGGGGCGCTCTACGACCAGCATCATGGCTTGCTGAACGCGATCCTGCTGCCCTACGTGCTGGAGGCCAATCGTTCGGTGCTGCAGACGCAAATGGACGATCTGGCGGTTTACCTGCGGTTGCCGTCGCCCGGTTTCTCCGGGGTGATGGACTGGCTGCTGACACTGCGCGAGCAGATCGGCATTCCACATACGCTGGGCGAGATCGGTATCGACGATCGCGACGCCGAGCGGGTCGGGCGGATGGCTTTCGCCGATGGCTGCTCGCACACCAACCCGATTCGCCATTCGGCGCAGGCCTACGCGCAGATCTTCAGCCGTGCAGTGAGGGGCGAGTGAACCATGGCTGTCCTGAACGAGGCGGGGATACAGCGTCTTGACCATGTCTGGCGCAGTTTCGTCGAGCAGGGTCGGATCGTCGGTGGCGTGCTGTTGCTGGCTCGGCATGGGCGTCTGGAATACGCCAGTGCGCGCGGCTGGGCCGATCGTGAACAGCAGATTCCGGTCACCCGCCGCACGCGTTTTCGTCTGGCCTCACTGACCAAGCTGTTGACCTCGGTCGCGGTGTTGCGGCTCTGCGAACGGGGTGTGCTGGATCTGCACGCTTCGGTGACGCACTGGCTGCCAGCCTTTCGACCGCATCTGGCCAATGGCCGCGAGCCGCTCATCACGCTGCAGCACCTGCTGTCACACACGTCGGGTTTGAGCTACGGCTTTGAGCAAGCGCCCGATAACGCTTATCAGCGCGCCGGGGTGTCGGACGGGCTGGATCGCGTACCGTTCGACCTGCAGGAAAACCTGAGACGTTTGGCGCGTGTGCCCTTGCTGTTCGAGCCCGGCAGTGCCTGGGGATATTCGCTGGCCACTGATGTGCTGGGTGCAGTGGTCGAACAGGCCACGGGGCTGGAGTTGTCAGAAGCCATCGGCAAATGGGTCACCGCGCCTCTTCGCATGCATGCGACCTCATTCCGGCACCTGCCGGAATGTCCGCTGGCCAGCGCCTACAAGGACGGGGACAGCGGCCCGGAGCGTATCGGCGATGACGATGGGGTGTTGCTCGACAGCGGCCAGGCGCGGCTGTCCGCAGCCCGCGCCTTTGACTCATGCGCGTATGAGTCGGGCGGGGCGGGAATGCTCGGCACGGCTGATGACTATCTGCGGCTGCTCGAATGCCTGCGTCTCGGCGGCGCGCCGCTATTGAGTGAAGCCGGTACCGCACGCTTGCTGGGCAATGCGATTGGCCAGACGATCATCGCCAGCCGCGGGCCCGGCTGGAGGTTCGGGCTGGGGCCGATGATCCTTATCGATCCAGTGCTTGCCGGGCAGCGGCAGGGGGCGGGAACCTGGTCGTGGTGCGGCCTGTATGGCAGTCATTATTGGGTCGATCCGCGTGCTGCGCTGAGCATGGTGGTCCTGACCAACACGGCGGTTGCCGGCGCGTGGGGCGAGTTTGCCGACGCAATCGTCGATGCGCTTTACCCCAAGCTGGGGGTCAGGCCCGGGCAAATTGCTTGCGGTAGCTGCTCGGGCTGATGCCCACCAGATTGCGGAAGTGCCGGCGAAACGACTCTTCGGAGCCGAAGCCGGCGCGGTCCACCACTTCATTCAGGCGCAATTTCGACGATTCCAGCAGTTCCTTGGCGTAGGCAATGCGCTCACCGAGCAGCCAGTCGTAAGGCGTCAGCCCGGTACTTTCCATGAAGCTGCGGTGCAAGGTGCGGGTACTGAGCGCCGCGCGTGAGGCCATTTCCTTGATGGTATGCGGGCGCTGCAGGTCGCTGCGAATCCAGTCCATCAGGTTGGAAATCGGCCCGTCGCTGGCCGATACCAGTTGCCGGGATGCATATTGCGATTGTCCGCCTTCGCGATGCGGCGGAATGACCATGCGCTGCGCAACCATGTTGGCGACGCGCGAGCCGTGATCGTTGCGCACCAGATGCAGCATCATGTCCAGCCCGGCGGCCGAGCCTGCTGCGGTCACGATGCTGCCCTGATCCACATACAGTTCGTTGGGCTGAATGGTCAGGCCCGGGTACATAGTGGCCAGCAGGTCGGTGTAGCGCCAGTGGGTCGTCACCTTATGCCCGTCCAGCAGACCGGCCGCCGCCAGGACGAAGGCCCCGGTACAGATCGAGCAGATTCGCGCACCGCGTGCATGAGCCGCCTGGAGCTGTTCGATGAGCCGTTGCGGAACCTCTGATTCAACCCCGCGCCAGCCCGGCACGATGATCGTGTCGGCGTTTTCCAGCAGCACCTCGCCGGGTGTCGGCACGATGGTGATGCCCCCGGCAGCGGTGATCGGGCCGTCGTCGACCGGGAAGGTCGCGAACTCGTACCAACTGACGCCCAGCTCGGGTCTTTTCAGCGCAAAGACTTCAACCGTGCAGCCAAATTCGAAGGTGCACAGCTGGTTGTAGATGAGTGCGACGACGAGATGATTTTTCATGGCGCGATGTTACCGGATATTGGCATTTCAGCCAGTAGTTTGACGTGATGCTACTGAGTAATCTGCTCTGTGTCACCGCTGAAACCCGCTTAACCCTCACTATGATGCAAGTGGCCTGCCATGCAGGCCCTGGAGCCAACTCGTGCCACTCAATATCGGTATCTACGTTTATGACGACGTCGAGGTTCTCGACTTCGCTGGCCCCTATGAAGTATTCACCACCGCAACCCGCATGCACGCCCGCAACAGCCGTGATGACCGGCAGTTGTTCAACGTGTTCACCATTGGCCGCAGCACCGCGTCAGTGCGTGCCCGCGCCGGGCTCAAGGTCGATCCGGATTTCTCGATCAACGACCATCCGCCCGTCGACTGCCTGATCGTTCCGGGTGGCGTCGTGACCGCTGAACTGGAAAAGCCCGACGTGATTCACTGGATCAGCGATCAGTCGGAGCCTGGCCGCGTGGTCGCTGCCGTATGCACCGGCGCCTTCCTGCTGGCCAGGACCGGCAAACTGGCCGGCAAGCAGGTGACCACCCACTGGGAAGACATCGACGACCTCAAGGAAATGTTCCCGTCGGTGGACGTGCTCAGCACGCTGCGCTGGGTCGATGAAGGCTCGTTCGTGACCTCGGCAGGTATTTCCGCCGGTATCGACATGAGCCTGCACCTGGTCGAGCGTCTGCACAGCCGTGAGCTGGCCGAACGTACCGCGCTGCAAATGGATTTCGACTGGACCGAGAACGACTGAGTCCAGTCGCGCTGCGGATACCCCTGAAGAGGCTATGTGCGCGACATGTGCATAGCCAGCGCTTCAACGCGATAGCCAGCGTCCGCCTTACCCCCGCTTGAGACATTCATTCGAACAGCCGATAAACCGGCCAGCTCGGTGTTTCGGCGGGGGTTTCCTGTATTCCCGAGCCTTTGGCTCAGCGGCAGGGCCGCACCCACCTTTGCAAAACCAGAGTGCAGGACACATGAAAACCCACTTCTTCAAAGTCGTTCAAACCGTCGCACAGCACGGTTCGTTCTCCGAGGCCGCCGCCATTTTGGGCTGCAGCCAGTCGAACATTAGCTATGCGATCAAGGAAGTCGAAGATTTTTTCGAAAAACGCCTGTTCATTCGCAGCCGCACAGGCTGCACGCTTACCCCTGAAGGCAAGGTCATCAGCCAGACCCTGGGAAATATCATGGCCACGCTCGAACAACTAAAAAAAATGGGGTCAGTGGCAGCGTCACCATTCATTACCACTCGCACATCCGCGAGACCGGCCTGAGCGCTTCGCTGGACTTTCTCGCCCATCATTACCCCGATATCCACCTGAACGTGCTGCACCGCAGCGAACAGTATCCGTCGCTGGACGCATTGATAAAGGGCGTGGCCGATATTCTCATCCTGCCGGGTGCAGTGCTGGACGAGCATTACCTCGAGCACCATTGCTGGTCGGACCACTACGTACTGGTGGCGGCGCGCAGCAAGCAGGGGACAGCGCAGTGTTTCGCCAAGCTTGCGCAGGTCTCGCGCTATGTGGCCTGGCGGCATCCGGGCGTGGAGCGCCTGCATCAGCAACTGGCATCGGCACAGGTACGGCTCAGTCAACGCGGCGAACTCAGTTGCCTGGACACGCTGCTGGACCTGGTTGCCAAGCGCCATTGCATCTCGATTGTGCCTGGCGCGCTGTTGAACGGACGGCTTCGCGAGCTGGAGTCGATCCCGCTGCCGCTGACCGTGATGCGCCAGATCAGCGTTGTGGCGCGGCCTGCCTCATTGCTGTCCAACGCCGCCAATGCCGTGATTCAGGCGCTGAAAAAACCACCGGCCTCGAACCCTCAGTCTCATTGACGGAGGTGTCACAAAACACTGTCACAGTGCCCTCAACGAACCTTTGAACGCGATACGAATGCAACGAATCGGGCCGGCAAGGCTCATATCCGTAAGCAATACATTCAGGACGCTCCGCACGCGGGGCGTCTCAGGTCGCCGATTCGAGAGGAAGACTGAACGCTATGACGATACCGGACAAGCAGTACGTGGAATGGCTGGTCGAGCAATCGATGCTGAACGCCGCAAGACAGCGCGCCAAGACCTATTCGGGGCAGGGCAGGCTCTGGCAGCGTCCTTTCGCCCTTGCACGTCCCAGAGATGCCTCCGCTATCGCCTCGGTCTGGTTTACCGCCTACCCGGCCTCAATCGTTACCCGCGAAGGCGGCTCGGTGCTCGAAGCGCTGGGTGATGAAACGCTGTGGCATGCACTGTCGGAAATCGGCATTCAGGGCATTCACAACGGGCCGCTGAAGCTGTCCGGCGGACTGCAGGGGCGCGAGCGCACGCCGAGTATCGATGGCAACTTCGACCGCATCAGTTTCGGCATCGACCCGGACCTGGGTACCGAAGCGCAACTGTTGAGCCTGACGCGCATTGCCGCAGCGCACAACGCGGTGATCATCGACGACATCATCCCGTCGCACACCGGCAAGGGCGCAGACTTCCGCCTGGCCGAGATGGCGTACGAGGATTATCCCGGCCTGTTCCACATGGTCGAGATTCGTGAGGAAGACTGGCAGCTGTTGCCTGAAGTGCCAGCGGGTCGCGATGCGGTCAACCTGATGCCCGATGTGGTGGATCAGTTGCGCGACAAGCACTACATCGTCGGCCAGTTGCAGCGGGTGATTTTCTTCGAGCCCGGGGTCAAGGAAACCGACTGGAGCGCCACCGATGTGGTACAGGGCGTTGATGGCAAGGCCCGCCGTTGGGTTTACCTGCATTACTTCAAGGACGGCCAGCCCTCCCTGAACTGGCTGGACCCCAGCTTCGCCGCGCAGCAGATGATCATCGGTGACGCGCTGCATGCCATCGATGTCATGGGTGCCCGGGTGTTGCGCCTGGACGCCAACGGTTTCCTTGGCGTCGAACGTCGCGCCGAAGGCACCGCCTGGTCGGAAAGCCATCCGCTGTCGATCACCGGCAACCAGCTTCTGGCCGGCGCGATCCGCAAGGCCGGCGGCTTCAGCTTCCAGGAACTGAACCTGACCATTGATGACATTGCCTCCATGGGGCAGGGTGGCGCGGATCTGTCCTACGACTTCATTACCCGGCCGGCCTATCAGCACGCGCTGCTGACCGGCACCACCGAGTTCCTGCGCCTGATGCTGCGTCAGGTGCATGCCTATGGCATCGATCCGGCGTCATTGATCCATGCCTTGCAGAACCATGATGAGCTGACCCTGGAACTGGTGCACTTCTGGACGCTGCACGCCCACGACACCTTCCATTACCAGGGCCAGACGTTCCCGGGCAACATCCTGCGTGAACACATTCGTGAGGAAATGTACGAGAAGCTGTCCGGCGAACACGCGCCGTACAACCTCAAGTTCGTCACCAACGGCGTCTCCTGCACCACGGCGAGCATCATCACTGCAGCGCTGGGCATTCGTGACCTGAGCACCATTACCGATGCCGACATTCAGCAGATCCAGCACATTCACCTGCTGCTGGTGATGTACAACGCCATGCAGCCGGGCGTGTTTGCCCTGTCTGGCTGGGACCTTGTCGGTGCCCTGACGCTGCCGGCCGAGCAGGTCGACCACCTGATGCAGGATGGCGACACGCGCTGGGTTCACCGCGGCGCCTACGATCTGGTCGATCTCGACCCGGAAGCCGAGTTTTCTGCCGGTGACATGCCGCGTCCCAAGACGTTGTACGGCAGCCTGGTCACTCAACTCCAGCGTCCAGATTCGTTTGCCTCGCAGCTCAAGAAGATTCTCGCTGTGCGCCGCGCCTATGACATCGCGGCAAGCCGTCAGATTCTGATTCCTGATGTCGAGCATCCAGGGCTGCTGGTCATGGTCCATGAGCTGCCGGCCGGCAAGGGCACGCAGATCACTGCGCTTAATTTCAGCGCGGAGACGATCGTCGAAACGCTGCAGTTGCCTGGCATTGCGCCGGGTCCGGTGGTTGACATCATCAACGAGCGTGTTGAAGGCGATCTGACCGAGCAGGGCGAGTTCACCATCACCCTCGATGCCTACGAAGGGCTGGCTCTGCGTGTGGTCAGCGCCTTGCCACTCTGAGGTGTCACGCGCAGCCGGACTGGCTGCGCGTGAAACTGAATCAGGCTGTTCAGGGCTGGCGCTTTTTCAGGCGGTAGGCAAACTGGGCGCGGCTCAGGCCCAGCAAGCGCGAGGCCGCCGCCAGGTTGCCTTCGCTCTTGTCCAGCGCCTCCTGGATCAGGCGCTGTTCAAGCTCGTCGATGGAGAACGCCTGATCCGGCTGATTAAGGGAATCCAGCAGCGAGGTAGCAGGTGCCTGCTGTGCGCCCGCAGTCGATGCCTGACGCAGTGCTCCATGGTGATTCAGCGAGTAGGTGTCCTGTGGTAACGATTCGTTGCGGAAAATATGCACCAGATCGATGGCCTGGCCTTCATCACTGGCAATCAGGCCGCGCTCGATCAGGTTCTGCAATTCGCGCACATTCCCGGCAAAGTCATAACCCAGCAGGGTCTTCAGCGCGCGCATGGTCAATCCGGCCGGCGTCCTGCCGTACTCCTGACAGAAGCGCCCGAGAAAGAAATTGATCAGCAGCGGAATGTCATCGCGGCGCTCGCGCAGTGGCGGCAGGGCGATCGGGTAGACGTTCAGGCGATAGAACAGGTCTTCGCGGAAATCGCCCTCGGCCACCGCCTTGCGCAGGTCGACATTGGTCGCCGCCACCACTCGAACGTTGACCTTGATGCCGTGCACCCCGCCGACGCGCTCGATCTCGCGTTCCTGCAAGGCGCGCAGCAGCTTGCTTTGCCCGGCAAGGCTCAGAGAGGTGATTTCATCGAGAAACAGCGTGCCACCGTTGGCCCGCTCGAAACGCCCGGCTCTGGAATGCGTTGCCCCGGTATAAGCCCCTCGCTCCACACCGAACAGCTCGGCCTCGATAAGGTTGTCGGGGATGGCTGCGCAGTTGAGTGCAACGAACGGGCCTTCGCGGTTGCGGCTGAGCTGATGCAACTGGCGGGCGAACATTTCCTTGCCGACTCCGGACTCGCCGCTGATCAATACGGTTGCCGGGGTCATCGCCACCCGTTGCAACGCCTGGGTGGCCGCATTGAAGGCAGCGCTTGCGCCGACCAGCGGCTGGTCGGTGCCGGTCGGCGGGCTTGCCTCATAGCTCGCCGCTGGCGTCGGGACGCTGTGTACTGGCGCAGGTGAGTTGACCGCTCTCAGGTAGCTCAGGTCGCGTTCGACATCGCCCCATTGTTCCGAGGTCTTGCCGACCACACGGCAGTTCGCATGCCCCATGCCCCGGCATTCCACCTCGCGGAAAACCACCATCTGCCCGAACAGGCCGCTGACAAAGCCCGTGGCGTAACCGATTTCGGTCCAGCACACCGGGTCCTGGCCGATGCCATACGCTGCAACATGTTCGTCGGCTTCGCACGAGTGATGCCAGAGAAACTCCCCCTCGTAGAACCCCGACTCGGCGTCGAATTTGAAGTGCAGCGGCTCGACCTTGGTCATGCCTTCCAGGGTATGCAAGTGCGTACCGGCACGAAACGCCGACGAGGCGTCAGCCTGTGGCCAGCGTTCGCGAATCAATCGGGCGTCCCGCGCGCCAGACAGATACCCGGCACGGGTGAACATCCCGCGTGCCTGTTCCAGGCCCAGCCGTTCGATGATTTCACGGCGCAGGGTGCCGAACGATGAAGTATGCAGCAGCATCATGCGTTGGTCGTTAAGCCAGATGCGCCCATCATCAGGCGAGAAGAACAGGCAACTGGTCAATTCCTCAGCGGTTGGCGAGTCGCCTGCGTGCGTCTGACTGCTGTCGCCGCGAGGCGAGAAATGCTCGGTGGGGACGCTGTGATCGGGCAGCTCGCAGTGAGGGTTGTTCATGGATGTACCTCGGCCGGGCAATGGTCGAAATGATCAAATTAAGGCTTGATCAATAAACATAACTTCATCAAATGAACAAGCGTGTCCGCGTAGAGTTTCTGCCTGAGGGGCTCGACGCTTCAATAAGGTCGTCGCAAACCCTTGTCCCAAAGCGGTCGAGTGATGACATGATGGTCGGATTACAATCCCGGCACAGCCTTTGCTCTGACGTACGTACGGCGCATGTTTCCCATGGCAAATGGGGCAGGCGATTACAACCATAAAAGCCGGAGTTAATATGTCAGCGTCTGATGGCACCCCTCTGTTGCAACGCGCGATTGAAGCCGAATGCGTTTTCAATGGCGATTGGATTCCTTCCTCGTCTCCTTCCTTGCCCGTCATCGAGCCTGCGACCGGCGAGCTGTTGATGAACACAGCCATGGCCGGTGCCGCAGACATTGCCGTCGCCTGCCGAGAAGCCGCGCTGGCCCAACCTGCCTGGGCGGCGCTGGGGCCGCGTGAAAAGGCCGACATATTTCTTCTGGCCGCCGATCATGCGGTCTGTGCGTTCGATGAACTGGCCCTGTATGTCGCCCGCGAGACCGGCGGCAGCCTGCACAAGGGCCAGCACGAAGTGAACGAGACCATCGTGTTGTTGCGTCAGGCAGCGGGCATGCTGTCACAGGCCCATGGCCATGGTCTGATGCTGCCGAGTCAGGCCGGTCGTCTGTCCTATGCGCGGCGTGTTGCGCATGGTGTGGTGGGGGTGATATCGCCGTTCAATTTTCCTCTGGTACTGTCCCTGCGCTCGGTCGCTCCGGCCCTTGCTGCCGGTAATGCCGTGGTGCTCAAACCCGATCCGCAGACGCCGATCAGCGGCGGTTTCCTGATCGCCCGGCTGTTCGAGGAAGCCGGCCTGCCCAAGGGGCTGCTGCACGTGCTGCCGGGTTCGGCTGATGCTGGCGAAGCGCTGTGCCGCGACACCAACGTGCAGATGATCACCTTTACCGGTTCGACCGGGGCCGGACGCAAGGTTGCCGAGGCTGCGGGCCGCAACCTGAAGAAAGTGTCGCTGGAGCTGGGCGGCAAGAATCCGCTGGTCATTCTCGAAGACGCCGACCTTGATCTGGCCGCCAGCAATGCGGCGTTTGGTGCCTGGCTGCACCAGGGGCAGATCTGCATGGCCACCGGTCTGATCCTGGTGCACGAATCCATTGTCGCCGACCTGACCCGCAAGCTGGCGGACAAGGCGCGGGCGCTGACGGTGGGTAACGCGGCACGCGGTGAGGCTGCTCTGGGGCCGCTGATCAACAAACGGCAGTTGCAGCACGTGCATCAGGTGGTCAGTGACAGCCTGCAGGCCGGTGCGCGACTGGAAACCGGTGGCGAGTATGAAGGCCTGTTCTATCGACCGACCGTGCTCAGCGGCGTGAAACCCGGCATGCGCGCATTCGACGAAGAGATTTTTGGCCCGGTGGCCGTTGTGGTCAGTTTTTCCACAGACGAGGAAGCCATCGAACTGGCCAATCGTTCCGAGTATGGCCTGGCGGCTGCGGTGATTTCCCCGGACGTCGGCCGCGCGACGGCAATTGGCGACCGACTCAGGTGCGGCATGTTGCACATCAACGATCAGACAGTGGCCGATGAGTGTGTCAACTCGTTCGGCGGGCGCGGTGCGTCGGGCAACGGCAGCAGTGCTGGCAGCCCCTCGGACTGGGATGAATACAGCCAATGGCAGTGGGTGACGGTGAAGAACCAGGCACCGGCCTATCCATTCTGAGTCTGACTGATATTCCATGCTTCATTGCAGCGAGTGATGTGATTCAACGGCAAAACGTGATCCAACAACAATAAGAGCGCGTGATTATGAACCTGAATAACAAAACACTGATCGTCACTGGTGTGTCATCCGGTATCGGCGCTGAGCTGGCACGTGTGGCACGCTTCCAGGGTGCCCGGGTAATCGGCATCGATCGTCATGAACCGCAGTTGACCGTGGACAGTTTCTTCCAGGCGGACCTCGCCGATCCAGACAATATCGATGCATTGATCGAGCGTTTGCCCAAGCAGATCGACGGCCTGTGCAACATTGCCGGCGTACCCGGCACAGCGCCCGTTCAGGCGGTCGCCCAGGTCAATTATCTCGGGCTGCGTCACCTGACCCAGCGTTTGCTGCCACGCATCGCGCCGGGCGGCAGTATTGTCAATGTGGCGTCGATACTCGGTTCACAGTGGCCGGAAAGGCTGGAGTTGCACAAGGCGCTGGCCGCCACCGAAAGCTATAGCGAAGGGCAGGAGTGGCTGGCGGCCAATCCGGTCGCCCATGAAACCTGCTACCAGTATTTCAAGGAAGCGCTGATCGTCTGGAGCTTCAGGCAGTCGCAGGAATGGTTTCGCGATCATTCGGTGCGCGTCAACTGCGTGGCACCGGGGCCGGTGTTCACACCGATTCTGGGAGACTTTGTCAGCATGGTTGGCCAGGAGCGGGTCACCCGCGATGGCCTGCACATGAAGCGTCCTGCGCTGGCCGATGAGGTGGCCGAGGTGATTGCGTTTCTGTGTTCCGACGCCTCGCGCTGGGTCAACGGTATCAACTTGCCGGTGGATGGAGGGTTGGCCGCTTCTTACGTGTAATGGCTGCACGTGTTGCAACCCCGGCGACGCGCTCGTGGCGTCGGGGCTATTGAAAACAACAACAATAAGTACAGGAATCACAAGATGCCCAAGTCTGTCTTGCGTACCGTTGCGACCGTATCATTCATCGCCCTGTCATCGACTGCATACGCCTATGACTTGCCCGGCCTCAACCTGGGCAACACCAGTTTCTACGACGGATCCCCGGCGCCTGCGGGGCCGGGCTGGTATCTGGAGGAGTATCTGAACTATGCCAAGGCCAATCGCTTCAATGACGTGAATGGCGACAAACTGCAACTTCCCAAACAGGACGTGGATGTATTGGCGGTGACTACGCAGATCATCTACGTCGGTCAGCCAATGGCCAATGGGGCCATGCCGGGTATTACCGCAATCAACACGTCGTTGGCGCATGTCGACGTGGATGACGGTCTGGGCAACACCGCCCTGAGTTCGCGCGCCGGTTTCGGCGATCTGGTCATCGGCCCGTTTCTGCAACTGCCGACGATCACCCGTGCCGATGGCAGTCCGCTGCTGACCCAGCGTATCGAGGCGGACATTGCGATTCCGATCGGTGCCTACGATCGCAATCGCTCGATCAACCCCGGGAGCAATTTCTGGTCATTCAACCCGTACTACGCCGCGACTTACTGGTTTTCGCCGAAATGGTCGGCCAGCGGACGTTTCATGTATTTGTGGAACGGCAAGAATGATGACCCGCAAGCCGGGTTCGGCAATGTTTCCGATACGCAGGCAGGGCAGGCGCTGCACGCCAACCTGACCTTGCAATATGCGGTTAACGAGCAACTTTCGCTGGGGCTCAACGGTTACTGGCTCAAGCAGTTCACGGACACCCAGGTGGATGGACATGATGTCAGCGGTCGCAAGGAAAAGGTTTGGGCCATTGGCCCTGGCTTCCTGTATGCCTTTAACAAGGAGAACGTGCTGACGGTCAATAGTTACTTCGAACAGGGCGCGGAAAACCGCACCGAAGGCAACAAGCTGGTGCTGAATTTTCTGCACAAGCTGTAAGGCATGAGATTGTTTTGACTATCGTTCCAACGCTCCGCGTTGGAATGCAGTTCGTGACGCTCTGCGTCA
>NZ_JARVSW010000065.1:0-69638 GCF_030208985.1 Pseudomonas sp. MEJ108
GTTCCTCACGCTCCAGCGTGGGAATGCAGTTCACGACGCTCTGCGTCGTCAAGAGATTGAATTATCCAGACACCCTCAACGCACCGGCTTTTTCCGGCCCATGACGTGCGAGAACACCGCATGCAAATCATCCGAGGCGCTGTCTTCGTCAAGGTTGAGCTTGCTGTCGATGTGGTCCATGTGATGCATCATCAGTTCGACGGCCAGCGCTGCATTGCGGGCTTCGATGGCGTCGATCAACTGGTTGTGCTCATCGTAGGAACAATGCGTGCGATTGCCGGTTTCGTACTGGGCAATGATCAGTGAGGTCTGCGACACCAGGCTGCGCTGGAAGCTGATCAGCGGCGCGTTCCTCGCGGCCACGGCCAACTGGAGGTGAAACTCGCCGGACAGACGAATACCGGCGCCCCGATCACCGCGAGCAAAGCTGTCGCGCTCGTCGCTGACCATCTGGCGCAGCTCGGCCAGTTGCTCGGCAGTGGCGTGCTCGACCGCCAGTTCCGTGATTGCCTTCTCGACCATGCGCCGCGCGAAAAACACCTGACGCGCCTCTTCGACGCTGGGGCTGGCGACCACCGCGCCACGGTTGGGGCGCAACAGCACGACGCCCTCATGGCCCAACCGCGACAGGGCGCGACGAATGATGGTGCGGCTGACACCGAAAATCTCGCCCAGCGCCTCTTCACTCAGTTTGGTGCCCGGCGCCAGCCGCTGTTCCAGAATGGCATCGAAAACATGTTCGTAAACGACATCGTCCTGCGTGACGTTACGGCTTGAGCCAAGGCTGCGCGGCTGTTTCTTGAGAGGCAGGGACTGGTCGTTCATGGGCACTCGTGCGCAGGTGGATGGCGGCGTCGGGACTGGCGCATTGTACACAGGGCAAAAGCGCAGATACGCGCAAAAAAAAGCCCGCAGTGTGGGGCGGGCAAGAGGTATTCAGCTGCCCCTATACGTCGAGTAGCTGTACGGCGAGATTAACAGCGGCACATGAAAGTGTTCCTGACCTGCATCAATGCCGAAGCGCAGCACCACCTCATCGAGAAAGGCGGGCTCATTCAGGACCACGCCCCGCGCGCGGTAATAATCGCCAGCCTTGAAGTGCAACTGATAGACGCCGGATTGATAGGCCTCGCCCTGCAGCAGAGGCGCATCGCAGCGCCCATCGCTGTTGGTGAGCGCACTGACAATATGCAGCAACTGCTGCTCTTCGACCCGGTACAACTCGATGCGGATGGCGCTGCCCGGGCAGCCGTGGGCGGCGTCCAGTACGTGTGTGGTCAATTTTCCCAAAACTTCACTCCTCACATCCGGCCATGGTGACGCAGTGCACCAATGAAGTGCTCTACATCGTGCGATTGCGACCGATTAAGACACTTTCGGGAAAAGCTGTACACAATAAATTCCTGATCGACCAACAGCCCGTATTCAAGAGGCTGGCTGGGCACGGGATGGGCCGGACTTTGAGGAAGCAGAGGAAAAATATCAGGTTTTTTACGATTAGCTGACCAGTCAGGCAGGTTTCTTGCTTGCGTTAAGCTTGCCGAGACGCTTCGGTGCAGAAACGTACAGGGTTACAAGCTGAAAATAAAATTGTATACAATCTTGACCCAGCAATGCCTCGACCGCGCCTGGCATTGCACCTGACTTAACGCATCCAACGCACCCCATGGACAAGAAGGAAGCTTGCAGTGAGCGCTGACTACCCACGCGACCTGATCGGTTACGGCAACAACCCGCCTCACCCACGCTGGCCGGGTAATGCGCGCATTGCCTTGTCTTTCGTGCTGAATTACGAGGAAGGTGGCGAGCGCAATATTCTGCATGGCGACAAGGAATCAGAAGCCTTTCTGTCCGAGATGGTTGCCGCGCAGCCACTCCAGGGCCAGCGCAACATGAGCATGGAGTCGCTGTACGAGTACGGCAGCCGCGCCGGTGTGTGGCGCATTCTCAAGCTGTTCAGACAGTTCGATATCCCCCTGACCATTTTCGCCGTGGCCATGGCCGCGCAGCGTCACCCGGAGGTGATCCGCGCCATGGTCGCCGAAGGTCATGAGATCTGCAGCCACGGCTATCGCTGGATCGACTACCAGAACATGGACGAAGCCCAGGAACGTGAGCACATGCGCCAGGCGATCCAGATCCTCACCGAAATCAGTGGCGAACGGCCGCTGGGCTGGTACACCGGGCGCACCGGCCCCAACACCCGGCGCCTGGTCATGGAGGAAGGCGGTTTTCTTTATGATTGCGACACCTACGACGATGACCTGCCGTACTGGGAGCCGAACAACCCGACCGGCAAGCCGCATCTGGTGATTCCGTACACCCTGGACACCAACGACATGCGTTTCACCCAGGTGCAGGGCTTCAACAACGGCGAGCAGTTCTTTCAGTACCTGAAGGATGCGTTCGACATGCTGTATGCCGAAGGCGAAGACGCGCCGAAGATGCTTTCCATCGGCCTGCATTGCCGCCTGATCGGCCGCCCCGCCCGCCTCGCCGCACTCAAGCGTTTCATCGAGTACGCCAAAGGTCATGAGCAAGTGTGGTTTACCCGTCGTGTCGATATCGCCCGGCACTGGCACACTGAACATCCGTTTACCGGCAAGGCCGAGCAATGAGCACGTTCAAGACACTGACACCTTCAAGCCTGGGCCGGGATGCGTTCATCGCGGCCTTTGCCGATATCTACGAACACTCACCGTGGGTCGCGCAGCAGGCGTTCGACCAAAGCACAGGCGCGCAACTCGATCAGGTCGAGACCCTGCATGCGCGCACGAGCGCGATCCTGCTGGGTGCCACTCACGAGCAACAACTGGCACTGATCAATGCCCACCCGGACCTGGCGGGCAAGGCTGCCGTTCGAGGCGAGCTGACTCAGGCCAGTACCGATGAACAGGCCGGCGCCGGTATCCACCATTGCACGCCTGAGGAGTTCCAGCGCTTTACCGAGCTGAACGAGGCTTACAAGGCCCGCTTCGGCTTTCCGTTCATCATGGCGGTCAAGGGCAGCGACAGGCATAAGATTCTGGCGGCGTTCGAGCAACGCATTCACCACTCGCTCGAGGCCGAGTTCGCTTGCGCCCTGGCCGAGATCAACAAGATCGCACTGTTTCGTCTACAGGCGCTTTGAGCGTCGCAGTCATAACCGTATTCAGAAGGCAGACAAAGAGCATGAAAGTTTACGCCGCACCGTTCGAGAAGTTCGTGAACCTGGCCGACGCGCGTCTGGGCACCAAGATCCTTTCGGTCACCGATGACTGGTTCGCCGACGCCAACCGGCTGTTCCAGCCGACCCCGGCCGTCTGGAAAGAAGGTGTGTTCGACGACAACGGCAAGTGGATGGACGGCTGGGAGTCACGCCGCAAGCGTTTCGAAGGGTACGACAGCGCGGTGATTCGCCTCGGTGTGGCGGGAACCATCAAGGGTGTGGACATCGACACCTCGTTTTTCACCGGTAACTTCCCGCCTTCCGCATCGCTGGAAGCGTGCTTCCTGGCGTCGGGCGAGCCCGATGAAAACACCGCCTGGACCGAAGTGCTGCCGTCTGTGGAGCTGCAAGGCAACAGCCATCATTACCATGAGATCAGCAGCGATCAGGCGTTCAGCCACCTGCGCTTCAACATCTACCCGGACGGCGGTGTCGCGCGTCTGCGCGTGTACGGCGTGCCGCATCGCGACTGGTCGAAAGTCAGCGCGGACGAGCAGATCGATCTGGTTGCAGCACTCAATGGCGGCCGATCGATTGCCTGCTCCGATGAACACTACGGCAGCATGAGCAACATCCTCAACCCTGGTCGCGGCGTGAACATGGGCGACGGCTGGGAAACCGCGCGGCGCCGCACGCCCGGCAACGACTGGGTGATCGTGGCGCTCGGGCACAAGGGTGAAGTCGAAAAAGTCATCGTCGATACCCTGCACTTCAAAGGTAACTACCCGGACAGTTGCTCGATCCAGGGCGCCCTGGTCAAGGGTGGCACCGACAGCCAGATCGAAACCCAGAGCCTGTTCTGGCGCGAGTTGCTGCCCAGCCAGAAGCTGACCATGCACGCCGAACACGAGTTCGCCGAGCAGATCAAGGCGATCGGCCCGATCACCCACATCCGCCTGAACGTATTCCCGGACGGTGGCGTGAGCCGCCTGCGAGTGCTGGGCAAGGTGGCCAGGTAACAACGCATAAACTCTCGTTCCTACGTTCGGCGCTCATCATATACATAAGTCCTGGAGCGCCCTGAATAAAAGGCTGCCAGGCTTCTGCCCGAAGGGCGTAGGAGCGGACCGGGCGACGCTTCGCTTGTTCGCGAAGACGGTGTTTCAGACGACGCATTTTTGGAGAATGTACCGGCCCTTTCGCGAACAAGCGAAGCGTCGCCCGGTCCGCTCCTACGGCCTCCGGCCAGAATCCAAAGCGGATTTGTGTATAACGATGAGCGCACCCTCAAAACCATTGAAGAAGAACCCGCATGCGCAAACTGATAATCGAGCCACTGACCAAGGAAGCCTTTGCGCCATTCGGTGATGTGATCGAAACCGACGGCAGCGATCACTTCATGATCAACAACGGCTCGACCATGCGCTTTCATCGTCTGGCTGACGTGCAGACCGCGCAGCCCGAGGACAAGGCGATCATCAGCATCTTCCGCGCCGAAGCGCTGCCGATGCCGTTGACCATCGGCATGCTGGAGCGTCATCCGCTGGGCAGTCAGGCGTTCGTGCCGCTGCTCGGCAACCCCTTTCTGATCGTGGTCGCGCCGGTTGGCGATGTGCCTGAATCAGAGCTGACCCGCGCCTTCGTGTCGAACGGCAGGCAGGGTGTCAATTACCATCGCGGCGTCTGGCACCATCCGGTGCTGACGATCGAAAAGCGGGATGACTTCCTGGTGGTTGATCGCAGTGGCGAAGGCAACAACTGCGACGAGCATTACTTTGCCGAGAGCCAGTTGCTGGTTCTCGATCCCCACCCACTGGAAGGGTAAACATCGTGCTGGCACATATGATGGAATGGCTGAATCTGGGCGTGCGCTGGATTCACATGATTGTCGGCGTCGCCTGGATCGGCGCATCGTTCTACTTCGTCTGGCTGGAGAACAACCTCAACCGCAGCAACCCGCGTGAAGGCCTGTCGGGTGATCTGTGGGCGATCCACGGCGGCGGCATCTACCACCTGGAGAAGTACAAGCTCGCACCACCGACCATGCCGGAGAATCTGCACTGGTTCAAATGGGAAGCCTATTCGACCTGGCTGTCAGGGGTCGCGCTGTTGTGCGTGGTGTTCTACGCCAACCCGACGCTGTACCTGCTGGCACCGGGCAGCAGCCTGAGTGGCGCCGAGGGCGTGCACATCGGCCTGGGTTCGTTGTTCGTCGGCTGGTTCATCTACAGCTTTCTGTGTGACTCGCCACTGGGCAAACGCCCTGCCATGTTGGGCGTGGTCCTGTTCGTGCTGCTGGTGGCGGCGGCGTACGGGTTCAGCAAAGTATTCAGCGGTCGCGGTGCCTATCTGCATGTGGGCGCGATCATGGGCACCATCATGGTCGGCAACGTGTTCCGCATCATCATGCCGGCCCAGCGCGCGCTGGTGGCCGCCATTGCCGAGAACCGTACGCCGGACCCAAGCCTGCCGGCAAAAGGCCTGTTGCGTTCACGACACAACAACTACTTCACCCTGCCCGTGCTGTTCATCATGATCAGCAATCACTTTCCAAGCACCTACGGCAGTGAGTACAACTGGCTGATTCTCGCCGGCATCGCGCTGCTGGCCGTGCTGGTGCGCCATTACTTCAATACACGACACAACAGCCATCGATTCGCCTGGACCCTGCCGGTCGCGGCACTGGGCATGCTGTGCCTGGCGTATGTCACCGGCCCTGCGCAACCGCCAGCCAAGATCGTCTATCAGCCACTGCCCGGTACGGCGGTCGGCGGTCATCGGGCTGATGAGCAACCTGCGCAACCCGCCGCTGCGCCTGCCCAGGCAGCGCCTGCTCAGCCCGAGCCTGCCAAGGTGGCAGGTGCAGACTTCAACAAGGTGCACGACGTCATCCGGCAACGTTGTTCGGTCTGTCACTCGGCCACGCCTACCAGCCAGTTGTTCAGCGTCGCTCCGGCCGGTGTGATGTTCGATACGCCTGAACAGATCCAGCAACAGGCGCCGCGCATCAAGGCGCAGGCAATCACCGCGCCGATCATGCCGCTGGGCAATATCACCCAGATGACCCAGCAGGAACGTGATCTGGTAGGCGCCTGGATCGATCAGGGCGCACACATCAACTGAGGCAACGGGCATTGCCCTGTTTTCGCTCCGGACGCCCTGCTCTGGAGCACTTGAGCACGGCGACGCGAGTCAGTATCCTCCGCCGCCGCTGCCAACGCGCCCCTCTCTTTGCCGATAGCTGAACCTGACCAGGCGGCCCACTGGCTGAACGGCACTCAGAATGCTCCCCATTGAAAAAAATGACCTGAAATCGACACTTGGATATCGATTTGAAGGGTTACTTAAACTTTTTTTCACTGATTGGCGCAGCTCTTGCTAACAACACAAAGCTGACCAGACAGACAAATTATTGCAACCACCGACAAGGCGTCACGCATAGAACGCCAGTCCGAAAAAATCACGATCTACATCAAGGGGCTCACCGCATGAACCGTACGATTTCCAGTGCATTACTGGCCAGCAGTCTGCTGGCTGCTGCACCCGCCATGGCAGGGGATATTTTCCAGTGGCAGAGTAATAGCCTGACCTATCTCAATGGACGAGACTTTGCTGTCAACCCGGAAAATCAGCAGACCTTTACCTTTGAGCACGCGGACAGCTGGAAGTACGGCGACAACTTCTTCTTCGTCGACAAGATCTTCTACAACGGCAAGAAAGACGCTACCGCTGGCGATAACACCTATTACGGCGAGTTCTCGCCACGCCTGTCGCTGGGCAAGATCTTCGGCCAGAAGTTCGAGTTCGGGCCGATCAGCGATGTGTTGATTGCCGCAACTTACGAGTTCGGTGAGGGCGATAACGAGTCGTACCTGATCGGTCCGGCGTTCGACTTGAAGATCCCGGGTTTCGACTACTTCCAGCTCAACTTCTACCAGCGCCAGACCGAAGGCAATCGCCCGGGCGACGGCGTGTGGCAGATCACTCCGGTGTGGTCCTACACCATTCCGGTGGGCAAATCGGATGTGCTGATCGACGGTTTCATGGACTGGGTGGTCGACAACGACAAGACCTCGCGTGGCACTTACCACTCCAACCTGCACTTCAACCCGCAGATCAAGTATGACCTGGGCAAGGCATTGAATTACCCGGAGCGGCAGCTGTACGTGGGTATCGAATACGACTACTGGACCAACAAATACGGCATCAAGGACACCAGCTCCTTCGACACCGATCAGAACACCGCGAGTTTGCTGGTCAAGGTGTTCTTCTAAGCACGTTGTTTGACGGTGATGACGCTCACTCCGGAATTCTGTGGGAGCGAGCTTGCTCGCGAAGGCGGTGTTTCAGCCACCCTTGGTTGGCTGTACCAACCCCTTCGCGAGCAAGCGAAGCGTCGCCCGGCTCGCCTTCACGGCCTTGGATCAGAAGTGTGGATGACCGCCTCAATCACTCCTTCGCAGCTTTCCAGACCTTGCCAATCAGCGTCACGACCAACACCAGCACGGCACCGGCAATGATCCCGGCGAGCGCATCGATCAGGGTCGGGACGATCATCGACAGACCGCCTACCGCCCCGGCTGCCGCTTCGGTCACGCCTTCGACCCAATGATGAGCGAACGGCAGGCCGTGGACCAGAATCCCGCCGCCGACCATGAACATCGCAGCCGTACCGACGATCGACAGCACTTTCATCAACACCGGTGCCAGCCACAACAGGCCGGCACCGATCTTTTGTGACGCCGAACCTGCGCTTTTCTTCAGGTACAGGCCCAGGTCATCGAGTTTGACGATACCGGCCACCAGCCCGTAGACACCGACGGTGATCAGCACTGCGACGATGACCAGCACACCGACCTGATCCATGAAGGGTCTGGCCGAGACCACACCCAGTGCGAGCACGATGATTTCCGCAGAAAGAATGAAGTCCGTGCGAATCGCGCCTTTGACGCGCTCCTTTTCAAACGCCACCATGTCCACGGACGCATCCGCCGACGCCTGCTTGCGCTGCTCATGCTCTTCGCCGGTTTCGGGATGCAGCCATTTATGGGCGATTTTCTCGAAGCCCTCGAAGCACAGAAACGCACCGCCGATCATCAGCAACGGCAGAATCGCCCAGGGTGCGAAAGCACTGATCAGCAACGCTGCCGGAACCAGAATGGCCTTGTTGAGCAGCGACCCCTTGGCCACGGCCCAGACAACCGGCAACTCGCGATCCGCCGAAACACCGGTGACCTGCTGGGCATTGAGCGCCAGATCATCACCCAGCACACCCGCTGTCTTCTTCGTGGCCAGCGCCACGTCATCGAGCAGCGTCGCAATATCGTCAAGCAGGGTAAGCAAGCTTCCAGCAGCCAAAATGAAAATCCTTGAGCAAGTAAAAAAGAGAGAGGCACTGATTGAATCATGCGCCAGAGTCAATCGTGTGGCAGTCAGTAACTCCGACCTTGGTCAGACGTGAACGTTTGACGCTGCATGCAGCAAACAGGCCACGCCGAAACCCGTCAGAGAGGTAATTGTGTCGTGGAAACAACCTGACGCAGCCCCATGAACGAACGGATCTGCCTGACACCGGGCAAGTACAGTAACTGTTCAGCGTGCAGCCGGTTGAAGCTTTGACTGTCCCGGGTGCGCAGCAACATGAAGTAGTCGAACTCGCCGGTGACGACATGAAACTCCATGCAGCCGGAAACCTTCTGCGCGGCGGCTTCGAATTGCGCAAATGAATCCGGTGTCGAGCGGTCCAGCACGACACCGATCAGCACCACCATGCCCGCGTCCAGAACATCGCCATTGAGCAGCGCCACCACGCCCTTGATCACGCCCGCCTCTTTCAGCCGCTCGACGCGCCGCAGGCACGCAGGCGGACTCAGTTTGACCTTCTCGGCAAGTGCCACATTGGAAATGGACGCGTCACGTTGCAAGGTCTTGAGGATGGCGCGGTCAATCCTGTCCAGCAGCGGCGTTACATCGGCACCGGACTTTTTAGTGCGTTCATTTATTGCTTTCATAATGAAAATCACACAATAAAAGTCTGTTTAGTTGCATTCAGGCTAACGTTTATTTTGTAGATAGACAATTCTTTGCAACCACGATTATTCGCAGTTTTCCTATGATGGGAGCCATGCCGGGCCGCTCGATAAACACATCGAGGCCCACCTTCAATGCCCGGATCAACTCATCAACGGAGACCCGATATGAACCTGAGCAAGTTCAAGCGCTACCCTCTGACCTTCGGCCCCTCGCCCATTACCCCACTGAAACGCCTGAGTGAGCACCTGGGCGGCAAGGTCGAGTTGTATGCCAAGCGCGAGGATTGCAACAGCGGTCTGGCTTTCGGCGGCAACAAGACCCGCAAACTGGAATACCTGGTGCCGGAAGCCATCGACGGCGGCTACGACACACTGGTATCGATCGGTGGCATCCAGTCCAACCAGACCCGTCAGGTGGCAGCCGTAGCGGCGCATCTGGGCATGAAGTGCGTGCTGGTTCAGGAGAATTGGGTCAACTATTCCGACGCGTTGTACGACCGGGTCGGCAATATCGAGATGTCGCGCATCATGGGCGCCGATGTGCGCCTGGATTCGGCAGGCTTCGATATCGGCATTCGCCCGAGCTGGGAAAAGGCCATGGCCGACGTCGAGGAAGGCGGCGGCAAACCGTTCCCGATTCCAGCGGGCTGCTCGGAACACCCTTATGGCGGCCTGGGGTTCGTGCGTTTTGCCGATGAAGTGCGCCAGCAGGAAGAAGAGCTGGGCTTCAAATTCGACTACATCGTGGTCTGCTCGGTGACCGGCAGCACTCACGCAGGCATGCTCGTCGGCTTCGCTGCCGATGGCCGGGCACAGCGTGTGATCGGTATCGACGCGTCGGCCAAACCGGAAAAGACCCGCGCGCAGGTCCTGCGTATCGCTCAGAACACTGCAAAACTGGTGGAGCTGGGCCGCGAAATCACCGCCGAAGACGTGGTGCTCGACACCCGCTACGCCTACCCGGAATACGGCCTGCCGAACGATGGCACCCTCGAAGCCATCCGCCTCTGCGCCCGCCTGGAAGGCGTGTTGACCGACCCGGTCTACGAAGGCAAATCCATGCACGGCATGATCGACATGGTGCGCAATGGCGAATTCCCCGAAGGCTCGAAAGTGCTCTACGCCCACCTGGGCGGCGTGCCGGCGCTGAATGCCTACAGCTTTCTGTTCAAGGACGGTTGAGCCGAAAGCGTTCCTGCAGTCGATAACACACTTCGGCTGCAGTGTTCCCGGCTAAACCCGAAAATACTTCTGCAGGGCCTGCGCCAGCAGGCTCACCGCCTCGTCGTTCTGTGACGACGGCGAGCGCAGGAAGACGATTTCGTGCTCGGGTATTTCAGGCAGGTCATCGAGAATCTGCATGGCTTGCGTAACCCCGCTCCGATCGATGAGGCTGATCGCCAGGCCCGCTTCCACACAGGCCTTGATCGCCTGATTGGACGGGCTTTCGAGGACTACACGGATTTTGCGGCCGTTGTCTTTGAGTGACACCAGCATGGCTTCTCGATAAGGGCATTGCGCTGCGTGAATCGCCAGCGGCACCGGGTCAGCGGATGCCAGTGCAACGCTGGCCGGCCCGACCCAGACCGGCTTGGTCGATACCAGAAACTGCGCATCAGCACTCAGCTGCCCTTTGGGTTGCGCGATGACTGCTGTCTGCAACTTGCCACGCGCAACCTGCTCGCGCAGGGCGTAGCTGGGTGCGGATTTCAACTCCAGCACGACATTGGGCCACGCGGCCGCGAACACTGGCAGGATGTCGCGAATGACATGCACGGCGTACTCATCCGGAACCCCCAGCGTGATGCGTCCGGCCAGATGAGTGCCTTGCAGATCCGCCAGCACCCGGTCGTGCGTGGACAGCAGCTCTGTCGTCGACAACAGCAGGCGCTTGCCCAGCGCCGTCAGCGACACTGCCTGGTTGTCCCGATTGAGCAAGCGCCCGCCTGCCACGGCCTCAAGGCGCTGGATATGCACACTCACGGCTGCCGGGCTTTTATGAAGTTGCTCGGCGGCTGCGGAAAACTTTCCTATCCGCGCCACCGCATGAAAGGTGCGCACCAGTTCGATGTCGAGAATGGCCGTCATGATTCAGAATTCCTGAATAACTCATGCAGTTAATTTTGATTTATTAGACTACGCCGGTTTCGTAACCTGTGTCCATGAACCCATACCTGTCGATTGCTCCGAGCGTCTCGCGGCCTGCCTGGCACCAGGCCATTCCTCTGCCCCTGCTGGAAGCTGCGCTGGTTCTGACCTGGAGTTCGGGCTTCGTCGGCGCACGCTTTTCCCTTGACCACGCGCCGCCGCTGCTGGTGGTGTTCTGGCGTTGTGTGGTGGTCACCCTGATCCTGCTGCCTTTTGTCGCCAGGCAACTGAGGTCGATCCCGGCTGCCACGCTGCTGAAAAACGCAGGTATCGGCCTGCTGGCCATGACCGGCTACGTCGCCGGGGTCACGCAGGGCATTGCGCTGGGTGTGCCTGCCGGCCTCGCTGCGCTGTTTGCCGATTTGTTGCCGATGGGCATGGCACTCCTGGCGGCAGTAGTGCTCGGACAACGGCTGGCCTGGCCAATCTGGGCGGGACTGTTTGTCGGGCTGATCGGTGTCGTGCTGGTGACCTACAGCGCGCTGGCGGTGGGTGAAGCACCGTTGTGGGCCTACGGCCTGCCGCTGCTGGGTATGTTTTCGCTGGCCATCGCGACGCTGTGGCAGAAACAATCCGGTACCGCGCAACCCATGGCACTGCTGCCCAACCTGTGGCTGCAGTGCGCTGTCTCCAGCGTCGCCTTCGCGATCATTCAAGGCACACAGGGCAGCCTGGCGCCTGTAGCCAGCACCGGCTTTGCGCTGAGCGTGCTATGGACCGTGGGGCTGGCAACCCTGGGCGGGTACGGACTGTATTGGGTGTGTCTGCGCCGCGCGTCAGCCACCCGCGTCGCCAGCGTGCTGTACCTCAGCCCACCGGTGACGATGCTCTGGGCCTGGGCGATGTTCGACGAACCGCTGTCCTGGCAGATGGCGTCAGGCATGGCGGTGTCAGGTATCGGCGTGTGGATGGTGGTGCGGGCGGAACAACGGCAGTCGGCCTCCTGATGGGGTCAGGAGGCCGACTAGGCCTGGCGCAGATTAAATCTTGAAACGCGCGACCATGCTCTGCAAATCGCTGCCCAGACGGGCCAGCTCGACGGTCGATGCTGCGCTTTGCTCGGTGGCCGAAGCGGACTGATCGGCAATGTCGCGAACACTGAGTACGCTGCGGTTGATTTCTTCGGTCACCGCGCTCTGTTGCTCGGCCGCGGCGGAAATCTGCTGACTCATCTGTTCAATGGTGCCAATGGACTGGTTGATTTCCACCAGCGCCTGTTCAGCCTGACGAGCGAGCACCACGGTGCCTTCAGTGCGCTGCAGGCTGGCGTCCATCAGGCCCGAGGCGGCGCCTGTACCTTTTTGCAACGCCTGGATCAGCGCTTCGATTTCGGTTGTGGAGTTCTGCGTACGCTGAGCCAGCGAGCGGACTTCGTCAGCCACCACGGCAAAACCGCGACCCTGCTCGCCTGCCCGTGCAGCCTCGATGGCTGCGTTGAGCGCCAGCAGGTTGGTCTGCTCGGCCACCGCCTTGATCACGTCAATCACGCTGCCGATCTTGCCGCTGTCTTCGGTCAGGCGCTGCATGGCTTCACCCAGTTGCTGCACTTCACCGGCCAATTGACCGATTTCGCGCGTGGCATGCTGCACCACACTGCTACCGTGCGCGGCGCGCTCGCTGGCCTGCTTGGCGGCTTGCGAAGCGTCTTCGGTGTTGCGCGCCACTTCCTGTACGGTGGAGGCCATTTCGTTCATGGCGGTGGCGACCTGATCGACTTCGTTTTTCTGCAGGGTGACACCCGCGCTGGTCTGCTCGCTGACCGCAGACAACTGCTCGGCCGCCGTGGCGATCTGCGTCACACCGTTGCCGATGCCACCGATCAGACCGCGCAGCGAAACGGTCATGTGTTGCATGGTGTTCTGCAGCAGGCCCAGTTCGTCCTGGCGGGTGGTGCTGCTGTCATGGGTCAGATCACCGTCGGCAATACGGCGCGCCGCAATCACGGTGCTGTTTAACGGCACGGTAATCTGACGCGTGATCAGGAACGCAGCAAAGATGCCGACCAGCAGCACGACCAGCGCTACGCTGAGCAATTGCACCACAGCGGTTTGTTGTTCTTTCTTGGCACTGATGACCTGCAGCGCCGCCAGATCATCGGCACGGGCTGCGGTCGCTACGGATTGCTGTTGCAGGTCATTGCGGATCTGCTCGGTCTGCTGAAGCATGTCCGAAATCGACGTCATCAGCACCTTGTACTGTTTCAACGCCACCAGCGCGGCATCCACTGCGGCATTTGCCTCGACAGGCAACTGGCTGCGAGCGGCATCCACTTGCGCAATCAGGGCGTCGGCGGCCTTATAGGTGGCCTGACGGTTGTCGGCATTCGGAACGCTCAGGTAGCGGCGAAACACCAGACGGAAATTGGTCATGCCGTTACGCAGGTCGCCAGCGATCTTGACCTGCCTGATGCCGGTTTCATTCGGCGCGCGCAAGGTGTCGTCAATGGTCTTGTTCAGCAGATTCTCGAAGGTCGCGCTGACGTCATCGGACACCTTGATGATCGGTTTCAACGCTTCATCGACTTTCTGATTGATGCCGACCAGCTGGTCGAACGTCTGCTTCAGACCGCCCACCTGCTCCTTGATCTCGCGCAGCTTGGCCAGGTTGCTCGAGATCACGAACACCTGCAGGCCCTGATCGACACTGCGGCTCAAGGTATCCAGGGCGCTGGCGTAATTCTGCACACCTGCGGCGGTAGGGCCGGTCGCATAGGCTTGCGCAGCGATCCGGGCATTCAGAACGTCAGCCTTGATCTCGGCGACCTTGCTGCTTTTGCCCATGCGCTCGATCAGCAGGTTGGTGCTGGAGTAACCGATCACGGTAACGGTCAGTACCCCGAGCAAAATAGCGGCAAAGCCCAGCCCGAGCTTCTTGCTGACTTTCAGATTGTCCAACCATTTTGCGCTCATTACGTGTGTGCCTTTAATTTTTCCGGAATACCCGTGAGTCGGCGCTGAAAGAGTTAACTTGATAGTTAATGTGTCTGGAATAACGGACCGGTCGAGAGAGAGGACCTCACACCCCATGAATTACGGGCTCAGGGATCGATGATTAAGATTTATTTAAGTTGTCTGAACAGAATTTTCCGATGATTGGTGCCGCAGAAAGCAGCAAAAAAGTGCCACTAAAAAGCCACATCAGCAGCCTGTACGGAGCCATCGGACATCTGCAGCAGTGTCAGACGTTATGGTTCTTGAAATGAATATCCAGCCGGATGTTTTCCGGCTCATCGATTGCCGCCAGGTACTCGTCCGCAGTGATTTCTCCGACGCAGGCCCGAGCGCCCGGTTGTGGACGATAGCCATCGGCCATTTTGCTGCTCAGCGCGACGGCGGCACTGCCGGGAATCTCCGGCCCCTTGTCGTTCAGTGCAGTCAATTGCGCACGCATGTGCAACGGCTGGCCGCCGAGGTCGAGGCCATCGACATCGATGTACATCGCGCTCTTTCGATCACCCCAGTGTTCAAAGCGCGCGCCCCAACGGTACAGGCGCTCGGCCCACGGCGCAGGATCGCGCAGCAGCCCGCAGCGAATCGCCAGCGCCAGCAGCCAGGTCGCGATGCCGCCGGCCTTGAGCGCGGAACCGGCCTTGAAGCTCAGGTTCTGCGCGGCGTAGCGTGTCGCGAATACATCCAGGTCCGGGACGTCGGCATTGGCCACCAGCCGCGTGCCCATGCCGTGCATCCGGCGCAGGGTCAGGCCCATCCAGCCATGGACTTCGTGGACATTGCCGTTGCGCAGTTGCCTGATCGGTCGTCCGGCATTGGCCAGCACGCCGCGCACAGTCGACAGACCGGGCATTTTCGCTGCCGAGGAGATGCCATGCTCTATCGAATCGATACGCAGAAAACGCTGCCGATGCTGATCGATGATGGCGGCCGAAAGCGTCGGCACCGAGCTGCACCCGCTCAGCACGCTGACACCTGCCTCACGCGCCTGGGCATCGAGGGTAGCGATACCGGCGACAAACGTCCGGCAATCGGCCAGGTCGCAATAATTCACGCCCGCTTCGATGCAATGCCGGGCCACAGCATACGACTGCCCCTGAAAAGGCCCCGCGGTGTGGATAAGCAGATCAATGCCCAATCCACCCAGCTCAGTGCCCGCGCCGTCCTGCATGATGTCCACGCACCAGCTCTCGCAGAACCTGCCCCCCAGCGTTTGCAGTGCGGCGACCTTTTCCGCCAGTTTGCGCGGGTCACGACCGGAAATGACCAGATCGATGTGCGGCATCATCACCAGATGATTACAGATGAGGCTGCCGAAGTTACCGTAGCCACCGATGACCAATACGCGAAATGCCATTGACTCGTCCCTGACCTGCCGAAGGATATGACCCTGCCTGGTTGCGTCACGATTACCGTGAGCAATGGCGATGAAATGCGCGTGCATTATTGATCATTGACCGCAGGCCGAGTACAAAACCCTGTGCCTTTTTTGATTGTCCCGGGAGCAACGGATGCTGGAACTACACACCGAACGACTTTATCTGCGAACCCTGCTCGCCAGCGACTGGCCACTGTTTTTGAGGCTGCATTCCGAGCCCGAGACCATGCGCTACGTATTCGGAGAAATCGAAGAGGCGCAGATCCGTAAAGGCTTCGATCATCGCCTCCCCGAGTGGACGCCGGCGTCCGATCACTGGCTGTGCCTGGTGGTCACAGACACACAAAACGATGCAGAGCTGGGGGTCAGTGGCTTTCGCATCCTGTCGCCGGGTCATGCCGAAGTGGGCTGTCTGTTACTGCCGGAACATCAAGGCAAGGGCTTCGGCACCGAGTCACGCCGGGCAATCATCGACTACGCCGCTGCCATCGGCCTGGATTCACTGGAATCGACCGTGACCGACGGCAACATCGCCTCCTGCAAGGTCCTGGAGAAATGCGGCTTCACCTTCGAGCGCCGCGTCCCGCAGGCCTATCAGATCGGCGATCAGTGGTTCGACGACCTGATATACCACCTGCCACTGCGCTGATGAAGCAGCTGAACGGTGTTCGCCGGTCAATCCGCAAGTGCCTTCAGGCCTGAGGCCGCCCTCCGAGAATCGTCACCCGCTCGCCATGGCGCGAGTGCGGGAAGTAATCCCACACCGCGTGATGCTGGGTGCAACGGTTATCCCAGAACACCAGCGTGTTCGGTTCCCAGCGCACGCGACAACTGAGGCAAGGTTCGCGGGCGATCAGCTCGAACAGCATACTCAGCACGGTGCGGCTCTCGCCGGGCGAGAGTTGCACGATATGCGAGGTGAACCCGGAATTGACGAACAGGCTGCGGCGTCCGGTTTCAGGGTGGCGAACCACCACCGGGTGCTCGCTTTTCGGGAGGCCGGGAGGTGGCTGATAGCCCTTCCACGGAATCTCGCCATCGTGAATGGCTGTCAGCCCGCCGAGAAACTGCTGCATCGCCGGCGAGAGCATTTCAATGGCCAGGTGCATGTTGGCAAACAGCGTGTCGCCGCCGGTGCCGATGGCGGGTGTCTCCTTGACGTACAGCATCGAGCCCATCGACGGCTCCAGATCAGCGGTGCCGTCGGTGTGCCATAGCTCGCCCGCAGCGAAACGCGATTGGGCGTTGGCGCGCACCACGACCAGTTCCGGGTCATCGCCATCGATGCTGTCCACCGGCAAGGCGCGCAACGGACCAAACAGTCGGCCGAATGCCTTGTGCTGCTCGACCGTCAGGTGCTGGTCGCGAAACACCAGCACGTGATTTTCCAGAAAGGCCCGGCGGATTTCCGTCAACTGCTCCGCACTGAGTGGCTGCGACAGATCGACACCGCCGACCTCGGCACCGATGATCGGTGTCAGGCGGTTGACCGTGATGCTCTGATACGGCGCACGCACGGCGCCTGCGATGCCTTCTATGGCCTTGAGTGCCATTTGATCCATGATCCCTCACCTTCAGGTTGTTGGCATGGCTGGTCACCATGCCCGTGGTTCGTCTGCGGGGACTTCAGCCCCGCCTGAAAAGCCTGCCGTTACGTTCAGCCCTGCGCCGCCGACAGGTCCGCATTGATCATCTCGGCAATCACCTGCGCCCAGGGCGCTGCGACAATGCCGTAGTGGTCGGTGTCCAGTGCTTGCCAGCTCGACATGTGCGGCAACAGCCTTTGCCAGGCGCGCTGCAGATCGGCGATCCGCCAGGCGCTGCCCATGCCGTAAGGATTGGGCTGCGTGGCAATGAACAGCCGCACTGGAGTGCGCGCCAGCGTCACGGGCTGGTGGCCCGCCATGCTCGCCATATTGTTCTGGCAGCAGACAATCAGGCTTTGCAGGTAACGCGGCGTGTCTTCGCTGGCCGCGCTGGTGGTCGTGTTGAGGCCGCGCCGTGCAGAAAACTCGCGCTGGAAGACCTGCTGAATCTGCGCTTCGCCGATCTGCGCCAGCTCGGTGCCCGCATCCGGCGCGGGGGGATCGATCAGGTACAACAATGGCTGCTCGCAATCCTCCTTTAACAGGCTGCACATCGCCTGCGTCACCCACGCGCCGAACGACCAGCCGGCCAGCCGCCATGCCGTGCCGTCGGGGTGATGGGCCTGCAACGCCTTGAGATACAGTTGCGCGCGCTCATCCACGCTGATGTTCGGCAATTCGGGCAGGCGCAAGGCCGGATCGGCGATCACCCACACGCCCAGATCAGGGTGCAGCGCCGAGGCCAGCTCGCGGTACGCCTGCACGTCGCCACCCACCGGGTGAATCAGATACAGGCGCTCGCGGCCCGCGCCCGCATGCCACTGATCGATCCTCACCGCATCGGCCCATTGGTCTTCGTCCGCAGCCGTTCCGGCCGCTGACGCCTGCACCAGCGCCAAGACCTCGGTCAGGCTGACCTTGTGGCTGAACTGCGACAACTGGAAGACCACGCCGGTCGCGGCCTGCAGTTCATCGATCAGGTCCAGCAGGGTCAGAGAATCGGCGCCCAGCTCATAGAGCGAGGCATCCGGCTGCAGAACATTCACACCAAGCCATTTGCACAGGCAGTCATGCAGATGCCCGGGCAGACGGTCCGGCGCTTCAGTGTCTGCCGCCAAGGCTGGCGCAGTATCAGCCAGCGTCGCCACTGCACTGTGGCGAACCGGGTAAAACTGTCGCGCCGTGTCCGGATCGGTGGTCGAGATCAGCAACTGCGGCAGTTGAGCCGTCATGGCCGCATCGAATACCCGGCAGCCCTCCTGCGCCGACATGCCGACCGCCAGATGCCGCTGGTGCGCGTCATCCCCGACGCCACTGGCAGCGGCCATGCCGACATCGCGCCAGATGTCCCAGTTGATGCCCAGACGCACACAGCGATTTTCGGCATGCGGCCGGTAGTGGGTAAAACCGTCAAGCATGGCACTGGCGGCGGCGTAGTCCAGGTGCCCGGCGCCACCGAACAGTGCCGACATCGAAGAGCAATACAGCACGAACCCCGGATTCATCTGCTCGATCAACGCTTCGACCGCCAGCATGCCGCGGGTCTTGCTGGCCATCGCCTCGGACAGCACGTGAGCCTCGCGCTGACGGATCAGGCTGCCCGCTCCGGTGCCGGCCGCGTGAATCACGCCGTCAAAATGCCCATAACGCTCACGCAACTGTTCAAGCACCGTGGGCCAGCGCGCCAGGTCGGCGATATCCGCAGCGATGCTATCGATGCGCGAAGCGTAGGCGTGCAGTTGTTTCGGACACTCGCCACCTCGCGACAGCAGCACTATCCGCCGCTGGCTGGATTGCAGCAGGTGTTCACACAAGGTACGCCCGATGCCGCCTGTACCGCCGAGCACCAGCAACGTGCCGTTCGCCGGCAACAGATTCGAACCAGCCGTCGGAGTCGCCAGCGGACTGCGCAGCAGCTGTGGCTGCCACAGATAACCGTCACGAATGGCCATGCGCCGCGGCAGCGACGCCGGTTCGGCCAGCAGCGCCGCCAGGTGCCGAGCCTGAGTGCTCAACTGCGCCGTGGGCAGGTCCAGCCAATGACAGCGTATCGGGTACTCCTGCGGCGCCACTTCGGTGATACCGGCCAGCGCCGCCAGTTCCGGACGCATGACCTGGCCGTTCACCGGGCACGCTTGCCAGGACAGCAGCCAGAGCCGCAGGGCGGTCTTCTGTACGTTCTGTCCCCAGGCCTGCAACAACGCGCTGAGCGTATCCAGACAGGCCCATTGCGCGGCCGCAAGGCTTTGCTCGTCAACCGACCCGCCCACCGACAGCGGCAAGGCATGCAGCCAGTCCAGTTCGCTCGCCGTCTGCCCATTCTGATCGAGCGTGGCGATTAATCGACCAAACGCCACAGGGTCCAGCGGGTCGAGCTCATAACGATTCGGGCCAAGCTGCTGGTAGCCATTGCCGGCCTGCACCTCGATGACGTGCCGATAGCCCCCCTGCAGACTGCCAAGCGTGCTGGCCTCCAGACGCTCATGGCTACACACCACCAGCACGTCACGACCCTCACCAGTCGGTTGTGTACGCAGACGGCTTACCCGCTGCCACTGACGCTGATAAAACCAGTCTGCCAGCGGCTGGCGCTCGACGGCTGACGACTTCTGCAGTTCGGTACGAACGGCCGGTTTGAAGCGGAAGGTCTGCAGATCGAATGCCGAGGGAGGCAAGTCCCAGGGTGGCGGCGTCGAAGCCGTCGACGCTTCGAGACTGGCCCCCGCATACCAGGCGTCCAGCAGGGCCTGGGGCGAATGCTCGCTGGCGTTCACTCGCACGTCCGAAAGCGTCACCTGCTTGATCGACGCGGCTTGCAGGCGCGGTGTCTGACCGGGCGGGCAGATCATCGCAAAGCGCCAGGGCAACGCGCGTCGGCCGTTTTGCAGGTAACGCAGCAACGCGGCCTGCTGCTCGGGAAAGGCGTTGAGCCAGGCTTCAATCGCCAGCATGTCCCGCTCCAGGGCAGTACGGCTGTGCGCCGACAGCAGCAGGCACGCCGGGCAATCCTCGACGCGGTCTGTCTGCTGCGGCGCGGCGCCGACAATCACATGCGCATTGGTGCCACCGATACCGAAACTGCTGACCCCGGCCAGACGCCGACGCCCCTCGGGCCAGGGCCGTGAGGTGCCGGGTATGTAGAACGGCGAGTGCTGCAGATCGATTTGCGTATTGATCCGGGCAAAGCCCAGGTTGGGCGGGATCACCCCGTGAAACACGGCAAGCGTCGCGCGAATCAGCCCGACCACGCCGGCAGCCGCGCCCAGATGACCCACCTGGCTTTTCACTGAGGCCAGCGCGCAACGGGCGGCCGGCGCCGCGCCGAACGCCTTGGTCAATGCAGCCACTTCAATCGGGTCGCCCAACAACGTGCCGGTACCGTGGGCCTCGATGTAGCCCATGTCGGCGCCATTGATCCCGGCCTTGCGCAGCGCCTCGCTGATCACCGCGCTCTGCCCCGCCACCGACGGCGCGGTGTAACTCATCTTGGCGCGGCCATCGTTGTTCAGCGCAGAGGCTTCGACCAGCGCGTAAATCCGGTCGCCGTCGGCCTGGGCGCGCTCCAGCGGCTTGAGTACCACCACCCCGTAACCGCTGGCACCGATGGTGCCGCTGGCGTCGTCACTGAACGGACGGCACAGCCCGTCGCGGGAAAAAATGTGCTGCGGGCGATAACGATAGCCATCGGTCAGAGTCGGGTCGATCAACACCCCGGCGGCCAGCATCACGTCACTGTCGCCCTGACGCAGCATCGCCGCCGCCAGGTGCACGGCAATCAGCGAGCTGCCGCACGCCGCCTGAACGCTGAGTGCCGGACCGCCGAGGTCGAGGTGGTAAGCCGCCTTGGTGGCCAGAAAGTCCTTGTCGTGGTGCAGCGCCATCTGAAAGCCGTCCGGCAGGTCGCCCTCGGCGGTTTCGCGCAGCATTTGCTGGAAATACGTGGTTTCGCCGCAACTGGCGATCAGGCCGATGCGCGGCCCGTCGGCTGTGGGCGTGAGCCCCGCATGTTGCAGTGCCTGCACGCAGCCTATCAGCAGGTGCCGCTGTTGCGGGTCCATCAGCCGTGCTTCCTGCAGGCTGATGCCGAAATACTCGGGATCGAAATCCAGCAGGCCGCTCAGTTGACTGCGCGCACCGACCAGCCCCTCGGCAGCTTCAAACCGCTCGATGCCCAAGCCGTTTCCTTGAACCATCGCCCAGAATTCGGCGAGGTTGCTCGCGCCGGCCACATTCACCGACATGCCGATGATCGCCATGGGTTGTTCGCCAGCCTTGGCGCCTCGCTCATGGCCCTTCCCTGCACCGGGCGTTTGCCCTGCCGGTCCGGAGAGATGCTGCGCCAGGCGGCGCACGCTGACATGCTCGAACAACGCGGCCATTGCCACTGGCTGCGGCAGTGCTTCGTTGTAGCGGGCATGCAGGCGCATCAGGCCGAGGCTGGTGGCGCCGGCTTCGAAGAAGGTCTGATCAGGCTCGATGTCGCGACCGATGACCGCCACGAACAACTCGCTCAATTGTTGCTCAAGTGCGCTCAACGGTGCCGCGGGCAGTCCGGAGCGTTGCCGTTGCAGCACCTCGCCCAGATCTCCCAGCGCCCTGCGATCGATCTTGCCGCTCGGCGTACGCGGCCAGGCGTCGACCCGCCGGTACTCGTCGATACGCACATGCGATGGCAGGTGCAGGCTGATCTGTCGGTCAAGCTGCTGTGCATCGGGCAGCGTACCCTCGCTGTGCAACCAGGCCACCAGCCGGGCTGGCTCAGCCTGCATGGCCACCACCGCGTTGCTCACCTGAGCGACTTGCACCAGCGCGGCCTCGATCTGCCCCAACTCAAGACGCTGGCCACTGATCTTTATCTGCTGATCGTCCCGGCCCAGGTAGTGCAGGCAGGCGTTTGCATCAGCCCGCGCCAGGTCGCCGGTGCGATAGAACAGGGTCAGGCCCTCAGGCTGCGGCAACTCGACAAAACGCGCGGCATTCAGCGCCGGGTCAGCGAGGTAGCAGCGCGAAATCATCGGCCCTGCCACCAGCAGATAGCCCTGGCTGCCACTCGGCACCGGTCGGTCGTGTTCGTCCACCAGCAGCAGGCGTGCATTGCTCACTGCGCGCCCGATCGGCGCGCGCAGCGGCCAGTCGTGAACCGCCGCAGGCAAACGCCAGGCGCTGACCACGTGGGTTTCGGTCGGGCCGTAATGATTGAACAGCCGTGCCTGCGGCATGCCGCCAAACCAGTTGCGCAATGCCTCGGTGCACAGCAGTTGCTCGCCCGCCGTGATTACCTCGCGCAACGCCTGCGGATACACGCCCTGGCTGACAGCAGTCTGCGCCAGATGCTGCAAGGCCACACACGGCAGGAACAGCCGTTCGATGCGCGTCTGCACCAGATAGCTCAGTAATGCCTGGGCATCCTGCCGCCAGCGCGGGTTGATCAGGTGGTAACAGCCTCCGCCGCAGAGGGTGCTGAAAATCTCCTGAAACGACACATCGAACGACAGCATGGAGAATTGCAGGGTCACTGACTTCGCGGGCAACTGCCCCTCGTTGCGCTGCCAGTGCAACAGATTGCAAAGGGTCCGGTCCGGCACCTGAACCCCTTTCGGCGTTCCCGTCGAGCCGGACGTGAACAGCGTGTACAACGGTCGTTCGCCCGCATGACGGCGACGTTCGAACGGCCGTGCGGCAGCGCTCAGGTCGACGCGATGACAGACTCGTGGGTCTGCGCTTAACTGCTCCAGTGCTGCCTCGGTGGCCGCGCTGTACAGCACACAGCCGGGCTGCGCCTGCTGCATGACCTGACGCTGCACCGCCAGCGGATAGCCAGGATCGAGGGGCACCGCCGTCAGATTGAGCCTGGCCAGCGCCAGCAAGGCCACGATGTGCTCGACCGACGCCTCGAGGTACAGGACCACTTGCAGCGGCGCACTATTTTCCTCCGGCAGCGGACACTGCTCGACCAGGGTGGCCGCCAGCGTATCGGCCAGTGCATCCAGTTCGGCGTAGCTGATGCACTGCTGATCATCGATCAGTGCCGGAGCATCCGGCGTGCAACTCACCTGATAGGCGAACCAGTCGGCCACGGTGTTGAACGGCGGCTCAGCGCTGTCGCCCTGACTGGCGGGCGGCAGGCTGAAGCGGTAAGGCGTGAGCAGCGCATCGAGGGTCGCCGACGGCTTCTCCAGCAGCAGATCAAGCCCCTGCTGCAAGAGCTGATTGACGGCGACCATTTGGCCCGCATCGAAATAACTGCACTGGTACTCCCACCAGCATTCCAGCTGTGACCCGGCATCGACCACCAGCAAGGTCAGCGGGCATTTGGCCTGCACGGTCTCGTTGAATTCCAGCGTGGCGCGCAGGCCGGTTTGGGCCAGCCTGGCGTAGTCGGTGTTTTCCAGCACAAACATGAAATCGAACAGCGCACTGCTCGACGACAGCCGCAGGTCTTCCACCAGGTCCGCCAGAGCGACGTCCTGCAAGGCCAGCACCTCACGCACCGTGGCGGTCTGCTGATGCAGCTGCTGGTCAAGCGCCTTGTCGCCGTCGAACGCCGTGGGGATCAGCACGGTATTGGCGAACATCCCGATGGCGTCTTCGAATTCGCTCAGCGGACGGTTGGATACCGGGCTGGCGATGCGTGGCCGTTCACAGCCGGTCAGGGCGTAAATGCTCCAGGCATAGACGCTGAACAGCACCTCATAACGCGTGACGCGCTGGCGGCTGCAAAACCGATCCAATGCAGCACTGCGCGTGGTTCCCAGCGGCTGACGATAGAGCCGTGCCTGCGGTCCAGGCTCGCGAACCGGCAGCAGCGCGGGCGAAGACGCCGGGTGCTGACGGTGCAACCCGGCCAGCGCGCGACGCTGATCGCGGTAACGCGGGTCGACCCGCCATTGCCGTTGCCAGAGCGCAAACTCCAGCGTGCCCAGACCTGGCGAAGGCTCGGCACTCGGCCGCCCCTGCAGCGCATCGTCGTACAGTTGCACCAGGTCATCGAACAACAGGTTCATCGACCAGCCATCGATGGCCACGTGGTGCAGGTTCAGCAGCAAGCGACAGCTGCCATCGGCAAACGGCAACAGCCAGGCCTTGCACAGGGCCGATGTCGCCAGATCGAAAGGTGTGTCAAAGACCAGGGCTGCAAAGCTGCGCCAGGTCTGCTCACTGAAAGCCCCGGTGGCAAAGGTCTGGCACATCGCTTCCCGTTGGTGAACCTGCTGATGCAGCCCGTCGGCAGCGGACACGAACGCCGTGCGCAGCCCGCTGTGCCGAGTCAACAGACGCTGCACGGCGTCGACCAGTGCGGAAAGTTGAACACCCGCCGCCAGGTGCAGGATGAGCGGCACGTTGTAGGCGGTCGCCTGCGGCGTGCGCTGCTGCATCAGCCACAGGCGACTTTGCTCAGCCGTCGCTGGCGCACGCCCTGAACGGTTGACGGGCGGCGCAGGCGGATAGGCCGACGCCTCACCCTGCTCATCACCGAGTCGCTCGGCCAGTGCCGAAAACGATTCGCTCAGCACCGCACCCAGCGTGATTTCCCGCCGCCAGTGGGTGCGGATTGCAGAGCGCAAACGCATGGCCTTGAGCGAGTCGCCGCCGCTGCCCAGCCAGTCATCCTCGCCGTTCAGCTCAGGTTGCGCCAACAGCCTGCGGGCATGGCTCAGCAGCCAGTCCAACGCGGGCGAGTGTTGCTCGCCTGCGCGCGAACCCGCCTGCGGGCGCCACGGTTTCAAGGGCTGCTCCAGCAGCGCACGCTGATCGATCTTGCCATTGGCGGTCAACGGCAGGCGCTGCAGCACAAACAGCTGATGCGGGCGCATCCATACCGCCAGGTTGTCGCGCAGGTGCTGGTCGAAATCGCGATAGTCCAGCGCCTCGCGCGGCACGATGAAGGCCAGCAACTGGTGGTCTTCGGCCGCTTGGCGACGGGTACAGACATGCACCTGCGCCACCTGCGGATGCTCCAGAATGCGCTGCTCGACCTCGCCCGGCTCGATGCGAAAACCGCGGACCTTCACCTGACGATCAATCCGCCCCAGGTACTCGATCAACCCGTCGGCATTGACCCGCACCTGATCGCCGGTTCGGTAATGCAGCACGTCCCCGGCATCGATTGTCGGCAGGCGCAGGAAACGCTGTGCGGTCTCTGCACAACGGTTGCGGTAACCGCGTGCGACCCCGCTGCCGCTCAGGTAAAGCTCACCCGCCTCGCCACGGGCAACCGGCCGCTGTTGCGGGTCGAGCACCTGCACGCCGGTGTCGGGCAATGGCCGACCGATCGGCACTGCGTCACCGGCAAAATCGCGGGGGATCGGATAGCACACAGCGAAGGTGGTGCATTCAGTAGGTCCGTAGGCGTTGAAAATCCGGCAGCGGCTGTCGGGATTGGCCTGATACCAGGCACGCACCGCTGCGGCGCTGACCTGCTCACCGCCGATCAGCACCTGGCGCAGGCTGGCGAAACAGGCGGGGTTATCTGCGCTCAAGGTGTTGAACAGCGAAACGGTCATGAACAGGCTATCGACCTGCTGCGTTTCCAGAACCCTGGCCAGTTGCTGTGCGTCCTGCAGGTCTGCGTCGGCAATGATGACGCAACAACCACCGTTGAGCAGCGGTGCCCACAGTTCGAAGTTACAGGCGTCGAACGCCGGGTTGGATAAACAGGCCACGCGCTCGCCTGCGCGAATATCCAGGCAACCGTCGGTCCGGGCCAGACGCAACAGGCCACGCTCGCCCACATCCACGGCTTTCGGGGTGCCGGTGGTGCCCGAGGTGTAGAACAGGAAGCTCGACACGGCGAAATCCTCGGGCAGCCGCAGTGCAGGCTGATCGGGGAATTCCAGCAGGGCTTCGACGCTGACGTACCAGCCGTGTTGTGGCGCTGCCAGGCTGTCCGCGTCTTCGCCGAGGGTCACCAGCCCGACGCAGCCTGCGTCGTCGAGCATCAATTGTCGACGCCGGGCCGGGCTGGCCCGATCCAGCGGCACCACCACAGCCCCGACTTTCAGCACGGCCAGTATCGTGGCGACCCATTGCCAGCAGCGCGGCATGCACAGGGCAATCGGCTCCGCAGGGCTTGCGCCTTGTGCCAGCAGCCCTTTGGCGATGCGCTCACTGGCGCTGGCCAGTTGCGCGTAGGTCAGCCGTACCTGTCGATCGATCACGGCCAGCGCCTGGGGATCATGGCGTACCTGCTCGGCAAAACGCGACATCAGGGTCTGGGGGTTGCGGGCGATATTCTCCTCGTGCCGGTTCATCATTGCGCCTCCTGCGTGTCGAAACGTTGCAGCTCTTGCCTGAGCGTCTGCGAGACCCGATGCACCTCGGCGCTTTCCAGCATGTCCCAGTGCCCGCCGTGAACCAGCCGGGCTCTGTAACCGTTGCCCGCGCGGCGACGCCAGAACCCGCGCAGCTCATGCAACTGCGTGCGGGTAAAGCCTTCGCGAGCCTGGATCAGCACGATGCGCCCGGCTTGCGGCGCGCACTCGTACGCGGCCATGGCCAGGCGGTTGTGGTTGTAGAGGTGGAAATACCGCTCGACCTGCGCGTCTTCGATGCCGGGGTACATGCCGTTGAAGCGCACCAGCTTGTCGCGAAACTCCGCCATGTCTACGGTCCCGATCTGTTGCCGGAACCCCGGGTCATCCGAGCCCTGGGTATCGAGCAGCACCACCGTCACCTGACGATGGCCGGCAGCCGTCAGACGGCGGGCCATTTCGTACGCCACCAGGCCACCGAACGACAGTCCGGTGAGCACCAGCGGTTGTGAGGTCAACGCCGCGATCCGCCGCAAATAGGCGTCGGCCATGGCTTCGACGCTCGGCTCGGTGCTTTCTCCGGGGTTCAACCCTGGCGATTGCACACCGTACACACCGATGCTTTCCGGCAGTTCCTTGGCCAGTGACAGGTAGCAGAACGCCGTGCCGCCCGCCGGGTGAATGCACACCACGTTGCGTTGCCCGGCACCGCGCCGGAATTCGATCAGGTTGTCCTGTGCCGCAGCCAGGCTGGCCCCGGTACGCAGCCAGCCGCCCAGCGCCTCGATGGTCGGGTGGCCGAGGATCACGCGCACAGGCACCTCGACGCTGAACGCCCGGCTAATTTCGTAGGCCATCTTGATCGCCGCAATCGATGTCCCGCCGACGTTGAAGAAGTTGTCGCGAATGCCGATCTGCGGCACCAGCAGCAGGTCTTTCCAGATCTGATACAGGGTCAGCTCGATATGGTCCCGGGGACTGCCGAGATTGACCTGCCGGTCGGCCAGATCCTGATCGGCCTGTGCCGCGAGCGCTGCACGGTCGACCTTGCCGTTGACCGTCAACGGCAAGGCGTCCAGCCACAGATAAGCGCTGGGCATGACGGCGCTGGACAGGGTCGTTGCCAGATGCGCACGCAGTGCGGATTCATCCACTGGGCTATCGGTGACGCAGCACGCCACCAGGCGCTGGTTCTGCGCAGTATCACCGACGATCAATGCCACACTGGTGCGAATACCGGGGAACAGGTCCAGCCGCGCTTCGATTTCACTCAGTTCCAGGCGAATGCCACGCAACTTGACCTGAAAGTCGTTGCGACCGATAAACTCCAACTGACCATCCGGACGATAACGCGCCAGGTCGCCGCTGCGGTACAGCCGGTCACCGGCAACGAACGGGTTGTCGATAAACCGTTCGGCAGTCAGCTCGTCGAGCCCCAGATAACCCCGTGCGACGCCGACACCACCAATGTGCAACTGACCGGTGACCCCGGCCGGCACCGGCGCATCACGCTCGTCGAGCACGTAAAAACGGGTGTTGGCGATGGGCCGTCCGATGGGCAATTGGCGCGGCGGGACGTCGGCACCGGGCTGTAGCGTCCAGACACTGCTGATCACTGTGGTTTCGGTCGGACCATAGACGTTGTGCAGGCGGGCATGCGGCAGACGCTGCTGAAACAGCCTGGCCACTGCGGGCGACAGCTCCCCGCCGCCACTGAACACATCCTTGAGGGTGTGACAGGCGCTGACCTCTTCGACCTCCAGAAACAGTTGCAACATGGCTGGCACGAACACCATCGCGGTAACGCTTTGTTCGCGCACCACCTGCGCCAGGTAACCGGGTTCGAAATGCCCGCCGGGACGGGCGATGACCAGCCTGCCACCGGTAAGCAACGGCCAGAAGATCTCCCAGGCCGAGGCGTCGAAACCGAATGGGATCTTGTGCAACATGCTTCCACATTCGCCGCAGAACTGCTGACACCACAACAGCAGGTTGCTCAGGCCGCGATGCGTGACCATCGCCCCCTTGGGCAGCCCAGTGGTGCCGGAGGTGTAAAGCACATACGCCAGGTGGTCGGCGTTCACCGCGACACGCTGCGTCTGCGGATTGTCCGGCGGGCACTCGGCCCAGAGCACGGCATCGGCCTGCACGTCGAGGATCGGCACTTCGCAGTCCGCTCCTTGTAAAGCCTCGAGCAGGATCTTGCGCGTCGGCCCTTGGGCAAGCAGCACCACGGGGGACGTGTCATCGAGAATATGCCGCAGGCGTCCCGATGGATAATCCGGGTCCAGCGGCACATAGGCGCCCCCGGCCTTGAGCACCGCCAGCAAGGCCACGGGCAGTTCCAGCGAGCGCTCGATACAGACCGCCACGCGCACATCCGGGCCGACGCCGAGGGTGAGCAAGTGATGCGCCAGGCGGTTGGCCTGAGTGTTGAGCTGGCTGTAGCTCAGCGATCGACCTTCGAAGATGACCGCACACTTGGCCTGCCGACGCGTGACCTGAGCTTCGATCAGGCGATGCACGCAGTCGACGGGCTGAGCCAGCGGTGCCGGGCTGTTCCACGCATGCAGTATCTGTGCGCGTTCGGCATCGCTGATCAGCGTCAGTGCACCCACAGGCTGCTTGGGGTTCAGCGCCACCTGCTCCAGCAACTGACGATAGTGCCCGCTCAGGCGCTCGATGCTGGTCTGGTCAAACAGATCAGTGTTGTATTCCACCAGCAGGCTCAGCACACCGTCGCGCTCGACCCATTCGAACGCCAGGTCGAACTTGGCCGTGGCGCTCCCGGTGCCGTATGGGGTCATGCTCAGGCCCGGCATCTGTGCGGCGTTGCCCGGGGTGTTCTGCAACACCATCATCACCTGAAACAGAGGCGAATACGCGGTATCGCGCGGCGGGTTGACGGCCTCCACCACGCGGTCGAAAGGCACATCCTGATGCGCGTGAACATCCAGCAGAGTGGCGCGCACTTCGCGCAACAGCTCGGCAAAGGTCTGCAGCGGATCGAGACGCTGGCGAATCACCTGAGTGTTGACGAAATGGCCGATCAGCGGCTCGATTTCGGGACGGCTGCGGTTGGCAAATGGCGTACCGATGCACAGATCCCGCTGACCGCTGTGGCGCCAGAGCAGGACCGACAGCGCGCCGATCAACACGTTGAACAGCGTGCCCTGGGTCTGTCTGGCCAGCGCGTTGAGCGCACGCAGGGTGGTGCCGTCGACCGTCGAGCTGAAAGTCGCCCCGACGTAGCGCTGCACGGTCGGACGTGGCCGGTCGGCAGGCATGTCGAGCAGCGGCGGCGCGTCGGCCAGCGTGCGCTTCCAGAAGTCCAGCTGCCCGGCCAGCGCCTCATCACCCAGACGCTGTTGCTGCCAGCAGGCGTAATCGGCGTACTGCACCGCCAGCGGCGCCAGACTGGACGCCCGACCGCACAGAAAATCGCCATACAAGGCGGTCACTTCCTGAAGGATCACGCCCATCGACCAGCCATCGGCAATGATGTGGTGCACGCTGTACAGCCAGAGATATTCCTCATCCGCCAGGCGCAGCAGCGAGGCTCGCAGCAACGGGCCGCTGGCCAGGTCAAACGGCGCCTTGGCCTGCTGCTCCACCGCCATCCTGACGTGCGCTTCGCGCGCCGTCGGCGACAGGTCACGCAGGTCGACACCTGGCATCACCAGCGGCATCGCCGGGTGCACGATCTGCCGTGGCTCGCCATCCACGCTGGCAAAGGTGGTGCGCAATATTTCATGGCGCATGATCAATTCGTTCAGCGCCCGCTCCAGCGCCGACACATCCAGCACGCCTTTCAGCAGCACCGCAGTGGGCACGTTATAGAACGCATTGCCCGGTTCCATCTGATCGAGAAACCACAGCTGGCGTTGTGAAAACGACAGCGCAACAGCCGTTTGCCCGGCAGCACGCCGAGGGATCGCGGCGGGGTCGTTGCCGCTCAGCAAGGCAATCAGTTCTGCCTTGTGCTGCTTGAGCGCCTGCAACATCTCGTCATTCAGAAACCCGCGCGGTGCCTTGCAGCGCAGCTTGTCGCCGTCCACTTCAAGCACCACGGCGTGGCGACCGAACAACTCCAGCAATTGATAGGCATTCATATCTCTATCTCCTCCATGTCGCTGGCGTCGTCCGTTTGATCGGCAGCAGAAGCGCACGCCTCGACCTGCGCGCGGCGTTGTTCGTCGGCAGTGCGCAGGCCGCCCACCATCGAGTAGATCAACTGATGATTCGGTCCCAGGTCGAACAGGGCCGACAATTGCTGCTCTTCGAGCGAGCCCATGCCACACAGGCCAAGGCCCTGCTCCACCGCCGTCATGCTCAGCAATTGCGCCATGCCCCCGGCTTCGATATGACAGAAGTCACGACTGCGCTCGCCATACAGCGGCCGTATCGCGGCCATGTCGGCGATGAAAAACAGCGAGAATGCGGCGTCTTCATACACCGGGCGGTTGACGAAATAATCGTAGGTGTCGGGGTCGAGCGGATCGCTGTCGAGCATCAGCAGGCGGTGCTCAACCGGGTCGTAGTAATAGGCACCGGCAGCAACGCCGGTCACCCGCTGCGGTTTGACGTACAGGTAGCACTGGATCGGGTACAGGCCACCTGCGGACGGGAACTGATATTTGACCTCGCCGTGCAGTTGCCCCTGCGCCAGGCTGGCCAGTAACCCGGCAAACGCCTCGCTCGGAATGGGTCGGTCAGCGAATTGGCGTACCGAGCGATAGTCGCTGAAGCGCCGCGCGAACGCCGGGTTATCCGGACGCGCCAGGTCCAGCGCCGCAACCTGCGGGGCGAAGGTCCGCCGCCCGCGCTGCTCGGCCTTGAAGCGCGCCCGCTGCTGCGGATCCTCGATCACCTGTTCGGGCGAACCCGCGCGCTGACGAACGCTGTCGACCACACTGCCGTTGACCAGATTCCGGCGGTACATGCCGAGCAGGTTGAGCAGCGTCGGCTGCGCCAGCAGTTGCGCAACGTTGGGACGGAACTGCAGTTCGCCGGACAGCGCATTGCTGATCCTGACAATGTCGATCGAGGTGGCGCCCAGGTTGAGCAAATTGGCGTCGGCAGCGATCGACGGACGCTTGAGCACGCCCTGCACGATCATCACCAGTTGTTGCTCCTGTGGCCCCTGCACTTCCAGCGCGGGGCCGGCATCCTGAACCTGCGACGGCTCCGGCAGGCGCTTCTTGTCGACCTTGCCGTTGGCCGACAGTGGCCATTCCTGCACGAAGGTAAACGACGTCGGCACCATGTAGGCTGGCAGTTTGTCTGCCAGGTACTGGGCAAAATCACTGGCCTGCAACGAGGGATCGGCCTTGAGTACGTAGCCCGCAAGCCGCTTCTCGCCCAGCGCTTCGCCGAGCACCCGCACCACGGCGCTCTGTACGCCGGGATGGCGATTGAGCGCCGCTTCGATCTCGCCCAGCTCGATACGGTGCCCCTGGACCTTGACCTGGGTGTCTTCCCGCCCGAGAAACTCGATATTGCCGTCGGGCAGCCAGCGCCCCAGGTCGCCGGTCCGATACAGACGTTCGCCGGTCAGCGGGTGAGCGAAGAAACTGCCGGCACTCAGGGCTTCATCACGCCAATATCCCTTGGCCAGGCCGATACCGCCGATATACAACTGGCCAGCCACCCAGGTCGGGCGAACCTGCAAGGCGTCATCCAGCACATAGAAGCGCTGGTGATCCAGCGCCTTGCCGTAGGGAATACTGCGCCACGCGGGGTCGACCTGTTGCAGCGGATACTGGATCGACCAGATGGACGCTTCGGTCGCCCCGCCAAGGCTGATCAGTTGCAGCGCCGGCTGCAGCGCCCAGGCACTCTCGGGCAGCGTCAGGGGAATCCAGTCGCCTGACAGCATCGCCACGCGCAGGCACGACGGCAACACGCTGCGCTCGCTTTGCACATACTCCAGCAGCATGCCGAACAAGGCCGGCACCGAATTCCACAGGCTGACCTGATGCCGCTCGATCAGCGTCAGCCAGTGCGCCGGGTCGAGGGCCTGCTGCGGTTCGAGCAGCACCACTGCAGCGCCAGCGGCCAGCGTGCCGAAGAAGTCATAGACCGACAGGTCGAAACTCAGCGATGAAACCGCCAGCACCCGGTCCGCAGCGCCGACGGCAAAGCGCCGGTTGATGTCGAGCAGCGTATTCACCGCACCGCGATGATCGATGACCACGCCCTTGGGCATGCCGGTCGAGCCCGAGGTGTAGATCACATAGGCCAGATCGTCCGGGGTGAGATGCACAGCGTTTAATTCGGCCTGATCGGAACGGCCAGCATCGGCAATGATCGGGTCGCTCACGCTGATGACCTGGACCTGCGCGGGCCACTCGACACGTTGCAGCAGTGCCGGCTGGGTCAGCGCCAGGCTGGCTTCGGCACGTTGCAGAATATGCTCCAGGCGCTCGACCGGCAGTGCCGGGTCGAGCGGCAGGTAGGCCCCGCCGGCGTACTGGATCGCCAGCGTCGCGACGACCTGTTCCCAGCCACGTTCCATGACCACCGCGACCAGTTGATTGGGCACCACGCCGCGACGCTGAAGCAGCGCCGCCAGTTGCCGCGCTTCGGCTCGCAGCTGGCGATAACTCAACTGCCGCTGGGTGCCGATGACCGCCAGCGCATCCGGGGCAGCGAGTGCCTGGCGATCAAACAGTTCGTGCATCAGCGCCGAGTCAGCGGGGCTGGCCTCGGGCACCGGCAAGCGTGCCAGCGGTATCAGGTCCACCGTGCCGGCGTTCCAGGCATCGGCCTGCAGCAGGCGATCCAGCAGCGCGTTGTAGGCGACGAACATCTGCTCGATCAGGCCTTGCGGAAACAATTCGTCGATGCTGTCCCAGTTGAACAGCAGGCGCCCTTCCAGCTCCAGCAGCGTGTGGTCAAGCCAGACCTGCGGGGTCTGGGTGATGCTGTGCATGTGCTCGGCATTCAACGCGTCGGCAAGGTTGAATTCAGCCAGTTCCGGCGCAGCTTCCGACAGGGTGCTGTTGAACACGATCGGCATGGCGGTCTGCTGCACGCCTCGGGCCTGGGACAGTTCACGCAGCACTCGCACGCCGCTGACCACCGAATGGTCGATGTCTTGCCACAACCGTGCCTGCACGGCACGCGCCTTGTCGATGAAGCTCGCGGCCCCGTCCAGATTGACTTCAAGCAAGACCAGCGAAGTGAAGTCACCGATGATCTCATCGACATCCGGGTGCAGCGGCATGCGGTTGAACAGCGGCAGACTCAGCGTGAAGCGCGGCTGTCGACTCCACAGCGCCAGCACCTCGCTGAACGCGGTCAGCAGCATCACCGATGGCGTCACGGCAAATTGCCTGGCGAGTTCCTTGAGCCGTGACCACTGCAACGCTGAAAGCTCGCGGTCGCGGCGGGTAAAGTGCGGCTGGCTGATGCTTTCGGGCTGGCACACCAGCGGCAGGTCCGGCGCAGGTGCCAGCGTGGCAACCTTCTCGCGCCAGTAGTCCAGCGCCTGTGCGTAGCGGCTGTCATTGCGCAAGCGCTGCTCGGCCAGCACGTAATCGCGAAAGGTCAGCCCCGGTTCGGGCAGTTGCAACTGCGGGTCGGCATAAAAGGCCATCAGTTCGCGCGCCAGAATCTGCGTACTCGCGGCGTCGACGATCAGTGCGTCAAGGCTGATGTGCAGATGGCTGATGCCCTCATCGAGCAACGACAGACTGAACTCGAACAACGGCCAGCGACTGGCGTCCAGCACCTGATGGGATTGACGTTCGCGGGTGACTTGCAGGGCCTGCTGCGCAGCATCGGCAGACAGGCCGCGCAGATCGTTGCGGGGCATGTGGTAGGTCGGCACGCTGTCGAGGACCTGCTGCGTGCCATCGCCAAGGAACACCACGCGCAGCATGTCGTGCCGCAGGATCATGCGGTTCAGCGCCTGCTCGAAACGTGGCACGTCGAGGCCGGGGATGCGCAGTTCTTCATAGCCATGGGCACTGACCCCGCCGAGGCTGACCGACGCTTCGCGGCCAAACCAGTACGCCTGCTGGATATCGGTCAGCGGAAACGGCGCGTAACGTGCGCTGCGATCGGCTTCAATCGGGGCAAAGGGTGTGTCGAGCGAAGGCCCGTCACCCCGCCCGAGCCGCACCTGCTCGGCCAGGTCCATCAGCACCGGCGTCTTGAACAGGCTGCTAAGGGACAGCTGCCCGCCCATGCGCTGGTTGATCATGTAGATCATCCGCGTGGCCAGCAGCGAATGCCCGCCCAGTTCGAAAAAGTTGTCGTGGATGCCGACCTGCGGGCACTTGAGCACCTCGGCCCAGATGCGCACCATCTGCCGCTCGGTCTCGTCGCGCGGTGCCACGTAGGCACTGGCGGCCTGCCGCTCTGGTACCGGCAGCGCCTGACGGTCGAGCTTGCCGTTACGGGTCAGCGGCAACTGCGCCAGCGCCACCCAGGCCGTCGGCACCATGTGTTCCGGCAGGTGGCGGTGCAGCTCGGCACGCAATGTGTCGGCAGTTGCAGGCCCCACCACATAGGCCACCAGACGCTTGTCGCCCGGTACATCTTCGCGCAGCAGCACCACCGCTTCCCGCACACCGGGTTGCTGGTGCAGAAGGCTGTCGATCTCGCCCAGCTCGACGCGAAAACCGCGCAATTTGACCTGCTGGTCGATGCGACCCAGGTAGTGCACATTGCCGTCGGCCGCAAATCGCGCCAGATCACCGCTGCGGTACATGCGCGCACCGGACTGCGGGTTGAACGGGTCCGGCAGGAAGCGTTCGGCGCTCAGGTCCGGACGATTCAGATAACCCCGGGCCAGGCAGGCACCGGCGATATACAGCTCGCCTGCCACGCCGACCGGTACCGGGTTCAGGTCGCCGTCCAGCACATACAGACGCGCATTGGTGATGGGCCGGCCAATCGGCGGTGCGTCCGGCCACTGCCCGGCGTCGTCACAGTTCAGGCTGAACTGGCTGACCACGTGGGTTTCGGTCGGACCGTACTGGTTGTGCAGTTGCGCACCGCCAAGGCCGCAGACAAAGGCACGCAGTTCGTCGTTGACGAGCAACGCCTCGCCAGCGGTGATGACTTCGCAGCCGCCCTTTGGCAAAGGCATCGGCACCGCCACGTCAGCTTCAGTGAAGCTGGCCAGTTGCTGAAGCACGGCAAACGGCAGAAACGCCCGTTGTATGCCCTCGGCCACCAGCGTCGGACGCAGCGCAGCGAGGTCCTTGCGGCCTGCTTCGCTCATCAGCACCAGGCTGCCACCCTGGCACAACGTGCTGCAGATTTCCTGAAACGACACGTCGAAATTCAACGATGCGAATTGCAGCACGCGTTGTGAAACAGGCGTTTGCTCCAGTTGCCAGGCGATCAGGTTATCCAGCGCCGCACGACTGTGCGCCACGCCCTTGGGCCGCCCGGTCGAACCGGAGGTGTAGAGCACGTAAGCCAGGTTACCGGGGCTGACGGGTACTTGCGGGTTGGCCTCGGAATACCCAGACCAGCGCTGCGCCTGCACGTCGAGGCAGCAGATCGGCAGCGTGTCGGGCAACGGCGGCAGACCGGCACGCAGTGCAGTCTGGGTCAGCAGCAGGCTCGGTGCGGCATCCGCGAACATGAACGCCAGACGCTCTGCCGGGTATGCCGGATCGAACGGCACGTAAGCGGCGCCGGTCTTGAGGATGGCCAGCAGGCCGATGACCATCTGCGGCGAGCGCTCCAGGCACAGCCCCACGCACTGCTCAGGCCTCACGCCCTGCTCGATCAGGTAGTTCGCCAGGCGGTTGGCAGACTGATTGAGTTCGGCGTAAGTCAGCGCTCGCTCATCGGCCAGCAACGCCACAGCGTCAGGTGTGCGCTGCGCCACGGCCTCGAAGCGCTTGACGCAATCGGGCTGCGCCGAGGTATCGCGTTCGGTGCGGTTCCAGTCGTAGACGATCCGTCGGTGCTGCTCGGCGTTGAGCAGGTCGAGCGTCGCCAGCGGCTGTTCGCTGTCCTCGACCATCTGCGTGAGGATGCGGCGCAGGTATTCGCCCATCTGCACCACGGTCTCCGGCTCGAACAGCCCCGACGCGTATTCCAAGCCGCCGACGATTTGTCCGTCACGTTCGCTGAGTGCCAGTTGCAGGTCGAATTTAGCCACTGGCTGGACGCTTTGCAGCACGCTGACGTCGAGCCCGGACAATTCCAGATCCGAATCCTGATGCTGCTCCCAGGCGAACAGCACCTGAAACACCGGGCTGTAAGCCAGACTGCGCGGCGGATTGAGCAACTCCACCACTTGATCGAACGGCAAGTCCTGATGTTCCTGAGCGGCAAGCGCAACGCTGCGCGCCTGTTGCAGCCAACTGGCCACCGTCGGGCTGCCGGAGCGGGTCATGCGCAGCGCCAGGGTATTGACGAAGAACCCGATCAACCCTTCCAGCTCCTGCTGGCTGCGGTTCGCCGAGGGCACACCGATGACCACGTCATCCTGCCCCGACAGGCGCATCAACAGCAGCGACCAGGCCGCCAGAAGGTTCATGAACAACGTGGTGCCCTGCTGCGTAGCCAACACTCGGAGCCGTGCCGTCAGCGCACGGTCAAAGACCAGCGGCACGAAGCCGCCGCGGTAATCCTGGGCCGCCGGTCGTTTGTGATCGGTGGGCAACTCCAGCAGTAGCGGCGCACCGCTCAGGGTTTCACGCCAGTAGCGCCGCTGCGCATCCAGCACCTCGCCGCACAGCCACTGGCGTTGCCAGGCCGCGTAGTCCACATACTGAACGGCCAGCGGCGGCAGTGACAGGGACTGCCCGTGCGCGGCCGGTTGCTGAATAGCCGCCTCGTAGAGCAGCCCCAGCTCACGGGTCAGCACGCCCATCGACCAGCCATCCGAGACGATGTGGTGCTGGGTCAGCAGCAACACGTGATCGTCGTCGGCCAGCTTGACCAGGCTGACGCGCATCAACGGCCCCACCGCCAGATCGAACGGCTTGCTGCCCTCTGCGTCGATCAGCGCCAGCAGACGCGCCTGGGCATCGTGCTCGTCGCGCAGGTCAATGACTGGCAACGGCATGATCGCGCCCGCCGCCGCAACACGCTGCCGCCCCTCGCCCTCGACCGTGAAAAACGTGGTGCGCAGCGCCTCGTGGCGGGTCACCAGTTGATTGAAACTGCGCTCCAGCGCGGCCACCTGCAACGGCCCGCGCAGGCGCAGGTTCAAGGGCATGTGGTAAGCCGCATTGCCGCCTTCCATCTGCGCCAGAAACCACAGGCGTTGCTGGGCCGACGACAACGTGTGTGCCTCGCTACGCGCTACAGCCGTGATTGGTGGGCGGGGGCTGCCCTGCCGAGCGGTGCTCAGTCGTTCGGCGAACTGCTGCAGCACAGGGGCGGTAAACAGGGCTGAGGGTGACACCTCCAGATGCAGCGTCTGCCGAACCTTGGCCAGCACGCGCATCACCAGCAGCGAGTGGCCGCCGAGTGCAAAAAAGTGATCCTGGCGACCGACTCGCTCGACACCGAGCACCTCGGCCCAGATGGCCGCAAGTGAGACTTCCAGCGCGCCTTGCGCGGCTTCGAAGACATGCCGATCGAACGCGTCATCCCCCGGCTCGGGCAGCGCGATGCGGTCCAGCTTGCCATTGGCGGTCAGCGGCAGCGCGTCCATGCGCACGAACGCAGCAGGAATCATGTAGTCCGGCAGGCTGAGCTGCAGATGCTGGCGCAGGCCTTTGGGCGTCAGCGCTGCGCCGGTCTGTTCGCGAAAGTAGGCAATCAGCCTGGGCACGCCCGCGCCGTCCTCGCGCAGTACCACCACGTTGTCCCGCACACCGGCAACCTCGGCCAGGCGTGCCTCGATTTCCCCCAGTTCCAGGCGCAGGCCGCGCAGCTTGGCCTGCGAGTCGTTGCGACCGAGGAACTCCAGATGGCCGTCAGCCCGATAGCGGGCCAGATCGCCAGTACGGTACAACCGCTCACCGGCCACAAACGGGCTGTCAATGAAGCGCTCGCGGGTCAATTCCGGCAAATTCAGGTAGCCACGCGCAACCCCCGCGCCGCCGATGTACAGTTCGCCGGTCACGCCCTGGGGAACCCTATCGCCAGCAGCATCGAGCAGGTAAATCCGCGTATTGGCCAATGCCCGCCCGATGGGCAGCACCGCGTCGACATGGCTGTCGGGTTCGAACTCGAAACAGGTGCTGTCGATGCTCGCTTCGGTAACACCGTAGGCCTGGACGATCTGCGTCTGCTCGCCACACAACCCACGCAGTTGGCGCGCGCTGTGCGCCGTCCAGATGTCCGAGCCGCAAACCACCGTGCTCATGAACGACAGGTCGCGCCCCGCCTCCTGCGCCCAGACCAGCAAAGGGTTGAGCACCGCCGGCACGAAGTCCGCAAAATCGATGCGCGCCTCGCTCAACAGGCGATACAGCGCAGGCGGGTCCATCAGCGTGTCACGCGGGCAGAGCACGAGCGTGCCGCCAAAACCCAGTGCGCGGATCAGGTCGGCGCTGAACACATCGAAGGAAAACCCGGCCATTTGCAGGTGATTGAGGGGGTTGTGCAGCGCGTACAACGGCTCCCAGGCAGCGCTCACCGCGATCAGCCCACGGTGCTCGACCATGACACCCTTGGGCATACCGGTGGAGCCCGAGGTGTAGATCACGTAAGCCAGATGGCGGGACGTCAGACCGACCGCACGCGGGTCAGGGTTGTGCATCGGCTGCGCTGCCCATAGGCGGGTATCGGCCAGATCAAGCACCTGCGTTGCAACCTCACCCTCCTCCAGCGCCGCCAGCAACGCCGCGCGCGCCGGAGCGTGGCTCAGCAGCACGCGTGGCGCGCTGTCTGCCAGCATGTGTGCCAGACGGGCTTTCGGGTACGCGGGGTCCAGCGGCAGGTAGGCACCGCCCGCCTTGAGTACCGCGAGCACACCGACCAGCATGTCCAGCGAGCGCTCCAGGCAAATCCCGACACGCACATCCGGCCCGACACCAAGGCTGCGCAGGTAATGGGCCAGGCGGTTGGCCTGGGTATTGAGCGTCGCATAGTCAAGCGTGTCCAGTTCGAAGCGTGCCGCTATGGCGTCAGGATTGCGCTGCGCCTGGGCTTCGAAAAGGCCATGAACACATTGGTTTTGGTCAAAGGGTTGCTCTGTATCAGGATGAGCGAAGCCCGTCCCGCGCGAGGAAGATTTGTCGACCATCAGGAATCACCGTCCGTGAGCAGATTATTTTTTTATGAGCAGACGGGAGCGCAGAGCGGCAAGCCCGTCAGGCACGGCATGAGCAATGCCGGATGAACATCGAGACTCAGGGAGAAGGTGCGGCGCGGGCTCTCGGGCTCATGTCATGACCTGACATGCAAGCACTCGGGGGGATCGCAGAGGGATGACTGACGAACGCGGCACGGCGCGACTCGCCTACAGAAAGGAAGGTGGCTGGCTCGTTGACGAGACTGATCGCTCTGCCCTTGGAACTGACGTTTGCATACCGCGTGACCAATTGAAACCTCATCTTCCGTTCGAGGGTCAACGACGGGGAACGGCCTGCGCCGGGGTGTCAGCGCCAGGGTGGACCCGATCGGCTGTGACTGCGGAGTCTGTGAACCCGTGACAGTCATTGGCGCTGGGTTTTTGGCCCTGAGCGCCGGGGATAATAACCACGATTTTTGGCGGTGAGGCAAACAAAAAGTTACAAACCGCGAAAGTGTCCGTCAAACGGCACTGCTGTCGCGGCGGGAGATCTGTTTCAAATATCAGCATCGGGCGACGACTTTTCCCGGCACGCAATGCAATACTCGAAACCTGACTCACACGAGCCCGGCCTCCATGACCCTCACCTACCGACGACTGACTCCGGCCGATGCGCCTGCCTATCGCGCAATGATGCTCGAGGCCTATGACCGTCATCCAGACGCCTTTACCTCTGACGTGACGGAGCGCGAAGTGCTGCCTTTGGCGTGGTGGGAGAAAAGGCTCGATGACAGCGCTGGCGCAACCGAAGTGGTGTTTGCAGCCGTTGAAGACGGTCACCTGCTGGGCGTCGCCGGCCTCTGCGTCGAAACCCGAAAGAAGGCACGTCACAAATCGACCCTGTTCGGCATGTACGTGCCACTGGCGCACAGGAACAGGGGCATCGGCGCTCGATTGGTGCGCAACGTGCTCGACCATGCCGGAACCCGCGCCGAGCTTCTGGTCGTGCAGCTCACTGTCACGCAGGGCAACGCCGAAGCAGTCGGACTGTACGAGCGCATGGGCTTCGTGACCTTTGGCCTCGAACCCCTTGCAGTTGCTGTAGGCACCGGGTTCGTCGCCAAGGTGCATATGTGGAAAGACTTGCGCGGGTGACCGGCGCACCTGGATAACGGGCGCTTCAGCAATCGAGCGCGTCAGCCGCTTCGGTCAGGGAATCGACGATCACGTCCCAGTCCTGTTCGGCGCTCAGGTCAGACGTCTGGCCTGGCCCGTGCTCGGCGGGACGTCGGACGAAAACGGTCTTGAAGCCATTCGCACGAGCGGCAGTCAGGTCGGCGTTATGCGCAGCCACCATGGCGACGCAATGCGGTTCCAGGCCTACTGCTTTTGCAGACTTCAGGTAGGTCTGGGGCATCGGTTTATAGGTCCCGGCGATCTCCGCACCGACGATAACGTCCCAGGGCAATCCGCCGAATTTCGCTAGGTTGAGCATTCCGGCGATGTGTCCGTTCGATAGCGTACCGATCGAGAACCTGCGCTTTAATCGGCTCAGGCCTGCGACCGAGTCAGGCCATGGATCGAGCCGCTCCCAGGCCTTGTTGAGCTCGACGAGCTCGGCGTCGGGGATGCTGCCGAAATCCACCTCATGGCGCGCCAGCACTGTTTCGAGACTCTCCCGGTTGAGCACGTCGAGTGTCACGTACGGGCGCTCACCCGCACGCACGCGCTGCATGGAAGGCTGATAAAGACCCCGCCACTGATCGGCAAAATCAAGGGGATCGACGTCCACGCCATGCCGCTGCAGAAATGGCGCAGCGGCCCGCGCCACGCCGTTTCGCCAGTCGACAACGGTGCCGAATACATCGAAACCGAGAAACCCTATCTGTTCCAGCCTGGCCATATTGCTCTCCCGAATCGTGCACAGTCGCTTATAGTTCTACAGATCTAGAACTATAGAACCAATCGCGTCAAAGCGAGTTGCTCCGGGCAGACGTTGCCCAACTGTAGACGCGAAACGGCTCGGCGGCTGCTCAATCAACGATAGACGGAGGATTCATGGACTACGTAAAGCTTGGCAACACAGGACTGGATATTTCCAGACTGTGCCTGGGATGCATGACATTCGGCGAGCCCGATGCCGGAACGCATCCCTGGACACTGGGCGAAGAAGCAAGCAGACCGATCATCAAACACGCCGTCGAGCAAGGCATCAATTTTTTTGACACGGCCAACAGCTACTCGGCAGGTACTTCGGAAACCATCGTCGGTAAATTGCTCAAAGAGTTCACACGTCGCGACGAGACCGTGATCGCAACGAAGGTGTTCTTTCCGGCAAACATGTGGGAAGGCTCGACCCGCCCCAACGAAAAGGGGCTCTCGCGCAAGGCCATCATGTCCAGTATCGACGCGAGCCTGACCCGGCTCGGCACTGACTATGTCGACCTGTACCAGATCCATCGCTGGGACTATGACACGCCCATCGAAGAAACCATGGAAGCCCTGCACGATGTGGTCAGGGCCGGCAAGGCCAGGTACATCGGCGCGTCTTCCATGTACGCATGGCAGTTCGCCAAGGCCCAGCAGGTCGCGACCGCGCATGGCTGGAGCAGGTTCGTCTCGATGCAGAACTACCTGAACCTGGTCTATCGCGAAGAAGAGCGCGAGATGATCCCGCTGTGTATCGATCAGGGGGTCGGCCTGATGCCGTGGAGCCCGATGGCACGCGGCAGGCTGACCAGGCCCCATGGTCAGCAGACCGAGCGGACCAGAACCGACGTATCCGGCCAGTCGTTTTACGAGGCGACAGAAAAGGAAGACGGTCGCGTGATCGATGCCGTGGAACAGCTGGCCGCAGAGCGCGGGGTGCCGATGGCGCAAATCGCACTGGCCTGGGTATTGGCCAAGCGCGGTGTATCCGCGCCCATCGTCGGCGCCTCCAAGGCGACGCAACTGGACGATGCCATCGCGGCACTGCAACTGGTGCTCAGTGATGAGGACATCAAACGCCTCGAGGCACCGTACGTGCCCCATGCAGTAACCGGATTCGTCTGACCGGCGCTGCAAACACCCCGGAAACCGGCGAACGGCATGAGCCTCGCCGGTTACCCGCTGCACACAGCGACGACGAGCGCCGGTAAAGATCGCACCGTACGCTTTCGTAACTGTCATACAGTTCTGAAATAACACCTGTCTATGTCACCGTGCGCAAATATCTATTGGGCAGTGAGTCGACTGGGCGGTATTGTCAGGCCATTCTGAATAAAGGCTCTTCGCCATTATTTCATTCGACTTCTTCTCTTGCCTCGCTCGGGTTCATTTCATGAAAAATCAGGTTTCTCTGGCTACGCGCATCGGCTTGGGATTCGCCGCTGTCGTCTCGCTGCTCATCTTGATCACAGCCGTTGGCATTCAGCGGGTCGGGTTCATCGACACCACCCTGGAAGACGTAGGCGAAAATGCCGCCAAGGTGCAACGCTATGCGATCAACTTCCGGGGCAGCGTGCATAACCGTGCGATCGCTCTGCGCGACGCCGTGCTGGTCAACAACGACCAGGACATGGCGCTGCATCTGGCAGAGATGACCCGTCTTGAAAAGGACTATGTCGACTCGGCCGTACCGATGGAGCAGTTGTTCACCAAGCCCAACGTCAGTGCCGAAGAACGCCAGTTGCTGCGTGGCATCAAGGAAATCGAACAGCAAACGCTCAGCTCTACCAAGAGCGTGATTGCCTTGCGCCGTGCCGGAGACATCGCCGGTGCGCAGGCCCTGTTGCTGAGCCAGACCTCCGGTAACTACAGTGAATGGCTGAAGCGCATCAACGCGCTCATCGACCATGAGGAAGCCTCGATCAGGGTCCAGCTGGATAATGTGCAGGCGACCGCCAGCCAGTTCCGCGGCCTGATGCTGCTGGCCACTGCGTTCGCTGTGCTGCTGAGCATCGTACTGTCGGCGTTCATCATCCGCTTCGTGAAAAAGACCCTTGGCGCAGAGCCGGTCGACGTTGCCGAGGCCATTCGCCGACTGGCGGCGGGCGATCTGCAGCAAACCATCACCACGGCGTATCCCGACAGCGTCATGGGCGTGCTGAGAACAGCGCTGAGCCGTCTTTCGGAAACCATCACCGACGTACGAATGGCCGCTCAGGAGGTCAGCCAGTCCTCTAGCGTGCTGTCGGCGGCCTCCTCCGCCAACAATGCCCAGATCATGGTGCAGACCCGTGAAGCCGAACAGGTGGCCACCGCCATCAGCGAGATGGCCGCGACGGTCAGTGAAGTCTCGGGCTATGCCTCACAGGCCGCGGATGCCGCGCGCCTGGCTGACAGTGAGGTGGCGAGCGGCAACAGCCTCGTTGAAGGTACGACCACTGCCATCGAACAACTGGCGGCCACGCTGACTGAAACGACCAGCACCGTGGAGCAGGTCTCACGGCATGGCGAGGAGATCGAAAAGGTGATCGAGGTGATCAACTCGATTGCCTCACAAACCAACCTGCTGGCGCTCAACGCGGCCATTGAAGCCGCCCGCGCGGGCGAGCATGGCAGAGGTTTTGCGGTGGTCGCCGATGAGGTTCGTTCGCTGGCCAATCGCACCCAGCTGTCGACCCAGGAGATTCAGAACATGATCAGCACGCTGCAGGGTGGTACGGAAACTGCGGCACAGAACATGCGCGACAGCTGTGAACTGGTCAATCGTGCCGTGGAACAGACACGCAATGCCCAAAGCGCCTTGTCGAGAATCAATCAGGAAGTGAGTGCGATCAATCACATGAACGCGCAGATCGCCAGCGCGTCGGTTCAACAGAGTGCGGTGGCAGAAGACGTTGCGATGAACATCACCAGCATTCACGACTCGACACTCAAATCTGCCAATGGATCGCAGCAAGTGGCGACCGCCAGTGAGGAACTGGCGCAGCTCGCGGATCGCCTGACCCGCAAGGTCGCGTTTTTCAAGGCAGGCTGAGGGTGTGACGAAGGTGTGATGAGGTATCGCGGCGATGGATTCAGCGTCGCCGCGGTCTCTCATTATTGGCAGATCAGTCGGTGCAACTGACCGGCTTTGAGTTGCGCATCGCCAGCATCACGGTGAGCATGGACAGCGCAGCACATACCGCACCGATCACGATGGCAGCGGTAAAGCCGGCCCGACCGGACACCACACCGCCAATGAACGCCCCGCCGCCAATCGACAGATTCACCACACAGACCAGCAACGCCTGAACGCCTTCGACCCGATCATTGGAGGCCTCGAAGCACCAGATCTGCGTGGTGATGGGGATCATCCCGAACGCGAACCCCCAGACCAGAATCACCGGCCAGAGCAGCCACGGGTTACCGACGAACATCAGCAGCGCGGTCAGCGAACCCAGCATCAGCAGGGTCATGATCAGCACCGAGGACGGTGCGCTCCTGGCCGCCAGAGCTCCACCGGCCAGATTACCTGCAACCGCCGCCAGGCCGAAGGCGAAGAGCAATGCGCCCAGGGCCTGACCCTGAATATGCGCGAATTCCTGCACGAAGGGCGCGAGGTAAGTGTAAGCCGCGAAGTGCCCCACATAGATCAACAGTGCGGCAGCGAACATGCGACGAATGCGCTGCTCGCCAGCCAGCGACAACATCTGGCTGATGCCGGCAGAGCGCTCGCCCGGCAACGCAGGCAGGAAGGTTGCAATCAACACCCCCACGGCAACCGTGACCACTGCCGCTGTTTCAAACGCAGCACGCCAGCCAAAGGCTTCACCGATCAACGTGCCGGCCGGAATCCCGGCGACAGTGCCGATCGAGACGCCCGCCAGCACATACGCGGTGGCCTTGACGCCCTCCTTGCCGGGCCTCAAACGCGGCCCGAGTGACCCGGCAATCGTCCAGAATCCCCCCAGCGCGAAGCCGAGCAGGACCCTGCCCGCCAAAGTCAGCCAGAAGTGCGTGGACAACGCGACGATCAGGTTGGAGGCCAGCAATATCGACAGCAGCCCGAGCAGCAGGCGCTTACGGTCGACATGACTGAACAGGGCAATACAGGACGGCGCCGAGATGGCCGCAAGGATGCCGGGGACGGCCATCATCAAGCCTGTCTGGCTGATGCTGGTTCCCAGGTCGCGAGCGATATCGGGCAGCAGCCCGACCGGCAGAAATTCAGTGGTGACGGTGGCGAACGACCCAAGCGATACGCTGCCAACGGCCCACCATGAAGCGGGTTTTGTTCGTACGTTTCCAGCGGTTTCAAAGCGACTCACAGCGGTTCCAGAATTCAGGGATGTCAGCGACCGGCCGCTCAGGCCAGCGCGTGGAAGCGGCCAACCCTAACGTGTAAGCGCGCATCGAAGCCACCTTGCGAAAGAATTTTGTGTGGATAACGCGAGGTAGGTCCCGCGAAGACGGGCCATCAGGGTGATGCTCCGGGTCGAGGTGGCATCGGTGACGCGGAGCGTCACGAACGGCATTCCCACGCGGCGCATGGGAACGATCAATCACCGGCTATCGTGCCGACGCTCTGGGTCAAGAACGGCGTTCCCAAGCAGAGCTTGGGAACGATTACTCAACAACGACCTCAGGCCATCGTGACCTACTTGTTGCGGGTCACTCTCCAGACGGTGTTTGCCAGGTCGTCAGCGATGATGAGTGCGCCTTTCGGATCAACCGTCACGCCCACTGGCCGGCCGCGCGTCTTGCCGTCAGCTCCGCGGAAACCGGTTGCGAAGTCCACAGGCTCGCCCGCAGGACGCCCATTGCTGAACGGCACGAAGATCACCTTGTAGCCCACCGGGTTATCGCGGTTCCAACTGCCGTGCTCGCCAACGAACACGCCGTCGGCAAACTTGTCGCCCATGGCCGGGATCGAGAACGACACGCCCAGTGCGGCGACGTGCGAACCAAGGCTGTAATCAGGCTTGATCGCCGCAGCGACTTTGGCCGGATTCTGCGGCTGGGCACGCGTGTCGACATTCTGGCCCCAATAGCTGTAAGGCCAGCCGTAAAACGCCCCCTCCTTCACCGAGGTCAGGTAGTCCGGAACCAGATCAGGCCCGAGTTCGTCACGCTCGTTGACCACTGTCCACAGTTGCCCGGTGCCCGGCTGAATCGCCAGTGCCGTCGGGTTGCGCAGACCGGTCGCATAAGGCTTGTGGGCACCGGTGGCGGCGTCGATCTGCCAGACCATTGCCCGATCGATCTCGACCTCCATGCCGCGCTCGGTCACGTTACTGTTCGAGCCGATGCCCACGTACAGGAAACGGCCATCAGGGCTGACGGTCAGCGACTTGGTCCAGTGGTGGTTGATCGCTGCAGGCAAGTCGGTGACCTTGGTCGGTTCACCACTGGCCTTGGTCTGGCCTTCCTGATAATCGAAGCTGACCAGCGCATCCTGGTTGGCCACGTACAGCTTGCCGTTCGCGAAGGCCAGGCCATAAGGCGCATTCAGGTTCTCGGCAAAGACCGTTTTCAGCTCGTATTTGCCGTCGCCATCCGCGTCCCGCAATAGCGTCAGACGATTACCGCTTTTGACCTTGGTGTTGCCCTGGGCCTTGATGACGCTGGCAATCACGTCCTTGGGCTTGAGCTTGGCAGCGCTGCCGCCGCGCCCTTCGGCAACGATGATGTCGCCATTGGGCAAAACGATGGACTGACGTGGAATATTCAGATCACTGGCAATCGCCGTGATACTGAAACCCTCAGGCACGGCAGGCTTCTGATCGCCCCAAGCCGTCGGCTCGGCAATCTTCATGCTCGGCAACAGGCCACGTTGCGGGTCCGGCAACTTCGGGTCCGGTCCGCGCGCCTGAGTGCTGTCGGCTTCACCACCGCAGGCGCTCAGCAGCAGCGCCATGCTCAATGCAGTCAATGCGTAGATATTTCTCATTCTGCACCTCCGGAACGCAGGCTGGTAAGCCCGGTCCACGTCGCAACGCAGGCCAGAACGGTGACGATGACCGAGAGGATCAAGCCCGACGGCATGACCGCCCAAGCGTCTTTCGCATGCTCGAAGGCATTGACCAGACCCAGTACCCAGGTAACCAGCAACAACAGGAAGTACACCACGGGACGACCGGCCTTGTGATCGGCGCGAACCAGATTGACCAGCGCAAACAGCAACGCCAGCCCGCAGAACAACAGGCCTCCGGCAATCAGCCAGGCGGCAAAGTTGCTCCACTGAACCTGAAAGGTCTGGTAATAGGCAATATCACTCAGCAAGCCGCCGAGAAACAAAGGCACGGTTCCGGCAAGCAAGGTCGCATGTAGCGGGCCTGGCGTGTAGCGGTAGACGGGATAGGTGGTTACGGTCATGACGGCTCCTTTTCGTTCGGCGACCCTGGATCAACACTCAGTGCGGATGCGCTGGCAGGTCGGGGTCGCGCTGAATGCGCATAAGGAAGGATCATGCTGAGCAAGCGATAGTTCAGCGCTTTTCATTTCGAAATATTTTGAAAACGCTACTGGCTTGCCGTGCGCTTGTTTCGCCGGCAACGCTCAGAGCAATAAAGCACCTCATCCCAGCAGCGCGCCCACTTCTTGCGCCAAGTGAACGGCAGCCCGCAGACCACACAGGTTTTGACTGGCAGCTCGGCTTTTTTCAAAGCGCCTCTCCGGCATCGAGCCTGGCCAGCAGATGCTCGCCACGCGCCCACAGCGCCTGCTGTTTGGGCTCAGCCATGCGATCAAGGTTTTTATAGATAATCGCCATGCGCTGATTGCGACGCAACAGGTCGCCATGGCGCATCAGGAAATGCCAGTACAGCGCATTGAACGGACAGGCATCCTCAGTGGTGCTTTCAGTGACCTTGTACGCACAGCCGCGGCAATAGTCAGACATGCGCTTGATGTACTGGCCGCTGGCGCAATAGGGTTTGGAGCCCAGATAGCCGCCATCGGCATGCATGACCATGCCCAGCGTATTGGGCAGCTCGACCCAGTCGAAGGCATCCATGTAGATCGCCAGGTACCACTCGCAGATCTGCTCCGGCACTATCCCGGCAAGCAGGGCAAAGTTGCCGGTGACCATCAGGCGCTGAATGTGGTGGGCGTAGGCATGCTTCAGGCTCTGGCCGATGGCCTGACTCATGCAGTTCATCTGCGTTTCGCCGGTCCAGTAAAACTCGGGCAGCGGCCGGCTGTTACCGAACAGATTGCCGCTCGCGTAATCGGGCATTTTCAGCCAATAGACGCCACGCACATACTCCCGCCAGCCGATCAGTTGGCGAATGAAACCTTCGGCGGCATTCAGCCCCACCCTGCCCGACCAGTACGCGGATTCAACGTCACTGCACACCTGGCGTAAATCCAGCAGGCCGATGTTCAACGCAGCACTGATGCGCGCATGAAACAGAAAAGGCTCATCAGTGGCCATCGCGTCCTGATAATCGCCGAAACCGGCCAGGCCGTAATCCAGAAAGTACTCCCACAGCGCCTGGGCATCGGCATGCGTAACCGGATAGTCGAAATTATCCAGCGAGCCGTAATGGCTGGCAAAGCGCTCACCCACCAGCTTTAGTACCTGGCGGGTGATAGCGTCCGGGGAAAAGCGCATTGGGTAAGGCGCTGCCACGCCCTTGGGCAGTGCCTTGCGGTTCTCGGCATCAAAGTTCCAGGCACCACCGACCGGCGTACCGTCGCCGTTCAACAGCAGCCTGCTTTTGCGGCGCATCTCCCTATAGAAGAACTCCATGCGCAACTGCTTCTTGCCGTGCGCCCACGACGAGAACTCGTCGCGGGAACAAAGAAAGCGCGTATCGGCGTGCCACTGGATGGGCAACCCGCAGTCCTTGATCGACTGTTCCAGGCGCCAGTCGCCGCACTCGGTGATGTGCAGCTCTTCTGCTCGCAACAGAGCTTGCCAGCGCTGCAACTCACCCGGCACCGACCCGGTGTTCTGCGGATCATCGAGCATGACGTACTGCACCCGGACACCACGCTCACGCAGCGCCTCGGCAAAATGACGCATGGCACTGAAGATCAGCACGATCTTCTGCGGATGATGCGGCACATGACTCGCCTCTTCCATGACCTCGACCATCAGGACCGTGTCGCGCTCGGGGATCAGACCCGCCAAGGATGCGAGATCGAAGGAAAGCTGATCGCCGAGGACGAGGTGGAGGCGGTGGGATTGGGTCATGAGGTGGAGTCTCTGAGTATAAAGTCTGCTTAAAACACTTCAGTAATTCAGGTGCGAGCAAGCGTATGGGTGTTGGCCAGGAAATATGTCTGAAAAGCCTGTGCAACACGAAAATGGAACATCGCTGACTCGAACGAAGACGAGGATCTTAGCCTTGAGACGAGCGGACAGCCTTAAAATTCGTACCCATGTAGTTCAGGCGCAAAATTTGACAGATTTTTTTAACGGCCCCTTCTGTGTTGCCGAGCAAGCGCCTTTTCCTCGAGTTCGTCGAACGCTACAGGCATGGAACTCTTCGCAAGCTCATGACCACGTAAACGGTGAATTTTCAGGTCCGACATCAACAGTGCGTGGAGAAAAATGAACCGTAATCAGGCTCGAAACGATATTAACGAATGGCTAAAAACAGCCGCTTGCATCAAGCATCCTGCAGGTGACGTCGATCAGGATGGTCACGGCGCGTTCACTGATAGAGAGGGCAACCCGTTCCAGTTGGCGGTTCCGGACGCGTTTTCAAGTCTTCATTTGTACGGCACTTTGCTTCAGCTGCAGCCCGCAGTTGATGGTCGAGTGCTCGCTTCAGCACTGGCCATCAACGCTCAGAAAAATGTACTCAGGGGAAGTGTCATTGCACTCAATACGGAGAACCAAGAGCTGTTCGTGCACCATACAGCGATCTTGGAGTCATTAGATCGTGTAGGGCTGTGGCAAACACTGGACAACTTCGTAGCGCTCACACAAGAGCTGAGATCGGCACTTCAATCTCAACCTGTTCCAGCGGCAACAATCGAATCAACCCAACTCCACCACCCCAGAAGAGTGTTCTAATATGGACATCCGATCGGCTCCATCAAACCACGCAACCGCCGTGCCCGCAGCGCAACCTTCAGCACCCTCAATAAAATCAACGCTCAATAAGCTTTTCAGAGCGCAGTGCTCAGCCCCCGTGCCTCCCTTGTCGTCGTCATCAACAGAAAGAATAGCACCGACTCGCGTCCCCGCTAACTATTCGGCAGTGGTTGATATCTCGAAAACGGCTAACCACTTGAAAGGTAACGCGGGCACCGAAGAAAAAAACAGCTTTTCCTGGTTAAAAAACAAGCTATCAACTGTTTCGTTAAATCAGCAAAAAAAGCAGGCGATACAAAACTTTATTGCACAGGCGAGCCATCAGTATAACGTCGACGAAGACGTCGCAAAACTTGCTGTTGCTGCTTCGGGAGTTTATAGACAACCCCGTTTCGAAGAGACGCAACAACAGCGGGTGCACGCTTGCCTGCAAAACACTGAAGCGCTGACAGCGATGATCGATCTTGCGGCACGCAAGCCACTGACCTATAAAATGGTCATGGGACTTGACAGCAGCGACTGCTCATTCGACCCCGTTGCGCGAATTTCCGACCATGACATTTTGACTGAAGCCGAGCAGTGTCAAGTGGTACGCAGTGCATTCGCATCGGCTGACAAGGTATGCGTGGTAACCAGCTACGGAATCAAGCCGCTAGGAGCTCCAAAAAGCGATGCCCTGTCGCCGACCATAGCTTCCGTGCTGCAAGGTTTTGCCAGCAAGCAGCACGACAAAGACTTTACCGGTGTGTTTTTCTACCAGAAAAGCGATGCTATTCAGAACTACTACACCGAGGATAAGCGCACCAATATCAGCATCAAGGAAAACGACTGGGCAAAGGTAGTTACACTTTTCAATGCGGCAGTGGAACGTGGCGAACTCGAAGGTCCGAAGCTGGAAAACATTCAAGCGAACCTCTTTTTCCTGGCAGGAGAGCCCAAAGGATTTGCCGGATCGCACCATGACAAATTCATTGTCAATGATAATGGGCTTTGCGTAACCATGGGGGCATCACTTGGCAATATTGCGAAACCTAACTGGATGGACTCAGGCTGCGTGACGCTGAGTAACTCTCTGGCTTCTGAGCAGCTTACTAACTTTCTCGACAATCAGTCTGAGACAGCGATCAAAGGAAGCCTCTTTAACAAGAGAGAAAACCACTGTGCAAAACTGGACAACCTCGAGGGTCGCGTTGTGCAGCGAGCAGCGATAAAATCGCGAGATATTTACAGCGCCCTCATGCCAATCGTTGTCGAAAACGCTGGCAAAAAATTAAATGCCATCAACACAACCAATGGCACAGCGCAGGAGCAGTTCTTCAAAGATATATTCAATGCTCAAGGCTTTGACCTGGGTCACTCAAAGAAAAAAAGTATCGCCTGGATTAAAAACAAAGGTTCGAATGACACCAGCGGCGGGTTTGAACGGCCTATTGGCAAAGCACTCAAAACGATGCTGACAAACGTCGCCCCCGGCGAAAAAGTCTGCATCCGTAACGGCAGCAGCCGACGGTTTGATGAAGGCGTCTGTAAGTTATTGGCCAACGCTGCGCAGAAAGGTGCAAAGCTGCAAATTCTCACGAGTCTAGCGGATGGGTTTAATCAGATCAATTACCTTCGCGAACAGATTCTCAAAAACCTTAAAGGAAGTGAGGCCGACAAGCAGAGCGCATTGGCAAATATCGATGTACGAATTTTTAACAGAGAGTCACATCTCGTCGACATCGGGGAGCAACGCGGCTGGCCAAGTCGATTTGAAGACAAGGGCTTCAAGGACCATGGCAAACTGTTCGGTGTCCTCAAAGCTGACGGCAATGCGGAAGTAATGACCGGGACTTACAACCTTGACTCTCAATCCGTTCGACGAAGCTTCGAAAATATGCAGGTTATCGACGACAAAGACGGTTCGTTCCTGCATGCAGGGTTCAGTCAATATTTCGCGAGCGATAATCCACCCATCAATTTCGGTACGCAAAGTCCGGAAAAGATTCGACAAACCATAGAGGGTATGTGGAAAAAATAAAACTCTGCGTCGGCGTTTAGCCTTGGCTTATGCCAACACTCGGTAAATAGCGTGCGCGGCTTGCGCGACAAGCCGTGCTTCGCTTGACACGCGTCCTCCTGTAAAACGCCTTTCAGTCAAATCGACGCGTGTGCTTACCGAAGACAGCATTCCCCTTTCAAGCCTCTGCAGCGCTTGCATTGGCTTTCCACGCTTATCCAGACACTCAAATGTGAAAATTTTGTTAACTATTTGTTCGCAGTGTCTTTTTCTGACCGAAACAACCTGTCACACTAATGCGAACCATTATCAACATTATTATCATCCTGCCATGGAGGGCATCAGGGAGTGTCGGGTTCATGTCGGGGCAACAATCGCAAAGCCGTAATCGTTTCACACCGGGTCTGCTGGCCATGGGCATCTGGGCTGCCACTACACAGACAGCCTTTGCCGCTGAAGAACAGGTTGGCGAAGCACAGCCCGCCACGACCATGGAACTGGGCGCCACGCAGATCAGCAGTGATCAACTTGGCTCCACAACCGAGGGCAGTCAGTCCTACACCACCGGCCCGATGCAGACCGCGACCAAGTTGCCGCTGACCATTCGTGAAACGCCGCAGGCCGTGACGGTCGTCACCCGCCAACGCATGGACGATCAGGCCATGACCAGCATCAATGACGTGGTCAGGTATACGCCGGGACTGTTTTTGGACCAGTCCAGCGGGCCGGGCCGGCAAACCTACACGTCGCGCGGTTTCGACATCGACAACATCATGTACGACGGCCTGCCCGCCTCCTACTCGGGCTACACGGCAGGCGTTCAACCCAATCTGGCCATGTTCGATCATGTCGAGGTGATCAGGGGCGCGACTGGCCTGGCGACAGGGTCTGGCAATCCTTCGGCAGCGATCAATATGGTGCGCAAACGCCCTACCGCCGTGCCACAGGTCACCCTCACCGGCACGGTCGGGAGCTGGGACGATTACCGTGGCGTCTTCGATGCGTCCGGCCCACTGAACGACAGCCGCACGGTTCGCGGCCGCATAGTCGGCTCCTACCAGGATGCCAACAGCTTCCGCGACAAGGAAAAGAGCGATCACGGCGTGTTCTACGGGGTGGTCGAAGCCGATCTGAGCGACGCGACGACCGCCACCCTGGGCCTCTCTCGTCAGGAAGACCAGACCAACTACTTCTGGGGCGGCCTGCCTCTGGGTGTCGATGGTCACCACCTGAACCTGCCGCGCTCCACCTATTCCGGCTCGGATTGGGAAAACAAGAAAATCCGGATAGACACCGTGTTCGGTGAGCTGGAGCACCGTTTCGACAACGACTGGAAACTGCGCGTAGCAGGCTCGAGCTCGTCGCTGGACGGCCTGTTTTCGGGGACCTACCTGTCTCGCTACAACGGTCCGCTGGAAACGACGGCCTACCAGTCGAGGCCGGAAGAGCAGCAGAGCGCCTTCGATGTCTACGCCAGTGGGCCGGTCGAAGCCTTCGGCCGCACTCATGAAGTGGTGGTCGGCACCAGCCGGCGCGTGTACGACCAGACCAGCAAGGAGTACAGCCCCTACGACACCGGTCTGCCCATTGCCGCGCCAAAGCCGGACTTCGTTCGCAATGGCAAGACGCACAGCATCGCCACCCAGGACGCGGTCTATCTCACCACACGCCTGAGCCTGGCCGATCCGCTGACCCTGATCCTCGGCGGCCGTCTGGACTGGTACGACTACGATGACCGCGTCGGCGATGAAGACTACAAAGTCACCCGTAACCTGACGCGCTACGCAGGGCTGATCTATAAGCTGGATGAACACCACTCGCTGTACACCAGCTACACCGACGTCTTTCAGCCGCAGAGCGCACAGGACCTGTCCGGCAAGGTGCTCAAGCCGGTGGTCGGCGAAAACTATGAAGTCGGTATCAAGGGTGAATACTTCAACGGCGCCCTCAACACCTCCCTGGCGGTGTTCCAGATCGACCAGAAAAACCTCAAGACCCAGTCACCGACCCAGGCAGGCTGCGCGGTCCTGACCTGTTACGACGCTGCAGGCCTGGTACGCAGTCAGGGCATCGAGATGGAGCTGCAAGGCGCGTTGACCGAGAACTGGCAAGTCGGCGCCGGCTACACCTACGCCCGCACCCACTACCTCAAGGACGCGGATCCGGCAAATAAGAACCAGCAATTCAACACCGACACACCCGAGCATCTGTTCAAGGCATCGACGGTCTATCGCCTGCAGGGTGCACTGGAGAAAATGCGCGTCGGCGGCAACGTCTACTGGCAAAGCCGCATGTACAACGACATCGCGCTCACCGATGGCAGCTATCGCCTGGAACAGGGCAGCTACGCCGTCGCCGACCTGATGGCGGGGTATCAGGTGAGCAAGAACCTCGACCTGCAACTGAACGCCAACAACATATTCGACCGCACCTACTACACGGCGATTGGCGCCAGCTCGGTCTGGGGCTCCACCGACGTCTACGGCAACCCGCGCAGTTATGCGTTGACGGCCAAGTACAGCTTCTGAACCTGAGCCACGCTGCTACCGGGCATGCCCGATAGCGGCGTGGTTATCTGAGCGTTTACGCACCGCCTTCCAGACCAAACGCCTTCGCCATCCCGCCTGCCCCTTTGGGCGTCAGATACAGTGCTCTGGAATCCAGATGTCGACTTACCCACCCACGCTTGAGCATCAGTTCCAGCAGCGCCGCACCCAACGAGCCGCCGATGTGCGGGGCGCGTTCACTCCAGTCCAGACAGGCGTAGGCATTCTTCGGTGGCGTCCGGACTTTATTCGACGGGCCGGACAGCGACGTGATGATACTGACACTCACTGCCAGTATTCAGGCGTCAGCAATACTTGCGCTCATCAGCACGCGACCCCAAGAAAACCATCTAAACCGCCAAAAACAGAGTGATCACTCTGCTTTTTAAAAAGAAGATTAATTTCTGTAAAAACACAAAAACCATAAAAATATTGCGTATTAAATTTATATTTTGAAATTAAAGTAATACTAAAACCAAATAGCTGCCATTGAATTTTACCCAACCTCAACTATATAAAATTACATTCGTGTATTTTACCTTTCAGCAATTTTCTGTTTGTCACGCACGCCTTGAATGAACTGTCAGCGGCCCTGAGCTGCTGACTTGCCTGTCTGCCTGTTTCATATTTCTGTTTGGAGATTCTCCCGATGGCCAGCCCCCTGCTGCCTGTTGTTGCCACTTTACTGATGTCCCTTGCCGCCCTCCCGGTGTCTGCCGCTGACGGGCAGAACCCGCTGCCATCCACGTCGAGCGAGCGCCGCGCAGAGGTCGACGCCCAGCGTGAGCAGATCACGGGTGCCGACGCTGCCGTACAGAAAACGCCCAACGGCGCGCAAACGGTGGTGGATGCACCGATCGACACTGCTGACGCCCCTGCCGGCAATGAAGACCACTGAGTGACCCACTGACTGCAACCGATCAATCAATGAATGACGTAAGGAATAACTCCGTGTCCATGATCAAACAAGGCCTGGGCCTGAGCCTGTTGGCGCTCGGTATCGCCCAGGCAGGCAGCGTATTCGCTGTCACGCCGATGACCGGCAATGAAGTGGAAGCGCGCGTAGGCGCGATGCTGGACAACATGACGCAATCGGAAAAAATCAATTTTTCGCGCGTTGACGACGGCCGCATGATTCCCAAGCTGGACAAGTTCAACCTGCAAGGCACGGTCGCCTATGACTCGGCCATGGGCGTACTGGTCGGCGGCAAGACGTTCGGTGCGCAGTACCCTTCCCCGTCAGCACTCGCGGCCACCTGGAGCATTAACCGGGCCAAGGAATTCGGTCTGGCCATTGGCTACGAAACCCGCATCGCAGGCGGTCAGCAGATGCTGTCGCCAGCCATCAACCTGTACCGCACGCCTTTCAACGGCCGGGCGGCCGAGTACATGAGTGGCGAAGATCCGTTTCTCGGCGCAGTACTGGCACCTGCCGTCACCAACGGTATCCAGGTTCAAGGCATCCAGGCGGCCGCCAAGCATTACCTGATGAACGAGCAGGAGGCGAACCGTCATTATCTGGATGTGAAGATCGACGAACGAGCGATGCAGGAGCTGTACCTCCCGGGCTTCGAATCGCTGGTCAAGAACTCGAATATCGCCTCGATCATGTGCGGCTACAACAAGATCAACGGCGAATACGCGTGTGAAAACCATCACCTCATCACCGATATCCTCAAAGGCCAATGGGGCTTTCAGGGTAACGTCATGAGCGATTTCAACTCGGTTCAGGACGCCTTCAAGGGCGCCTGGGCCGGCACCGATATCGACATGCCCAGCGGCCTTCAGTTTACCGAAGCCAAACTGCTGCCTTATGTCTGGAATGGTCAGTTGCACCAGAACGTGATCGACGACAAGGTGCGCAGGAACCTGAGAGCGCTGGTCAGCTACGGCTTTGACAAGGGGATCAACAAGGCGCAGCCACTGGAGCATCGTGAATACGGTCAGCTGGCGGCCTTGAACGTGGCCCGAGAATCGATCGTCCTGTTGCGCAACGAGCCAGTGGACGGACAGAAGCCTGTACTGCCCCTGTCCAGAAACGCAAGGATCGCCGTCATTGGCGACATGGCCATGCAGCCGCCGACCGCGCCGTTCGGTACCGCCTATTCGGCGCCGGCCAGCTATGTCACCGAAGTGAGCGGACTCAAGCAACTGGCGTCTGACCCGTCCAACGTGGACTACCTGCCACAGATGAGCCTCAACCCTAAATCGTCGGTCTGGTATCAGCCAGGCAGTGACCAGCAGGCGATCAGCAATACCGGCGTAAAAGCCGAGTACTACGCCAACACCTCGCTGTCCGGCGACCCGGTGGCAACTCGCATCGAGCCGGGCGTCAACCTGGACTGGATTACCAACACCAACGTCACTGATTACGGCAGCAGCGCGGTCAACGGCTACAGCCCTTCAGCCGGTTCGTTCTCGGCCCGTTTCACTGGCAAGATCAAACCGACGATCACCGGGCCGCAGGTGTTCAAGGTCCGTGCGGACGGTGCCTATAAACTCTGGATCAACGATGAGCTGGTGCTTGAAGATGAAGGCGCGCAAGTCTCGTTCGACCTGATCCCAGTCGTGCCGCGCACCGTCAAGACACCGAATCTCAAGGCTGGCAGCGAATACAACGTGCGCCTCGAATACCGCCGGCTCAAGGGCAACTTCACTCCGGTACTGGGCGGCATGAACGGCGTACAGATGAGCTGGGCAGCGTTGCGACCACCGAAGAATCTGGGGGATTACGACGCTGTCGTGGTAGCCGCCGGCAATAACTTCGAATACGAGGGTGAGTCGCTCGATCGTCCGTTCGAACTGCCGCAATTCCAGTCCGAGCTGATCGGTTTCATTCAGAAAGCCAACCCAAAAACCATCGTGGTACTGCACGGTGGCGGTGGCATGGACATGCAGCCGTGGGCTGACAAGGTAGCCGCGTCTCTGCACGCCTGGTATCCAGGGCAACAGGGCGGTCAGGCACTGGCTGAAATACTGTTCGGCAAGGTCAATCCATCGGGCAAGCTGCCGATCACGCTGGACAAGAAGGCACAGGACAATCCGAGCTATGCGTCGTACTCGAACCCGGTGCCGTACTATTTCAGCAGCCCTAATCCGCCTGTCGAGATGAGCTACAGCGAAGGCCTGTACCTGGGCTATCGCGGTTACGACAAGAAGCACACCAAACCGCTCTACCCATTCGGTTTCGGGCTTTCGTATACCACCTATGCGTACAGCGATCTGAAGCTGTCGAGCAACGTGCTGGCACCGGGCGCGACCATTCAGGCGTCGTTCACGGTGACCAACACGGGTGACAAGGCCGGTTTTGAAGTGGCTCAGGTGTACGTGCAGCCTTCAAAGCCGCTGGTTGATCGTCCAGAGAAAGAGCTGAAGGGCTTTTCCAAGGTTTACCTGAAGCCTGGCGAAAGCAAGACCGTGACCATTGCGCTGGACTCGCGCTCGTTCGCGTACTACTCAGCCAACTCGGTGAGCTGGAACGTTGACCCTGGCAAGTTCAAGGTGCTGGTGGGCAAGGACTCGGAAAACCTGACGCTCGACCGCACGGTTGTAGCGCTGTACCCGGAGCAATTGACCACTCGCGACTCCAACCCGCTGCCGATCCCCCTGCGCAAGGCCGTACAGGTCAAGGCAGAACAGGCTTACTAAGCCAACGGCATCGGTGGTCGACAGGACCACCGATGCCTGCCTGGCAAACGCTCGCAGCTCAGCGTGCCGCCAGATCCCGCGCCAGTCGTTCGAGAAATCTGGCAAACCCCTCCTCTATCTGCACATCCCCTGGCGATCGAAGCCATTGAATCTGCATGCCATCCATCATGGCGGCTATCTCCAGGCTGATCTGCCTTGCGTCGATATCCGCCCGAATTTCGCCTGCCTCGACCAGCAACTTCAGATGCGCCTGAAGATGGCCGTGCACAATCGCAAAACGCTCGCTGAACCAGCGGTGTGCAGGATGCGTGACCGACAGACTTTCAGTGTTGATGATCATCAGCGCCTGGCTGACCGCGGCGTCTTCGATACTGAAACTCATGACCTGCTTCAGAAACGACAGGAACCCCTGCAGAGAAGCGACCTGATCGGCATCCTGCAGCCGGCCGGCAATGTACTGGTCGCGATGTTCGAGAACAGCTTGCAGCAGCACCAGTTTGGTCGGGAAGTGGTGCAGCAGGCCGACCTGAGAGAGACCTGCCACCTTGGCAATGTTGGTCAGCGAGGCGCCGGCATACCCATCCCGAGCGAAAAGGGTCATGGCCGCCTTGATGATTTCGGCCTTGCGCACCTCGCCCTTGGGCAGGCGACGCTTGGTGGGTGCAGGAGTAGCGGAACTGTTTGCATCGATGGACATACGAAGGGCACGTTTCGCATAACGAAAGGGTAAATCCTAGCACGCGTTCCGAAGAACCCCGAAAAAAGGCTGACTCGAAAGCCCCACCCGCATCAGGTAATGAGCAATGTGTGCAGCCTGCAAACAAAGTTGTTACCCAGGCCTGACATTCTCTAAAGAAAGCCGCCCCCAGGCCGATGAATACCCGGGAAAATCGCTGCGCCTTTGAACATGTCCCCGGAACCAGCGCAGGACACAATGGCTGTTTTAAATTCTGATCCTTCGAAACCCGATTCGTCGGCAGGTGTCCACTGACGCAGCCACTGCGCTGCAGTCACGGCAGGACGTGAGCTCAGGCGCGGCAATGACTGTATGGTGGTCGCCATAGAAAGACGCCCATCAGGCACTGCCTGCCGAGGGAAAGCAGACCGTGCAAAGCAGGCCATCGGCAAGTTTCCGCCCATGCCAAACATAACGTGTGAGCGGGAGGCGCTCTGAAAGACCTGACAAGAGAAGAGCTGGAGGCGCAGATCGTGGACCTGCGCAGAACGCTTGAAGAAGCCGGCATCGACGCCGCAACAAATACCTGTCGGCCCTCAGCCGTCGCCCGGGCGGCACGCCACCGCGCAGTCTTTGACAGCGCGATGGATTTCGCCATGATCCTGACCGATGGCAACGGCATCATCACCGACTGGAACCCTGGCGCAGAGCAGGTTCTGGGCTGGACCCAGGAAGAGATGGTCGGTCAGAGCGCCAAGCGTTTCTTTACGCCCGAAGACCTGGCCAGCAACCGGGTCGAACATGAAATGCAGCTTGCGCTGAGCGTAGGCCGGGCGTCGGACGAGCGCTGGCACCTGCGCAAGGACGGTGAGCTGTTCTGGGCATCAGGCGAGATGATGCCGCTCTACGATGAGAACAATACCCACCTCGGTTTCGTGAAAATCCTGCGCGACCGTACCCGCGAGCATCTGGCCGGCCGCGCGACCGAAGAAGCCCAGGAACGTTACCGGCTCGCCGCCAAGGCGACCAATGACTCGATCTGGGACTGGGACTTTGCAACCAATCTGGTGCTCTGGAACGACGCGCTGGAAGAGGCTTACGGCCACCCGCTGGCAACCCTGGACAACTCCGGTGACTGGTGGATCGGCCAGATCCATCCCGACGACCGCACCCGCGTATACGACTCCATTCATGCCGTGATCGACGGCAATGGTACTGCCTGGACAGACGAATACCGCTTTCGTCGTCTGGACGGGTCCTATGCCGACGTACTGGACCGCGGTCATGTGATACGCGATATCGACGGCCAGGCGGTGCGCATGATCGGCGCAATGCTCGACATGTCGCAGATGCGCAAGGCCGAGACGGCGCTGCGCCAGAGCGAAGAGCGCTCGAGGGCCATGCTGGAGACCATCGAAGCCGCATTCGCCATCATTCAGGTCAGGTTCGATGCCGATGACAGCCCGGTGGACTACCGCTTCATCGAGGCCAACCCTGCCTTTGAACGTCAGGCCGGTGTCGATTTGCGCGGCAAGTGGGTGACCGAGTTCGCGCCGGACCTGGAGCGGTTCTGGTTCGAAGCCTATGGCAACGTCGCCAAAACCGGCGAGCCTGCCAGCTTCGAGAACTATGCCAAGGCGTTCGAGCGCTGGTTCGAAGTCAAGGCGGTGCGTGTCGGTGAACCGGCTGATCGGCAGATTGCGGTGATCTTCAGCGATGTGACGGCGCGACGCGATGCCGAGGAGCGCTTGCGCACCAGCGAGGCCGTCGCACGCGAAAACATCGACCGCGTTCAGCTCGCCCTGGCCGCCGGTGCAATCATCGGCACCTGGCACTGGGACTTGCCGACCGATCGCTTCACCGTCGACGAAGCCTTCGCCAAGGCCTTCGGTCTGGACCCCGCGCTGGGCCGTGAAGGCCTGAGTCTTGAGCAAGTCATTGCCACTGTTCACCCGGAAGACAAGCAAGGCCTGATCACTGCGATCAATGCGGTCATCACCAACGGGCGTGTTTACGCCCACCAGTACCGCGTTCGTCGTACTGATGGCATCTACTACTGGATCGAAGCCAACGGCCGGGTCGATCGGGCCGAGGATGGCACACCATTGAGCTTTCCCGGCGTGCTCATCAACGTTGACGAACGACGCGCCGTGGCGGCAGAACGCGACCGTGCCACTGCCGCGCTGCGTGCCCTCAACGACACGCTTGAGCAACGCGTGGCAGCGCGCACCACCGAGCTCATGCAGGCCGAAGAGAAGCTGCGCCAGTCGCAGAAAATGGAAGCGGTCGGGCAACTGACCGGTGGCCTCGCCCACGACTTCAACAACCTGCTGGCAGGCATTTCCGGGGCTCTGGAACTGATGGGCACCCGGATCGAGCAAGGGCGCTGGGGCGAGGTCGACAAGTACATCGTGACGGCCCAGGGCGCGGCCAAACGTGCCGCGGCTCTGACGCACCGGCTGCTGGCCTTCTCTCGACGCCAGACCCTGGACCCGCAGCCGACTGACGTGAACAGGCTGATGAAAGGCATGACCGACCTGATCCAGCGCACCGTTGGCCCCAGCATCGTGGTCGAGACCCTGGGTGCCACGGGGCTGTGGCCGACACTGGTCGACGCCAGCCAGCTGGAAAACGCGCTGCTGAACCTGTGCATCAACGCCCGCGATGCCATGCCGGACGGCGGACGCATCACCATCGAGGCGAGCAACCGCTGGATAGACGGCGATGTGGCACGCACACACGATATGCCCGAGGGCCACTATCTGTCGCTGTGCGTCACCGATACCGGTACCGGCATGACGCCTGATGTCATCGCCAAGGCATTCGACCCGTTCTTCACCACCAAACCCATTGGCCAGGGCACCGGGCTGGGTCTGTCGATGATTTACGGGTTCGCCAATCAGTCTGGCGGACGGGTGCGTATTCAGTCAGAGGTCGGCAAGGGAACCGCGATATCCCTGTACCTGCCCCGCTACGACGGCACTGCGGCCAGAGACGAAGGCGATGTGCACAAGACACCGTTCGAGTTCACCCAGTCCGGGGAAACCATCCTGATCGTGGACGACGAACCCACGGTGCGCATGCTGCTCACCGACGCCCTCGGCGACCTGGGCTATACGCTGATCGAAGCCGCCGACAGCCTGGCTGGCCTAAAGCTGCTGCGTTCGGATGTGCATATCGACCTGCTTATCACTGACGTGGGCTTGCCGGGCGGCATGAACGGACGACAAATGGCCGATGCCGGACGCGAGGTCCGCCCGCATCTGAAGACCCTGTTCATCACCGGCTACGCGGAAAACGCTGCCATCGGTGACGAACAGCTCGGTCCAGGAATGCGCGTACTGACCAAGCCGTTTGCGATTGAAGCGTTGGCAGCCAGAGTCCAGGAACTGATGGGTGCCTGAGTAAACGGCCCGGTGCAACCCTGCCCCGGGCCGTCAACATTGAGCGCTGCGCAAACCCGGTGCTAACATGCGCGACCGCCATGCAGGCAAGGGAACAACCGGGTCATGAGCAGTATCCGCGAGCGCAACAAAGAACTCATCCTGCGCGCTGCCAGCGAGGAATTCGCCGACAAGGGCTTCGCCGCCAGCAAGACCAGCGATATCGCGGCCAAAGCCGGTGTCCCCAAGCCCAACGTCTATTACTACTTCAAATCCAAGGAAAACCTCTATCGCGAGGTGCTGGAAAGCATCATCGAGCCCATTCTGCGTGCGTCGACGCCCTTCAACCCCGAAGGCGTGCCTGCCGAAGTCCTCAGCCGCTATATCCGTTCGAAAATCCAGATTTCCCGTGATCTGCCCTTCGCCTCGAAAGTGTTCGCCAGCGAGATCATGCATGGCGCCCCGCACCTGACAGCGCAGCAGATCGAACAGCTCAATGGCCAGGCACGGCACAACATCGAATGCATCCAGGCCTGGATCGACAGCGGACAGATCGCCCCGCTCGATCCTCATCACCTGATGTTCACCATCTGGGCCGCGACCCAGACCTACGCCGATTTCGACTGGCAGATCGCAACGGTCACCGGCAAGGCAAAACTGCAGGATGCCGATTACGAGGCGGCCACCCGGACCATCCTCAGGCTGGTGCTCAAAGGCTGCGAGCCGGACCGCTGAACCCACCCTGCTTTCCTGCAGACGCAAAAAACCCGCCGAAGCGGGTGGTTTTGCAACATGACCATTCCGACATCCTGTCAGTAGCCTCCTGGCAATGGTCGATCCTCCCTGATCACTGCGGCGTTCCTTCGCTGCAGCTGTTGAATTGGATCCTACATTCACTGAGGGTCAGTCGATAGAGCCAATCGCGTCTGTTGCTGTAAGCCTTTCGCCATACCCGTGTACGCCGCTAAAAAGTGTGACCGACCGCTCATGTTTGATCATGACGCGCCGAGATGCTTAAAAGGCCCTGAATCGCGCGCTGCGCGGATCGGAGTCATCAGAAGAAAAAAAATAATGCATGGGATGCCGATCATGAGTATGCGCAGTTTGTCCATCAGCCGCCGTCTGTGGCTGATTCTTGTCGTTTCAGTGCTGATGCTCTTCGTCCTTTCGGCGACGCTGCTCAGGCAACTGCATAACGACCTGTATCAGGCCAAGGCCGAGAAAACCATGCATGTGGTGCAGACGGCCAGCGGCATCCTCTCCTTCTATCAAGGGCTTGAAGCCGCCGGCGGCATGACCCGCGAGGCTGCGCAACAGCAAGCCTTGAAAGAGATAAAGAGCCTGCGTTACAGCCAGAGCGACTACTTCTGGATCAACGACCTGCGCCCGGTGATGATCATGCACCCCACCAACCCCAAGCTCGAAGGCCAGGATCTATCGACCATCACGGACCCGGACGGCTTTGCGGTGTTCAATGAAATGGTCACGCTGGTCAAAGCCCAGGGTGCCGGGATGGTCAATTATCGCTGGCCCAAGCCCGGTGCCAGCGAGCCGGTGAAAAAGACCTCCTACGTGCAACTGTTTCAACCATGGGGCTGGATTCTGGGGTCCGGCGTTTACGTGGATGACGTAGCGGCGGAATTCAAGACCCAACTGTGGAACGCCGGGATGTTCATCGCCTGCATCGTGCTGATCATGGTGTTGCTGCTGGTCACGATCGTACGCAGCATCGTGCGCCCTCTCAGAGCGGCGGTCGGTGCGATGGCCAGCATTGCCAGTGGCGAGAGCGATCTGACCCGCACGCTGGAAACCCATGGCAAGGATGAAATAACCGAGCTGGGTACGCACTTCAATGCCTTTGTCGCCAAGCTGCGCAATGTCGTCGGTCAGTTGCAGCACTCGGCCGTGGCGCTGGGCCAGGCCTCGACCGATCTGGGCAGCGACGCCGAACAGGCGCAGAGCCGCAGCGAGCAACAATCGCAACAGATGGACCTGGTTGCCACTGCGGTCAACGAAGTGACCTACGGTGTGCAGGACGTGGCCAAGAACGCTGAACATGCCGCCAGCGAAATGCGCGATGCCGAGTCACAGGCACAGCAGGGTCAAATCAATATCGATAACAGCCTGCGCCAGATCGAACACCTCTCCAGCACCATCGGTCAGGCCGTGCAAGTGATGCAGAGCCTGGCCAGCGAGAGCACGCAGATCGGCAGCGTACTGGAAGTGATCAGTTCGATTGCCGAGCAGACCAACCTGCTGGCGCTGAACGCCGCCATCGAGGCCGCGCGCGCCGGCGAACAGGGCCGCGGCTTTGCCGTAGTGGCCGACGAAGTGCGTCTGCTGGCCCAGCGCACGCAGAAATCGACCGCAGAAATCCAGTCAATGATCGAACGCCTGCAAAAGCATTCCGATGCAGCGGTCAAGGTGATCGGTGACAGCAGCCGCTCTTCGCAGTTGACCATCGAGCAGGCCAATCAGGCCGGCCAGAGCCTGACCTCCATCAGTCAGGCGCTGCGCAACCTCAACAGCCTGAATGCATCGATCGCCAGCGCCACCCTGCAGCAGACGCACGTGGTGGATGACATCAACCAGAACGTCACCCAGGCCGCGCAACTGTCCCAGAGCACCGCACTGGCCGCCGAACAATCGACTTCGGCCAGTCTGCATCTGCGCGGGTTGAGCGAAGAGTTGAACACCTTGCTGAAGCAGTTCCGGGTTTAAATCTGCATTGTCATTGGGGTGTCACGGAACCTCGTGCGCCTCTTGTTGCCTGAGACCTGCTTATTCAACCGCTCATTAGCTGCTTATTTAATTGCAGGGGGTCACATGCGCACACTGGAACTGGCAGGCAGAACCGTACCAGTGCTGGGTCAGGGCACCTGGCACATGGGTGAAAAAGGGCATCAGCGCTCGGCAGAAATCGCCGGCCTGTGCCTCGGTATCGAACAGGGCCTGACCCTGATCGACACCGCCGAGATGTACGCCGATGGCGCTGCCGAGGAAATCGTCGGGCAAGCCATTGCCGGACAGCGGGACAAGGTATTCGTGGTCAGCAAGGTCTACCCGCACAACGCCAGCCGCGCCGGTATTCCAACCGCGTGCGAGGCCAGCCTGCGGCGAATGAACACCGACTACATCGATCTGTACTTGCTGCACTGGCCAGGCCAGTACCCGCTGACCGAGACGGTCGAGGCATTCGAGCGTCTGCGTGAAGCGGGCAAAATCGGTGCCTGGGGGGTGTCCAACTTTGATGTGCCGGACATGATCGAGCTCAACAACCCGCGTTGTGCCACCAATCAGGTGCTCTACAACCCGGAGCAACGCGGCATCGAGTTCGACCTGATGCTGTGGAGCGCAGACCGTCATCTGCCCTTGATGGCTTACTGCCCGATCGGCCAGGCTGGCGATCTGCTCTACCACCCTGCCCTGCACGAAATCGCCAAACGCCACGATGCAACACCGGCGCAGATTTCCCTGGCGTGGGTGCTTCGCCAGGACAACATGATCGCCATTCCCAAGGCGACCAACCCGGAACACATTCGTCTGAACATCGCTGCCGAGCAGATTCGTCTGACCGAGCGCGATCTGGCCGATATCGATCTGGCATGGCCTGCGCCGACTCGCAAGGTGCCACTGGCGATGGTCTGACCGCTGTCGAGGCGGTAGCGAGCTGTCGATTGACTGAACGGCTGCCCATGCAGTCGTTTCTCGATCTGGCGGATGTCACACCCGGCAACAAGCTGTCACAAATATGAAATAACGCCTTGTCATCATGCGGCCTTCGCCTCCCCTGCCCGGGCCAGGCCGCACGTGGACAGCCATGAACCACAGTATCGCTCACCACCATCAGGACTCCGACCTTTTCGGTCTGCTCTACGGCTTCCGTTTTCGCCATGGTGAAAGTGGCCAGGAAATCGGTTCGGCCGCCGCGCTGGATTACCTGCAAAACCCTCCCGAAGAAAACAGCTTCATCTGGCTGCACCTGAACCTCTCGCACGCGGCCTGCGAACGCTGGATGAAAGCCCAGCTGGACCTTCCGGAAGAGTTTTTCGAAGCATTGCACGAGGGCTCGCGTTCGACGCGGATCGAGCACGTGGATACCACGCTGCTGGCGGTCGTCAACGATGTGGTGTTCGACTTCAACAGGCTCTCGACGGATATTTCCACCCTGTGGGTCTGTGCCCGCCAGCGTTTGCTGATCACCGCCCGGCTGCAGCCGCTGCGTTCGGTGGACAAGCTGCGCTCGGCGGTCAAGCGCGGCGAGCAATTCGACTCACCGCTGGAGCTCCTCGCCCACCTGCTGAGCGATCAGGGCGAAGTACTGACGCAGTTCCTGCGCAAGACCAGCGTCAACGTCGACCGCATCGAAGACCAGTTGCTTTCGCAGCGACTAAGCAACAATCGCTCCGAACTCGGCGCCATGCGCCGGGTGCTGGTCCGTCTGCAACGCCTGCTGGCGCTGGAACCCGGTTCGTTGATGCGCCTGTTGCACAAACCTCCGCAATGGCTGCGCGAACAGGATGTCCAGGCGTTGCGTCAGTCCATCGAAGAGTCCTCACTGGTGATCAACGACCTGACGGCGCTGGGCGAGCGCATCAAACTGTTACAGGAAGAAATTGCCGCCAACCTCAACGAACAGAGCAGCAGAACCCTGTTTACCCTGACCGTGGTGACTGTTCTGGCCTTGCCGATCAACATCGTTGCCGGGTTTTTCGGCATGAACGTGGGGGGCGTACCGCTGGCCTCTGACCCTGAGGGCTTCTGGATTCTGGTGGCGCTGGTCGCGACCTTCACGCTGGTCGCCGGGCGCTGGGCGTTCCGCAAACGCGGCGATTACTGAGTCAGCAACCGCCGGTTGTCAGAAAACCGGCGCAAAAGCGCAATCAATTGTTACATGTCTCACCGCTGTCACATTTTGCAATGACCATGTCAATATTCTTTCAATCCAGGATTGCGAACATGGCTACAAACGCACTGTCTCCAGACGCTCTCGGCAAGGCGAGCCTGTCAGCGAGTCAATTCGGTCGCAAGCCCAGCCGAATGACCATGATACTTTTCTTCACGATACTCATCGCAGGCTTGCTGTTCACCGGCTACAGCCTCAAACAGGACGTTGACGACATGGGCACGGTGGTCACCACCTGGACCCCGTTCGTGCTGTTGGGCGTAGCGTTGCTGATCGCCTTGGGCTTCGAGTTCGTCAACGGCTTTCATGACACGGCCAACGCGGTCGCCACCGTGATCTACACGCACTCCCTGCCGCCCGGCTTTGCAGTGGTCTGGTCAGGCTTCTTCAATTTTCTCGGCGTGATGTTTTCCAGCGGCGCGGTGGCATTCGGCATCATTGCCCTGCTGCCGGTGGAACTGATCCTGCAAACCGGCTCATCGGCGGGCTTCGCGATGATCTTCGCGCTGTTGATCGCGGCGATCATCTGGAACCTCGGCACCTGGTGGCTGGGTCTGCCGGCGTCCTCGTCACACACGCTGATCGGTTCGATCATCGGCGTTGGCATCGCCAACGCCCTGATGCACGGGCGGGACGGCACCAGTGGCGTGGACTGGTCGCAGGCCACCAAGATCGGTTACTCACTGCTGCTCTCGCCCTTGGTGGGCTTCGGCTGTGCGGCGTTGCTGTTGCTGGCCATGCGCATGTTCATCAAGAACCGCGCGCTGTACAAGGCTCCGGAAGGCAATGCGCCGCCACCGTTGTGGATTCGCGCCATGCTGATCGTGACCTGCACGGGCGTGTCGTTCGCGCATGGCTCCAACGATGGGCAGAAAGGCATGGGCCTGATCATGCTGATTCTGGTCGGCACACTGCCGATGGCTTATGCGCTGAACCGCACCATGCCCGCCGAACAGGCTACCCAGTTCGCTGCCGTGGCTGAAGTAACCCAGCAGGCGCTGATCCGCAGCGTCCCTCAACCGGCCCCCGGGGATGCGCGCAAGACGCTGTCGGATTACTTGGTCAGCAAGGAGGCGAGCCCTGAACTGATCCCTGCGCTGGCGGTGATGGCGGGCAAGATCGGCGATCAGGTCGCCAGTTATGGCTCGCTGTCGAAGGTGCCTGCCGAGGCTGTGACCAACGTGCGTAACGACATGTACCTGACCTCGGAAACCATCCGCCTGATGGAGAAAAACAAGGTCGGCGATTTCGACGCGAACACCAAGACCAAGCTTGAGGCGTTCAAGGGGCAGATCGACAGTGCTACGCGGTTCATTCCGACCTGGGTCAAGATTGTCGTGGCCATCGCCTTGGGTCTGGGCACGATGGTCGGCTGGAAGCGTATCGTGGTGACGGTGGGCGAGCGCATCGGCAAGACGCACATGACTTACGCCCAAGGCGCGTCGGCAGAGGTCGTGGCGATGTTCACGATCGGCGCGGCGGACATGTATGGGCTGCCGGTATCCACTACGCATGTGCTGTCGTCCGGCGTGGCCGGTTCGATGGTCGCCAATGGCTCGGGGCTGCAAATGCGTACCCTGCGCAATCTGGCCACTGCCTGGGTGCTGACCCTGCCGGCGGCGATCCTCTTGTCAGGTTCGTTGTATTGGGTGTTCAGCAAGCTGTTCTGATGCCTGCTGCGCCCGCCCCCGCTTTGACTATCGTGCCGACGCGCTGCGTCGGCATGCAGTTCGTGACGCTCTGCGTTAGCAATCTCTGATGCGAAACAATGCTATGAGTTACCCATCAGCCGCTGCCAACGAAGTGCTTTTCGAGCGCGATGGCACTGACGACGCAGAGTGCGACGTTAGTGACGGCTGAGTCCTGGCGC